>PFQB01000084.1 GCA_002793355.1 Candidatus Dojkabacteria bacterium CG_4_10_14_0_2_um_filter_Dojkabacteria_WS6_41_15
CCGATCTTTGCAGCAAAGATTCCTGAACCACCACGGTGCTGTTGCTTAAATTCACGAAGCGCAGTGCATTTGCCAAAGCCTTGCGCAGAAACGGTCAGCAGCAAATCACTATTGTTGACGACAATGTCAAAGGAGATAATGGCGTCGTCTTTCTTGAGGCCAATGCCCTTAACACCCATGGTGTTTCGTCCACTTTCCTTTACTTCTTTTTCGGTGAAGCGAATAGATTTTCCTTTTTGGGAAATGAGGATTAGTTCATCTTCACCGGTGGTTAATTGTGCTTGAATCAAGTGGTCAGCATCTTTTAAGACGATGGAAACTAGTCCGTTCCGGCGAATATTTTCATATTCGGATAGGTCAGTCTTTTTAACGATTCCTCGCGCAGTCGCCATGGTAATGAATTTACCATTTTCGCGGCTTTGTAACGAAAGCAATGAACTGACTTGTGTGTCTGGAGTAATTTGTAGCAAGTTCACAATTGGTAAGCCCTTTGCGATTTTCTTTGCTTCTGGAATCTCGTAGCCACGAAGTTTAAAGACCTTGCCATCGGACATAAATACTAGCAGTCTATCGTGCGTGTTGCACAAGAGTGCGTGGTTGACGTAATCATTTTCTTTCAGTTTTGCACCGATAGAGCCTTTTCCTCCGCGATGCTGCAAACGGTATTCCTCTGGATCAACGCGCTTGATATAGCCGGTTTTACTGATGGTCACAAAGGTTGGTTCGTTCGCAATCATGTCCTCTTCTTGTGGTTCATCGACGTCTCCCTTGTAAACTTTGGTTCGGCGCTTGTCGACAAACTTTTCTTTTACTTCGAGCAAGTCGGTCTTAACAAGTTCCAAAATCATGGACTCTTTTGCTAGGTACATTTCGTGGTGCTTGATATTTTCCAATAAGCCGTTGTATTCGTCCTGAATTTTCTGGCGTTCTAGTGCTGCGAGACGTCGCAACGGCATGTCCAAAATCGCCTGTGCCTGCACGTCGGTAAGGTCAAAGCGTTCCATCAAGTTTACTTTTGCGACATCTTGATTCTCTGAGGCACGAATAACCTTTATAACTTCTTCGATAAAATCCAACGCCTTCAATAAACCTTCTAAAATGTGGGCATCGTATTTGTTTCTGGCCAATTCGAACTCAAGCTTGCGGATAATAACGGTCATTCGGTGGTCTAAGTACAATTCGAGCATTTTCTTGAGATTGAGTGTTCGTGGTTCGTCGTCGACCAATGCAATCATGTTCGAGTTGAAATTCATCTGCATTGGCGTGAACTTGAACAACTTCTGCATGATGATTTGTGGCGAGTATCCAGCCTTTAATTCGATATAAATGCGAATTTCGTTCTTGGAGGACTCGTCGCGTAGGTCTTTAACGCCTTCAATTTTTCCGTCGTGCACTAATTGTGCAATTTGCTCCATTAAAATGGATTTATTGACCTGGAAGGGCAATTCGGTAATAATAATTGCTTGTCTGCCCGCGCTGTTTTCTTCGACGGTCATCACGCCACGCATCTTAACGCGACCATTGCCGGTTTCGTAGCAACTGAGAATCTCTTTTTGGTTATAAATTTGTCCACCGGTTGGGAAATCAGGACCTTTAATATGCTGCATTAAATCTTGCGTCGTTACTAGCGAGGTGAATTTTGGATACAACGCAAGTATTGGTGCTCCGGTAAAGCCCTTTGCTAATTCTTCTAAAAGTGCACGATTAAAGCCCAGTTCCTCGATGTTTTCGACTACTCTACCCTCTTTTACAAAAATCTGCAGCGCGGCTACTTTCTCTTTGTACAATGGATCGGCCGGAAGAATATAGTTTTCCCAGTATTCAAAGGGTTCAGAACTAAGAAGTTGCGGAACGCGGCTCTTCTGCTCTCTCATGTTACGAAGTGCGTTGTAGGCGGCTTTTCCTTCCCAGGTGTTGCCTTGCTCTATCATCATGATAAGCGCGTCGATAAGTTCGCCCAGGTTGTGTGGCGGTATCTTTGTGGCCATACCTACAGCGATACCGCTGGTGCCGTTTGCAAGAAGGTTTGGATATGCAGCCGGAAGCGCTGTTGGTTCATTTCGTGTTCCATCGTAGTTGACGCGGTACAAAACGGTTCCTTTATCAATATCCTTTAAGAGTTCGACCGCAATTTTAGAGAATTTTGCTTCGGTATAACGCATACTTGCTGCCATATCACCATCGATAGAACCGAAGTTTCCTTGGCCGTGTACCAAAGGATAGCGCATGGTGAAAGGTTGCACCATATTAACGAGTGTTTGATAAATGGCTTGATCGCCGTGTGGATGGTAGTTACCCATTGCTTCACCAATGATTTTTGCACACTTTCTGGTGGAACCTGCTGGCCACAGCGTAAGATCACGCATGGCAACTGCAACGCGGCGTTGTGATGGTTTAAGTCCGTCTTTTATATCTGGAATGGCACGATCGACAATAACACTCATTGCGTAGTCGATGAAATCTTTCTTCAGTTCGTCAATAATCGAAATATTGACCGTGTCACCCGATTTCAGTCCAGCACCAGTCGTGAGCATGTCGTTGATGCCACCGTTTGAATCTTCGCCAATTTCAAGGTCGCCAGTGGCTGTTTTATAGTCGTCTGATTCCTCGTCGGTTTCTGTTATGGCTTTTGGAACTGCTAGCGTATCTGCTGCCGATTCTGTTGAGCCTTCGGCGATTTGTTCGTCGATGAGTTTTTTGACGTCGTCTGGGACGGGTGTTTTATCTTTTG
>PFQB01000079.1 GCA_002793355.1 Candidatus Dojkabacteria bacterium CG_4_10_14_0_2_um_filter_Dojkabacteria_WS6_41_15
GACTGGGAATGATATTGTCTATGCACTTGCGGTGATTGGAGATGAAATATACGCAGGTGGATACTCTAACAGTACTACCTCATGGGAAACGGTAATATTTCAGGGAACAATAAGTGGTACTGAAGGTTTTGTGGTAGAAATCGCTGACGGGGTAATACCAATACTAAACTGGGGGCAATGGCTAGGTGGAACTGGGACGGATATGGTTTACACCCTAGCAGTCATTGTCGATGAGATTTATGCTGGTGGGTATTCCTCAAATGGTACAAGTTGGGAACCAGTGTCGTTTCAAGGTTCATACAGTGGTGGTAATGAGGGTTTTGTTGTAGAAATAGCTGACGGGGTAACACCAACGCTAAATTGGGGCCAATGGCTTGGTGGAACAGGGACGGATACAGTGAATGCATTAGCGGTCAACGAAGAGGAAATATACGCAGCTGGGCACTCGTCTTCTCTAACTACTTCTTTAGTAGGCGAAACTATAACGATGCAAGGACTTAAAAATTCAGGTGATGAGGGTTTAACCGTTAAAATTTTCGATGGACTGATACTTTCTTCCATAACTCCTTTGTCCTCCACAACAATTAATAGAATAACATCGTCTTCTGACATCACCTTTACAGCGGGTGAAGCTTTGGCAGGAGGTTCAATCACCATAACCCGAACCTCTGGAGCGGATGACGCTAATTCACCACATATTTGTGCATTTCGGGGAACCGCATTAAATGCAGGCGCTCACACAATTGATCTTTCAGATACTACTAATAGCTGTACCTCAAATGTTTCTGATTTAGTCTCTGGCACTACATATACTTTTGTCTTTGAGGGAACTGATACTTTTGGCGACACGGCAGCCCCAATTACCAGAACAGACGTAAGTTATATTGATAATGTTCCACCTGCAGCACCAGGTTTTCCAGACCTGACTGCCGCTTCCGATAGTGGCACATCCGCAACGGATAATATTACCTCTGATACAACCCCAGAGTTTACTATTTCGTGCGAGACACTAGCTACGGTTACTCTGTACGACAATACAACGGCAATTGGGACAGGAACTTGTGTCGCTTCGACAGTGACCATTACCTCTGCTGTTCTTTCCGAAGCTGTGCATGCTACTATAAGCGCGAAGCAAACAGATGAAATAGGCAATATTTCGGTTGCCTCGGGTAATCTTTCGATAACGGTAGATAGTACAATCCTTTCCCCCGGTATTCCAGATATGACAGAGGATACGGACAGTGCAGAAACAACTGACAATATTACTTCCGATAATACCCCAGATTTCGCCATCTCATGTGAAAATGGCGCAATCGTTAGTTTATATGATGACGCAAACCTTGTGGGAACAGGGGACTGTGTGGCCTCTACGGTCACAATAACTTCTTCCGTTCTTTCTGAAGCCGTTCACTCCGCAATGAATGCTATGCAAACCGACATAGCGGGGAATATCTCGATAGCATCAGACGACCTACTGATAAAAATTGATTCAAGTATCCCGAATGGAACAATTACAATAAATTCTGGAGCCACTATAACTAACAACCCCAATGTAGTGCTTTCCCTTCAGGCGATTGACAATGTAGCGGGTGTTAGCCACATGAATGTATGCGACAACGAAACTTTTCTTGGATGTTCCTACGTAACCTATGAGGCGAATAAGACATTAACATTAGGAGGTTACGACGGAAGCAAAACTCTATATGTTAAATACAAGGACTATGCTGGAAACGAATCTGATATTTTCTCGTCATCCATCGTGTTGGATACAGTGCCCCCAAAGCTAGCAATTCTTCCTTTACTCCCTTCGATTATTACTACTGAAACATTTACGTTTACTGGTTATGCATTTGGTGGAATTGCAGGAGATTATACTGAAACATTATTGACATCAGACAACTATAACAATGATGGAGCGAATAAAGTGTGGAATGAGGATGATAATTCATGGCAATATACTTTTACGGACAATTTTAAATTTCCATTTTTTGGCCAGGATTTTGGATCCGTGCAGGTAAGTTCTAATGGCAGATTATGTTTTATTTCTGGTAGTAACTTAACAACGGGAGGATTAAACGATACAACCTGTGGGCCGTTCATTGCTCCGTTTTGGACCGATTTAGGCAAGAGCGATCTAACCAATAAAATATCTATCAAGCAAACTGACGACAGTGTTCACGTGGCTTGGAAAGATTTATTTACGAATACTACTCCGAACAGTGGTGTATCGCCAGGTGGTGTTGCTCAAAACTGGAAAGCGGATGAAGATGCCTGGAGCTATTCTTTGCCATTTTCATTCCCATATTACGGAACAAGTTTTACAAATATAAGGATAAGCCCGAACGGTACGATCTTGTTCGGTGATGCGGGGAATGCTAATTGGTATAAACCTGGTTGGACGAGCAAAGCGGCTGCACCGGGGACTTTAATGGCTGCCTCAAGTGGTGTTATTGGAAACGAAATTTATATTACAGGTTCAGTGAACACCAATTGGGATATGGTTGGAGCCTTATATATCTACAATATCGAGACGGGGGAATGGAGGACGGGACCTTCCATGCCTGTTGCGCATGGTCAAACCATTGGTGGAGTAATGAACGGGAAGTTCTATGTTTTTGGTGGCAGGACGGGCACATTATCGACAGCGACCAGTGATGTCTATGAATATGATCCAGCTACAGAGTTATGGAATCAAAAAACTTCAATGAATTATGCAAGGAAATCACCAGTTGGGGCGGTATACGATGGCAAATTTTATGCGCTTGGTGGATTTGACGAAAATGGAGCCCCACAACTAGATATGGAAGTTTTTGATCCAGTGGCAAACACGTGGACGGTAATGACACCTCCACCCGATATTCAACTAACTGGAGCATCGGCTCAGTTTATTCAGGGGAAATTGTATGTTGCTGGGGGAACTACTAGTGGTACTAATCCGTTTTCCGATACACTCTACGTATACGATTTAACAAATGATAATTGGACGGCAGAAACGTCAATGCCAAAGAGGCTTGCAGGAGGAGCCACTGCGGTGATGAACGGAAAATTTATGTATATTGGAGGTACGGACGAGAGTTGGGACTCTGTAAATGATATATTTGTGTTTAATCCGGCTCTCCATACATGGAATAGTGGGCTATCGCTTCCGTTAGAATTGCACCGTACAGTTGCTCAGTCGGTGGGAGGAATTTTATACGTTGTGGGCGGTCGGGATATTAATTGGGATGCAGTAGACACAACTTATGTTTACCAAGAAGGAACGTCGAGTATCTCAGAGGTGCATGATGTGCCTTATTTAGTTCCTTTAGGTGCTGATCTGAGAACTGATGGAGGAGGACAGCCAAACGAGGATATTTATGTAGCAAACAACGGTGATAATGTAAGTATTATTTGGAACGCTGAGGAATCATCTACGGGTAATCCAGTAACCGTAGAGGCTGTTTTGTATTCAAATGGCAAGATAAGGTACAATTACGGTGATCAACCCGTACCTCCGCTTAATACTGGCGCGTTGGTAGGCGTTTCTCGAGGTGATGGCATCCATTATACTGCTTCTGAATATAATACTCGCACAGAAATTGATAACTTGACAAGCAAGATTTTCACATACGCTGGATCTCAGTATACGGAAACGAGTGCTACAGTAATCAACGAAGATATCACATTTGATATTGAGGCTGTTCTGCATGTTGACGGAGACATAGGGTTTAATTATGGCGATTCATATAGTTTCGCACAAATTTACAACCATGCGCTACCTGTGATTGGAATATCAAAAGGGGATGGAACAAACTATTTGACTTCAGCAATTAGTGGAAGCAAATTTAATACAGTGGTAACGAAATCGGTTCTTTGGGAAGAAAAAGCAGGTTCCTCAATAACTTCTGCTTCGTACAAAATTGATGGAGAAGAAGTTAGCAATAGTTGTACTCCTTCTGACGGTGTTTTTGATACATTTAAGGAACTTTTTACCTGTTCCGTTAACCTATCAAACGGAAGTCATCAGCTTAAAGTGACCTCGGTAGATTCAGCTAACAATTCAGGTGAATTGTTAACGGATTACTTTACTGTTGATACGGTTTCACCAACGGGCAGCATTACTATTAATGCTGGCGCACTATTTACCAACAATAAAACGACTACTTTATCCATTTCTGCTACCGATGCTACTACCTCTGTGACCAATATGCTGCTTTCTGAAGTTGCTGATTTAGCAGGAGCTAGTTGGGAAGCTTATAATACACCCAAAACCTTCACACTAACCGGAGCTGATGGGGAAAAACCCGTATATGTGAAATACAAGGATGCAGCGGGCAATGAATCCGAGGTAGTGAGTGATACAATTGTGCTCGACACTACCAAACCAACCGTCAAAATCACTAATCTTGGCCTAATCGATAATGTACCAGACAAAACATCTCTCTTCTATTACTTCACCTCGCAGACTCCACATATTAAGGGAACAACAGAAGCAAAGAGTACTGTTCATTTTAAATATGGTGGTAACGACAACACAACAGATGCAAACAGCTTAGGTAATTACGAAATTGATATTCAAGAACTACCTAGACAATATGTCGAACTTTCGTACTATTCGATTGACCGAGCAGGCAACAAAAGTGCAACAAGACTGCTTAAACTAATGATTGGTGTAGAGAACTTCCCTGCAGAGTTACAACCAGCAGACGAAACTGCAACCGAAACAACCCCAACAATTACGCTAACTGATTTGAAACCGCCCACAGATACAATTCAAGTATACTCGATTGAAGTTACTGATCAAAACGGAAACCTTCTTGCTTATACGACTGTCTTTATCAATGATCAAAAATTTGTAACCGATGCAAAGGGCAAAATCTACCTGGAAAAAATGCCGACTGAAGATGTGAAGATATATGTTGAGGTAAATGGAGAGAGGGTATCGGCGAGTGTTTTGGGTAACAAGATAATAGCTAACCTGAAATCAGCAGAAAAGAAGAGTAATTCTTCTTGGTATTGGTGGGTGGTACTGCCTGTAGGTGTTATTGGGGTTGGTTATTGGTTTGCCCGAAGAAGGGCATAGTAAGATACTGGTTTAATCATCACAATTAGTTGCAACCGATTCTAGAATTCAGCCTCAAATTAACTAGAGAGTAAGTAGTGTATAATTTTCATAATGAAAACAAACACGACTGCATTGATATTTGCGAGTATTGTCTTGATAACGATTGGGTTCTTTGTAGGGAAATTAACTAGTGACAGTAACGAGGAAGAACCGGTCTTGGATGGCAAAATAGTTACTTCAAGTGAGTCGGCTTCGCCGATTATACCCACGTGTTCCTACGAAGATCTCTTTACAAAAACTGATTTAGCGAATTCTCGAATGATTACGATGTTCGCAGGATCCTTCTCTCGTGGAGATTCTATACAAGCGGTAAATACGAATGGAGATTTCTGCAAGTTCGACTTAACCGACTATATCGACAGTATCGCAGCTTCATTAAGTGACGATTTAAAAGATGGTTTTGCCGATTATGTCTACCTACAAGACCAACGCTTTTTGCTTTCACGGCCGACTTCCCTTTGGACAATAGATTTAAAAAGCAACTCAATTGTTAAAGTATGGGAATTGCCAACACCAATGTACGCCATTTCAATAGCGCAGATGACACCCTTTTACTACGATTATGACTCGGTTGTTGTTTTCCAAACTAAACCAACAGGATTAGGGGGAAGTGAGCAGTTGACACAACTCCAAGAGCTTTTGGAACACAGTTGTAGGAGTGTGAATGCAGGATTTTGGTCTTTTTCAACGAAAGATACCAAAGTAAAGAAGATTACCTCAATCAATTCAGTAGATAGTTGCCTTGCTCGGTGAGAGAAATAATAAATAACTGGCAATTTGCCAATGAGACACAAAGAGCAAAGGCGGACACATTAAGGTGTGGACTTGCTTTCACTCACCCCCTTACAGGTGCGGGACTCCAACCTCCGAACAGATTAATTCGAGCTACAGCGTGTCAATTCATTGACTCCAGCGTGTCACCGTGATACGATAGGATAGGTATAACTTACGCGAAGAATCAGAAATGACTAACATTCAAACAGAAATAATCAGAATACTAATACAATATTCAGACCTACAGTCTTCACAGATACACAAGCATTTAACGGAAAGTGGAATATCATTGTCCCTAATAACTGCGAAAAGAGAAGTTAAGGCATTATTACAAGCAGAATTCATAGAAAAAAGAGGGAGTGGGCGATATGTAAAGTACTCAATTAGCATAAAGGGAAAAGTATTTGCAACTATTGATTCCCAAAAATATACTTCAATAGATCCTGATTTGCGGTACGGACAGTCGAAATATAATTTTGAATTATTTGAGGGCTTTCCAACAGTAGTTATTACCGAACAAGAATTAGCGAAATTGGAAGAGGCTACAAACAATTTTTATGTAAAGAGTAAGAATATCTCTCCAATTATAGAAAAAAAGGAACTTGAAAGACTCGTCATAGAGTTGTCCTGGAAATCGTCAAAGATTGAAGGTAACACATACACATTACTAGATACAGAGAGGTTAATACTGGAGAATGTTGAGGCAAACGGGCATACAAAAGATGAAACTCAAATGATTTTGAATCATAAGAAAGCATTTGATTACATCTGGGAACACAGAAAAGCTTTTAAAAGTGTCTCAAAAGCCGTTGTAGAAACGGTGCATAGCTTATTAACTGACAATCTGGAAATAAGAAAAGGGTATAGAAAGACAGGTGTTGGAGTTAATGGCTCGATATATAAGCCTTTAGACAACACATACCAGATAGAAGATGCAATGGATAGTCTCTTTGGCTTGATCGGCAAAGCTAATAATCCTTATGATAAAGCCTTAATGGCATTGGCTGGAATTAGCTATATCCAACCGTTTGAAGATGGAAATAAAAGGACTTCGAGATTGGTCGCAAATTCTATATTGATCGGACACGATTTAGCCCCACTCTCATATAGGGGTGTTGATATTGATCATTACAGATCAGCAATGTTAACCTTTTACGAGTTAAATTCGCTTATGCCTTTAAAGGGAATATTTATTAATCAGTACATTGAATCTGCAAATAACTATTTATTGAATATGCATCGTGTATAAATAATACTTAGGGTCGATGGTGGAGTTCAATGCTGGAAAAAGTGCGAATTGGCGACTTTGCGGGGAATCTGCTAGGGTTAGGAGACATAGTTTTGTACTCAGCTGGTACTGGTCATTTTAACTAACCAAAAACAATGTATAATTGATTTTATGGGAAGCGGAAATTTTGTTAATCAAAGAACGGATGATATTCAGCATTTCTTCGACCATTTAGATCAAGCATTTGAAACGGGTGGGTATATAGAGCGAACGGTTGGAATCGTAACATTAATCGGTGAGTTACATGCATATTCACCAAGTCTTGCACTAGGAGAGACAAGTGGTTGGGCACACGTAAGAGTATTAGCCGAACAGTCAAACGGTTGTATCGTGGAGAAAGAAGCTCATCCCGGAGATTTGTGGAATACTGTGATTGGGTATGACCAGTCATTTCATACCTTGGCTGAGACAGCGGGTAGGCAGAAACAGAGGTTTCAAACGCTCGAACCTGCCGAGGGATACACCTTGGAAGATAAGAGAATTGCGTATGAGAAGGCCGACTTTCCATTAGATATCAGAACCGTCGCTGCAATGGAAGTGGCTATGGCCTTGCGGTTAATCAACTCAGACTTTCTTCTAGAATATATAATCATAAATATTAACGAGCAAACGGGCAACAACTTTTCGAAAGCAGACTTAATGGCTATAACCATGTTGGCGAAAGAGATAGTAGAGCATCATCGACAGGATTTGGAATTTTTAGATGCATCCTTGAGAGAGAATATTATGCAGGATCGACTTACGGCAAGCATTTCAAAAGATGACAAAGTATTAGTCGTTGTAGGCGCAATGCACACACAGGGAATCGAGAACTCTCTAAAGAACCCAAGGTATCGAACGCCTCTAGATTCCTCCAAGAGCAGAGAACTTGGGAGAATGTTGATTGATTTCTCGGAAAGCACTTCAGAGGAATTTCTTGAAGAGAAGTATGGGCTGGCGGTGAAAGAGGATAACCAACCGCTTGTTGAGTAATTGTTTGATTGCATATTGCATCAAGGCGGATATTACAGATATGAGCTTGCTGTGGGGGTATCTAGTCTGCGAACGCGTTTAAAATCTCCTTCTGGTACCCACACCACTCGCACCCCTCCGTATACTCTGGTACTGTGTCACTTTCTAAACATTTCTTAATCTTCACCAACGTGCCGTCAATCCATTTGACGCTGCCGGTGTAGGGAATGACCTTAATGGTGAACTCCAGCTTGCCGTCGAACGCCTGCAGATTAAGTCAGAGATTGCTGATGTCTATGTTTTTTTGCTATACCTCTGCGATAGTATGATTGTTGGTTTCAAGGAAGATGTGGATCAAAGGATAATTGCTGATAAGCGGAGGGGAGAATTCCTGCAAGTTAGGACCGGGACTTCTAATCCGCAGGTATATATGCTATGATATAAGTA
>PFQB01000008.1 GCA_002793355.1 Candidatus Dojkabacteria bacterium CG_4_10_14_0_2_um_filter_Dojkabacteria_WS6_41_15
AGTGGCCAGAAAAAGCATTATCACAACTAGAAACTCTGCCGCATAAAAGCTTATCCATAACTATCACCGATTCAGGAGAACGCCATTATGCATTCAACTAATTACGTCATCATTCAGTTGGCACTTCGCCACATGAAATTGGTGCATTTTGCAGGAACGACGTTTTCCTCTACTACAGTTCAAGACTTTGGCGAGTTCTTTGCCGCAATGACAAAACTACCCATAACGCCGGAAACCACCGTTATTGTAAATCGCGGACCTGGCTCCTATTCGGGGATTCGCACCGGCATTAGCTATATGTGCGGATTGTTGCATGGAGGTATGATAACCTCGTCACAAATACGCTCTTGCACGTCTTTTGACTTGGTTCGCACGGCCACAAATCACAAAGGTGCAATTTATTTAAAAGCTTGGCCCAGATTAGCTTCTGGAAAGCTTGAAGGTAGCAAAGGATACTGGTCTGCTGCATCGCAAAACAACCAAGAATTCTTATACAAAACGTGGGCGGAAATCTCAAATATGCCAGATTTACTTTCAATTGGGGAAGAATCAATCAAAACGAAATATGAATATCGAACTTTTGCTGACATTCTAGAAGATCCGGTAACTTTTCGAGAACTTGTGGACTCGGAATCAGTTTTATCCACCTCACTTGAACCGCTTTACATAAACCCCGTTCATATATCATAGATGAAGACCGCACTTGTATACGATTACGTGCCGGCACTGGGCGGTGGAGCAGAACGAGCACTTTTAGAATTGGCTGAACATTTCAAACCAAACGTGGATTTGTATTTTGGTTTTGTTGTTGATTCTTCTTACAGTAGAAAATATATTAGGAACCTCCACGACAAATTTGGCAAAGAGCACATTCATTTGGGACCTTATGTAACCTGGTTCCGGCCAATCATATTTCGGATTATGAATTTCTTGCTCCCAGAGCTGTTGCATTCCTTCAATTTACAGCAATACGATTTAGTCATTAGCTATACGGCTTTTTTGGCGCACTCAATTATTCCACCTGTTCACGGCAAACATATTCTCTACATGAACACGCCTGCACGTTTTTTGTGGAATTTAAGTCATGCGAAAAGCTTTCTCAAACAAATCACCTCACCGTTTCTAATAACCGATGTCATGCGCTATCGGTCGCAAATTTATGATATTGATGCCATAGAACGAACTAAAACCATATTTGCTATATCACAAGCAGTCGCAAACCGAATTAACACGTTTTATGCCAGAAAATCGCACGTTCTTTATCCGCCAGCAGTGTCTGACACATTGTTAAAAACCTCCTACGAGAATAGTGAACTGAAAAATGAACTAGGTGAGTATTTTACTCACGTGTCGCGTGTTGAGAGCTATAAAAATCTTGACCTTTTGTTAGATTTAGCAGAAAAAGGGCAGTTGAAGGAAACCGTAGTCATTATGGGCGATGGGCCGTATCTGAAAGTACTTAAAGCAAGAATGAAGAAAAGCAGTAAAGCAAAAAGACAAACAGTTGAGATAAAAGCGTTGCAAATCAAGGTTGAAAAGTTCGATAATATCATATTCACCAATTATATTGAGGAAGCGAAAAAGATGGCAGTACTTGCTGCAGCTTCAACATCTTTTTCGCTAAACGACGAAGACTTTGGCATTACAAAAATTGAATCCTTGGCTGTAGGGACCCCCGTAATCGGATTAAGGGCTGGCGCGACTGCTGAAATAATCAAAGAGGGCATCAATGGCGTACTTTTCGCGGAAGCGACACCTGAAGCACTCCGCAAAGCAATCGATCAACACAAGACAATCCTCTACGACAAGGAATCCATCAAGAACTCTGCAAAACCGTTTACAACCGCAGCCTTTCACACTAATCTTGAGAAACTCCTTCATGCGTGAGTATATTAGTGGCCTTTTCCTTGTCCTTGATTCTCGTAAATATACCGACGATATCGCCTTTCTCGCCATGTCCCCCTACGAAGGGCAACAAACGATTGTCGTAAAAGGTGGTAACCGCGAGACCAGTCAACGGGGTAGGGCTCTTGACATCGGAAATGCCCTAAAAGCAAGACTTTATAAGCGACACCATTATTACCTAACCGAATCGGAAATTGTCGAATCTTTTTCCTTTCTTAAAAGTGATTTGACGTCGATTGTACTGTTCCAAATACTTATAGCGATTTTAAAGCACACATATTATTTGCCCGAGCGAAAATTCTTTTTTTCGGTATATCAATCGCTATTGGAAATGAACGAAGCAAAAGACGTGGAACGTGCGCAATTAGGGTTATTCTTACTCTCCATGAAAATCTTAAGTTTCTACGACATTGTTGATTTCCCACTATCGTGCCAAATCTGTAACACTAACATTTACCAAGGCAACTTCAATTTTATGGGCTTTTACTGTACCGAGCATAAAGCAAAGGAAGGAACTGACTTTTCGCTATTCACCAATGTCGAGCGTATCGAGTTTCTAAAGACCATGCTTCATGAGTTTTTGAATATTAACGTGACGTTTAATCCGGAGAAAGAATTTGCTTCCGTTTAAATACGAAAAGGTTAACGGCAAACGCGAGTATCAGGAAAAGACCGAGTGAAAAAGCAACCCAAGTTGCGGGGAATCTATCAATCGAGGCAGTAATAGGAAAAATAAGTATTGCATAAGGAAGACTAGTAAGCATCGAGAATGAGGACAACGCGGTCGCACGATATTTTGATTCGACTTGATTGTTAATTATCGTAGAGGTTTCATTATCTAGTAGTGGAGAAACAAAATTTCGCAACAGTATAGTACCGCCACCTACAATCATACCCACGAATGGGGATACTAGCATGCTGAGAATATACAAAACAAGTGAACCAAAATATAAAATGTTATGATCAACTTTTTCCGATAGTTTGCCCGCAATGACTGAACCCCCCGCACCTGCCAGCGCAAAAATGGAGGAAAGGAAACCAAGTTGTGTAGCAGTAAAGCCATATTTGACACTCAATATATCGTTTATTCCTTCCCAAACAATAAGCGTTACCATCATAACTAAGAGCAAACCAATAGTTCGTAAAGCTGAGTAATGATTTATAAACAGCTGTTTAAATCCAATCACATTTTGCTTAATATAATTACGTAGGTTGAATTTTTCTGAGTCGATTCGAGGTTCTGTAAGAAAGCTAGCAACAACTGCAGCAATTAGAAAGGTAATGCCATTAACAATATACGGCAATCCATTTCCATATTTATACATGATTCCACCGACTAAACTTACCACAGCAAGTGTCGCGAGGCGTACTGCACCCATATTCGATACAACCCTCATATATTGCTTCTCTTTGCCCTCATCTTTCAAACTATCATAAATCATGGCCTCGAAAGTACCTGAACGCAACGCGCCTCCAAAATTTAATAACACTAGAGCCAGTACTAGATGAAGAATTGAAGGGGATACACCTGTCCATATTTGGGCAACACCTGCCAAAAAACAAGCAATTATAAGCGTTTTTTTCTTTCCTAATAAATCTCCAATTGCGCCCGTCGGAATCTCAAAAATAATCGTTGACACAATCATGACCACTTCAAGTAAACCAACCACCGAAAAACCACCAAACTTTAGGTAATAAAGCACCCAAATCCCTAGCCAAAACCATGAATAATACAAGGCATTGATAATATACAGTAGCTTGACATTCCTCATATTATTATCGTGACACTTTACTATACATACGTTGCCTGATAACTTCAGTAAATCCAATGTTTATCCCTGATTTGATTGAACCTACATTATCGACATCGGTAGAGTAATAGAATTTCGTTGCGCCGAGCTTATGTGCTTCTTTTATTGCCCTCACCATCATTGCGGTATTAATTCCGCGCTTACGATATTCGGGAATTACTGCAGCGTTAATCCAAAGTGCAGTATCAAAAAATACACCAATTGTACCCGAGGCTACGGGACGCCGGTTAACATAGCCGACAAAATGCAATTGGGTTATTCCGTCAACATGAGTATTGAACATTTTCGAAAGCGATGCTGCAAAAGGCGTGTAATCGAAATCATTGTATCCCTCCTTCGATGCAATTAGATACTGTGCGAATTCATCTGTTGTTCGACACTCGCGGATTTCAAGATTTTGTAGACCTTCATATTTAATCTCCTTCAAATCGGTATAATCTAGCCCCCAGAAAACACCTTCTTCGCCTTTAATCTCAGAATACCCTCGTTCTTGTAAGAATAATTCCAACCCTCGAGGAAGATCAAACTGTGATAAATAAATACCACTATCTTTTCTCCGTATTTTATAAAATTCTTCGATAATATGAAGTTCTTGTTCAAATTCCTTTAAGTCTTCGCATTCGAAATTCATTGCACAATTCATGAAGTGAGCATCAGTATTAAGGACAAAACATAGATCGTACATGGGTAACGTGACAAATTCGTCATAAAAAGTGCATCGCCAAAGCAGGTTGTTGGCTCGAATAATCTTTCGCGCCTCAAATTGATCAATTTGCATGCTTAATATACATTGACTGAGTTATTTCCGAGGTAAAATGATTCTTAAGAAGTAAGGCAGTGCCATGCTTATCCGTTTCATTAATGCAGACATAAATTTCAGATGCTTTCTCTGTCAAAGCAATTTGTGAAGCATAGGAAATCATCTCTGAAGCAATAGCACGTTTTCTCCAGGAAGGAACAACCGATAAGTTTATCAAGTGCGCCATATCAAAATAAATTCCGAGCGTTGATGTACAAACAGGCGTGTTGTTTACGTATCCAACTATATGAAATATCTTAGTTCCATCGTGTGGATGTTGGTACAACTTTGAAAGTGATGCTGCATGCTTTGAATAGTTCATAACATCCTCCCAACCTTTCGCAGCAGTATCGAGATAATCTTGAAAATCATCAAATCCTTTGACAATTCTAAATTCAAGCTCCTGTTTCGATTTGCCCCCAGCAAAGGAAGACTTTCGAGCCCACATGACGCAAGTTTCTTCAGGAGGAGACTTTTTATAGCCTTTCGATTCGAGTAATTCCACAAGCCTTACAGAGGAGGTACTTGATTCAATAGCAATAACGGGGATCTTTTGGCGTAGCGTGTAATATCGCTCGACTTGCATTAGCTCAGCATCTAGTTGCGTCTCCGTAGCATTGAGATTCATCGCACAATTAAAGAATCCGGATTCACTATCCAAGGTATAAGTCATCAGATAGTTCGGCTGCAAGATGAGTTCATCCATAAAATGGTAACGAAATATCAAGGCATACGAATGGATTATTTTCCTTATCCGAGCTTCGCTCATTCTTGTTCTAATAAATTACTCGCATATCCTGCAATAACACTAGCATTATCGGTACAATATTTGCGATTTGGCACAAATAACTCGACCTTAATCTCTTTTTCCTCGAAATATGAGAAGAGAATGTCCGTTAATCGCTGACTCGATGCAACACCACCACCGACAACTAATTGTTTGTATCCTGTTTGCTTTAGAGCTTTTTCTGCTTTTTGTGCAATATGCGTAAAGGCTACTCGCTGAAAAGAAGCGGCAACATCTGCCACAAAGAATTCTTTATAGGTTTCGTGTTGTTTAGGAAGTTCCTTCTCCACATAAGTGCGAACTGCGGTTTTCAGTCCTGCAAAACTAAAGTTCATGCTGTCGTCGTGTTCAAGAGGAATTGGCAAGGTAACCGCATGGCTGTCACCCTTTTCTGAAACTCGTTCGATTTCCGGGCCTCCAGGGTAGGGTAGTCCTAAAACGGAAGCTACTTTATCAAAAGCTTCGCCAATTGCGTCATCTAGTGTTTCGCCAAGAATATCGAATTCTGTTGGAGAGCTAAAATCAATCAATTGAGTATGTCCGCCAGAAACAATTAAACCTAGAAAAGGAAAAGTAGGTTTTACGATAAACGAGTCGTCAACCCAAATTCCACACACATGCGCAACAACATGATTTATTGGAATTAAAGGAACTTGCAACGCTTGCGCCAATGCGTGTGCATAAGATTCGCCTACTTGAACTGCAGGAGGTAGACCAACTTTTGAAGCAACCGCAATTGCACTAATGGTATTCCCTTTAATGTCTTCAAAGAATTTGCCCCCTAATTGTTCAATATTTTTCACATGCTCACGAGCACCAAGTTCTGGCACAACACCGCCATACGGTGCATGTTTTGCAACTTGCGACATCGTAACTTCGTGAATAATCTTTGTTCCGTCTTGCACCAGTGCAAGTGACGTTTCGTCACAAGTGGTTTCGATACCTAAAATGTTGACGCTTAGGTCTTTTTGCCGTTTCATTGCGATATTTTACCATTCTTTGCGAATTTTTGCCTTTTTGCAAAAATTCGCGTACTATTTCCCATCACACAATAATTTTTTATGATTGAGTTTATGGCAGAACAAGTAATCGATGAAACTTTAAAGACTGACG
Source organism: Candidatus Dojkabacteria bacterium CG_4_10_14_0_2_um_filter_Dojkabacteria_WS6_41_15 (assembly GCA_002793355.1). Lineage (GTDB taxonomy): Bacteria > Patescibacteriota > Dojkabacteria. The sequence continues at coordinate 6,416 of PFQB01000008.1, forward strand.
CAAAAGTCGTTGCGGAAACAACCGAAGGCGCGAAGACAGAGGTAACCACAGAGACAGTGACCGCAACAGAAACCGTAGTCAAGCGTGAAGAAACTTCTAAAAAGAAAAAGAATCCAATTGTTATTATTCTTATGGTTCTTTTTGGACTAGTTGCCCTTTGTGCTGTCTGCGGAGTCGGTGGCTTTCTTCTCTTAAGCAAAGCTGTTCAAAACAGTCCTCAGGCAGTGGCAGTAAAGAACTTTTATACCGCGCTAGACAACGACGATAAACTTGCTGTCAAGAATCTTACTACCGATACCTTGTACAAGGATTTATACGCTCCTGCGGGCAATGGTGATACCTTAGCAAACCTGTTTAAGAACAATGTCGATAAGGTAACAGTAACTTCCGTCGGCGATACAAACGGTACAGGAACGGTAGAATTTTCGCTAAAAGTAACCACCAACCAAGCCTTGCTAGGCAAAATCAATTATGCCGAATTACAGAAAGTCGGGGAGGTTTGGATTATCACCTACATCGGGCCGAAATCCGACTCTTCAGCAACACCAACAGAAGCTATTGATTTCTCAGACTAGTCCTGTATCCTTAAATCAAGGCACCTTGCTGCTGGTAATTTGCCTCGATTGTTTGCTATAATCCCTTATTCTTGTTGATGAACGAGCTCGCACTCGGGAGACTAGGGGGTAAACAGCGGCGGCACTAAATGCTACGCTTAAAGCCGCCGCAGCCAGATACTGCAAGAATATTACTCTATAAAGTGCCTTCTTTTCGAAGGAACTATGGTGGTACCACGGGGCTCCCGTCCATAGGTAACTAAGGTTTTATAACCATACCTATGATAGAACAGATAAAAATAGAAGTTCGACAAGCAGTAAAAGAGCTACACTCCCTCGAAGATATTTCATTTTCAGTTGATTTCCCTTCGGATATGCAATTTGGCGACTATGCATGTAACGTTGCCATGATACTGGCAAAACAACTTAAGAAAAACCCAAAAGACATTGCAAACGACCTTACCGGGTATATTAAAGTGCATTCTCCCCAAAACTTTACAAGTACATTTAGTAAAATCGAAACAGTCGGGGGTTTCATAAATTTTACCGTATCGAGCCTAAGTCTGTGGAACATCGTGCAACAAAGGCAGAAGGCCGTTCTGACCAGCAGTGGTAAGGGCAAGAAAATTACTGTCGAATACGGACAACCAAACACTCATAAGTTGCCACATATAGGCCATTTGTTTTCCTACCTTGTGGGCGAGAGTCTCGCTAGATTATTAGAGAGTACCGGAAACACCGTTACGCGAGCAAACTACCAAGGCGACATCGGTCCTCACGTCAGTAAATCCTTGTATGGTTACATTCAAGTTGGGCAGCCAAAACCAGAAACATTGTTGGAAAAGGTGCAATTACTCCAAAAATGCTACCAAGAGGGAACTAAAGCTTACGAAGAAGACCCGCTCGCTAAAGAGACCATTGACGCAATAACCAAGAAACTTTATACAAAAGACCCGGAAATTTTCGAAATGTGGAAAGAAACACGACAATGGAGCATAGACTACTATTTTGCACTTGAGAAACGCCTGAATGTACAGCAGACCTACCATTACATGGAAAGCGAAATCTGGAACATCGGAAAAGAAATCGTAGAAAAAAACATTGGTACAATCTTCGAAAGTAGTGATGGAGCCATCATTTTTGCTGGCGAAAAATACGGATTGCACACAAGAGTATTTTTGACAAAGAATAACACCCCAACCTACGAGGCCAAAGACATGGGCCTAAATATCCAAAAATATCAAGATTTGCCCTACGACTTAAATTTAATAACAACAGCAAGCGAACAAAATGCCTATTTTGACGTCATGATTAAAGCGCTAGAGCTTTGTTGGCCAGAATTGGTCGGTAAAACAAAACATATTGGTTTTGGAATGGTTTCCATGTCTACCGGCAAAATGAGTTCCAGAACGGGCCAAATCTTGAGCGCAGTAGACCTTATCGAAGCAGTTAAGCAACGAGTTGTTGAGGTTATGAAAGATAGAGAAGGACTTACTGCTGAGGAAAAAGAAAGCATAACTGAAAAAGTGACCATGGGGGCGATAAAATTTGCATTTCTAAGGCAAAATGTTTTACAAAATATGAAGTTTGACCTCGAAGAATCAATCAAATTTGAAGGAAGATCTGGACCATATCTTCAATATACCTATGCAAGAATTCAAAGCATTTTAAAACAATTAGATTTACCCGAGGCAACCAGTAAAGATGGAGAGCAACTAACAAAGCAAGAAGAACTCTATTTAATGAGGTGGATTACTCGATTCCCGTCAATACTTTCGCAAGCAGCGGAAGCGTTATCTCCCCATATTATTGCAGAGTTTGTGTACCAATCTGCACAGCTCTTTAACAGTTTCTATGCACAGTGCCCCATTAATGCAGAAAAAAACAAGGAGCTACAACGGGCAAGAAGAACGCTTGCAGTTAAGACAGCTGCCGTCATAAAAGAAGGTTTGGGATTATTAGGCATCGAAGTAGTAGCGAAAATGTAAGCATAGTATAA
>PFQB01000090.1 GCA_002793355.1 Candidatus Dojkabacteria bacterium CG_4_10_14_0_2_um_filter_Dojkabacteria_WS6_41_15
CAAGTACCCGATTTTCAGGAATGGCTGTCTAGATACTTTTTAGGTGGCATACCCAATGCTGTATGGATGCGGAAATTGTTGTAGTAATACATATAACTGTATATCTCCTCCGACAATTCACCGACACTCTCAAACCGCTCCAAGTCACCGTTCTCCTCCTTAAACCTGCCAAAAAATGATTCTTGGTACGGATTCTGCCATGGACTTCCTTTGTCACTTACTGAGACCTTAACACCAAGTCCTTCAAGGTAGCTGGTGCATGACTTTGCCATGTTTTCATTACCTTGATCGCTGTGAAAATATGTTGGGACTGTGCCTGTTTGCGCAATCGCTCCCTTAATACAGGTGAGTACTAAATCGGCGTCGTGGTGATTACTCATACGTGAGCTGAGTATTTCTCGAGTAAATATATCTTTAACGGTTGAGAGGTACACAAAGCTCCCATGAAATTTGATATAGGTGAGATCTGTTACCCATATCTCATTGGTCTGGGCCGAAACAATATTTTTAATGAGATTTGTATATGAATGGTCTGTTGTAGATTTTGTTGTGAAGTACTTTTTGGCTTTACGTCGAGGAGGTTTAATACCATATTTGTTCATGACACGCGATACTCGATTGTGGCCAAGAAGTAGTGCCATAGCAACACGTTTATGGCCATATGCTGGGTGTACAAGATGTAACGATTCGATATCAGTCTTCAGGAGCTGATCTTTTTGTTCTTGTATGGAAACATAGTACTTGCTTTTAGTACTAACTCCTACTGCGGTAGCAATCATGCGTGGATATGCTGTACCTTTCACAATCTCTACTTTTTTCCCCTGCTCAGGTCGAGCGTCAGGAGACCGATGATACGTTTTAGTTCGTCGTTTTCTTTTTTGAGCTTGTTGTACTTGAGTTGTGAAATGCCTTCAGGAGATATCTCAGCACTCAGCCAAGAATATACACTTTTGTCACTAATCCCATACAGATCTGCAACCTCTTTAACTTTGGCACCGCTTCGGATTTTTGTGAGGACTTCATCCCTTATCTCTTTGGAAATACGTTTCATCATACAATTTTACCAAATATATTACGTCAGTTTTTCTAGAAAACTGTTCTAGTATATCGGGTACCTGTCAGGTACCTGTCAGATATATTCTAGAATTCAGAGTAGACGACCTAAAAACAATGTATTCAAGACTTCAGGAGATGAGCGCCAAAATAATCAGAAAACCTGAATTTGTTAAGGAAGTTGATTGTTTTGTAATAACTGCCTCTGACCCAGAAGGGAATACAATACAATTCCTGGGGAATGAGTATAATGAGTAGCTCAGAGTTCTAAACCAGTATATATTTGTTCAAGATCAGGGACAAAACAAAAAAAGGGGAGCCCCATGCTCCCCCTTTCACAAACTACGAATGACTTCGTTGTTACTCCATCATGTCGCATGTGCCGTTTTTGTTGGCATCAACGAAGTTTCCTCCATTGTTCTGGCCTCGAACGCCCGAGCGTCCCATACCATTTCCTTGCCTTAGACCAAGCTCCGCTCGAAGTTTTGCGGCTTCGACTGTTTTGCCTTGTTCAGCAAGTGCCCAAGCATCTGCAAATTTGTTGAACTCCACTTGAGTATCAACAATTCGCAACACACCAGGTTGTCGACCGTTTTCGGTCATAAGCTTTTTCCATGCAGCAAAGTCTTTTGCTTTAAAGGCTTTCTCCATAGCTGCTTCTCTTTCTGGCGTATAGTTAGGTCCTTGCTTAGTATTATCGCCACGATATGCAGAAACTGCGGGCATTGCAATTAGTGCAATCCCAACCACTGCTGTAGCAACAGCGATGCCAATTACGTATCTATTCATTTGTATGTAATCAAATTTATATAATTGGGATTGAGCTCTTCCCTTCTACCTAGTTATACGCATCATTCCACCATTTCCTTGCATTACATTTCGCATCATGCCATTACCTTCCCAGGGTCTAAACTCGGTTGCATCGAACGTAGTTGCGTCTGTCTGTGTTCCCAATACCTTGATAAACTCGCCTTTACTCAGAGAGACTCTCGAAATGGTCGCTTGAGAGCAGGTAATCTTCCACAATTTGCCTCTTAAGTCACGCAATGTTAAGGTATTGGCTCTTGTGTTTATTGCGACAATTTTTCCAGCCAACCTTCCTTGTTGCGGATTCATCCAAACACCACCCCGCATATCACCATACATCGTGTACCCAGGAACATGTTGTACGAAGTAGCTGTTCAATCGGGGTGCAAAGCCAGAAAAGAGGAGAATAACACCTATCACTATTGATATGCCAATGGTTGCACCAAAGATCTGAACGGTCCTCCATTTATAGCCATCTTCTGTATGAATAAAGTTGTGATAGGCAACATACACAAAAATTGCTAAAAGAATTAACCAAAAGTAGGGAATCGCAGATAGTAATTGCCAAAATTGTGCACGGGAAGATTGCGCCGGTAACAAATCAATCGGGCTGAGGAGTAGATGTAACCCGATTGCAACCGAAACAGCGCCAAACACAACGCTAACAATAGCCATTGCCCATATAACGTTGCTTTTTAAGAGTAGATGCCACTTTGGTATAGGGGTAATCTTTTCTGCCGTAATCTTTGTAATTATCTTTTCGCTTAGTTTAGTCATGATGTACAAGTTTCTTTAATTTATTTTTTGCTCTATGAATAATTGATGCAACTGTTCCTTCGGGAATTTGAAGAATCGCCGCGATTTCGTTGTATTCTTTTTGTTCGCAATAACGGAGTAGTAATACTTCGCGGTCTTGCGTATTGAGCAGCTTGATTTTGCCTTTTACTAATTCAAGTTTCAGAAACTGTTCAACATCTTTTTCAATATCTTCGTCACTTGAAATATTTTCCATTACATCAGCCGTTTCGTCCGATGTTTCGGGCACGTACTCTGCAGCCAGTCTGTTACGGTGCTTACGAAAAAACGACATCGCTTGATTGTGCGCGATCCGGTAAATCCAAGTAGAAAAGGAATACTCACTCTTGTAGCTATTCAAAAACCTATATGCAGCGATAAAGATTTCTTGCAATATATCCTCTCGATCCTCTTTCGAAGCGAAAATTATGGATTGAAGGTATGAAGCTAGCTTTCGCTCATATTTTTCAACAAGAGGTGCGAATTCATTCGAATCTACCAATGCACGTTGGACTAATAAGATGTCTTCTGTGTTCATTTATTATTATACGCGAAGTTGCGGTAAATTCTTGCATAGCGGATAAGTATTTTTGTTAACAAGTTAGATTCCTGCGCAAATGTTGTAAAAGGCATATAATGAGTGTATCGAGAGAAGAATAATTCGTGCAAAACTAAATTTTTGGTAAATAATAATGGCTGTTACGATTAAATGTGACGAGTGTGGATACATAATGACAGTACCCGACGTGACCAGTAAAGCGACAGAGACTGCAAATCTGCAAAATGTACAAATTAAAAATCAAGCAGAAATGCAAAAAGTTCTAGATACACAAAAATATTTGGTCCAACAGATGAAGGCGGAATTTGAGAAAGTAAAATTGGCGTTAATAGAGGCGACCAAATATGAAACAGTAACGAAATTAAACCTAGAGTCAACGGCAAAAGTCGTTTTAGCTGACGGCGCCGTCCTTGCAAAAAAACAGCAAAACCAGGCATTATTGGACCAGATTTCTAGTCTTATGTTGCAGATACAGTGATGAAGGGCTTTTCGTATTGCATGTTTTGAGAATCGTACTAGAATAGAATTATGAACAATCAAACACAAGAATGTTGCCCTCGCTTCGGTCCATCGCTTTGGGATGGCAAGACCGTCGAATGGAAGGATAAGAAGTTTATAAAAGATAAAGTCTTTACGGTATTCAATATTCCCCTAAACTTTGGCGGAGTTATGACGCGAGCCACTCGAAAAATTGAAGCGGCTGGCTTAACGATGCTAGATGGATTGTGTCTTTCCGAATGTACCTCGTTGTGGAATACCGACGTGTTTTTGGCAGTAGAGAAAGAGGTTGCCGGCGCCGAAAACGTACAGATGTCCGGAAAATTCTTTTGTAAAGTATACGAAGGATCTTTTCAGGATACCGGAAAGTGGTTTGCCGATTTTGACAAATACGTGAAAGAAAAAGGCTTTACTGTGTCAAAAGTGTATTCGTGGTATACAACGTGTCCAAATTGTGCAGAAAAGTACGGGAAGAATTATGTGGTGCTACTGGGAAAAATATAGAAACGGGTGAAAATATAGCCATGATGGTTTTTTCGTAGTACCATATTGTAATGTCATATTTTGTACTAAGAGATGGCACAATAATTGAGAAAATTATTGTATCTGCGGTTATAGTTGTATTCTTCTTGGCAATCTTTCAAAATAAATTACAATTGCCAACAGTAGTCTTTGGTGTTCTTTTTGGTGTCGTCTTCACTCTAAGTTGTATACGAACAATATTGAGTATCTCATCTATGATTAGTTCGACGATTTCTCCAGCGATGCAAGTAGCTCAAGAGCAAAGTGAAATTATGAAGAGTAAGGGAATGGTAGTTACTGGAGAAAAGCTTCATAAGGAAGTCCATGAAGAAATGTCAAAGAAAATCGAGAAAGAGAAACAATTATGAAACTAAAGCATTTTCGTCAAGAGCATTCACATACCTGTGGAATTGCTGCAATGAGGATGCTTTTATGCGGACTTGGTATTGAAATCTCGGAAAAAGAATACATGAAGTTGGTAACGATTCATAGTTATGGCATATTTTCCACGGAATTAGTCATTCCATTCATAAATAAAGGAATTAAAGCAACTGCGTATACGTATAATCTCCCTATCTTGGCACGTTTGAACCTGCCCCTTGGCGCAGAAGTAAAAATGGAACATTTACTTAAAGGATTGAAAGCTCCTAGTACGCGTCTAGTTGCCGAAAGTATGAAAGCATTTATTGAGGTGGGTGGAAAAATGTATTGGCAACCGCCAACTTTGCATAGCTTACAGCAAAAATTACAAAAGGGACCCGCACTAATAAGCGTAAATACCGCCGCATTGGGTGACTATTGGCGACATTGGAATAATGGACATTATTTGGTTGTTTCAGAAAGCGATGAAAAACGTTCTCGTGTCTACGATCCCTACTATGAAAAGCCACAGGGGAGCTACTGGGTTGAAAACGAACGACTTATCCCTGCCATCACCGTTAATTCGATGCGGTCAACTGATTATTGTATGACGTTGGAGAGGTAGCAGGCAAATTATTAACGAGCACAAATTTCTCGCCGAAGTTTTGCTATAATCAAGGCTGGACAACTTACTTGTTAGAAAAGAAAAGATGTTTAAAGGAACATACATCATAATCTGGTCGGAAAAGCCCGATGAATTGATGAAATTTTACAGAGATGTTTTAGAGTTAAAACTTAATGAGAAGGTTGACATTAAAGCAAAAGACGGTATCGCAGCCGATTACGGGTATGAATTTCTATTGACTCAAAAAAATGACTATGTTTGGATAGGTAAACACTCCGAAGTAAATGGGATTAGCAAAGAACCAGTGAGAATCATGCATAACCTATATACCGACGATGTTCAACGTTGGTTTGATAAAGTAAAAGCTGCTGGTTGTAAAATCTTATGTGTTCCAACAAAAACTCCTTTCTACCGAGAAGATAAACCCTGGTATGTGTCAACATTTTTGGATCCAGATGGTAATGCCTGGCAGTTCATGGGAACCCTTTCTTCTGGCGCGACAAGTTGAATTTTCACGTCAATCTTGCGATAATATATTGCTGGAGTAGTTTAAGTTAGAACACTTGTATCTCATACAGGGGATCCGCAAGGCTCCAGCACCAAATATATAAATATCCCCGAAATTATGAAAATTGAAGATTTTCTCCGCAGTGAATTAGCAAACATTATCAAAGAGGATATTTCGCAAGAAGAGCAGAAAATGCTTGATTTGAAGCAAATGGAGTATTTCATTTATCAACGGCTAACCTCCAAAAAGTTCCGGAAAAATCTTTTAAAACCAGAAACATTGGCAATAATTAAGAGTAAGATTGCGCTGTCAGTTAAAGCGAATAAACCAATCTACGTCATTTTCGCGTTTGGTGGGTATAAAAATCATTGGGTAACGGAGTTTCATCCAAAGGCAGAATGGGCAGAGTTTTTTCACTTAATGTACATAACAAAACTTCTGACACCGATTGCAAAAGCGTACAAGCCCGGTATTTTCCTTGAGTACGAATCAGAGTGCGAAGCAGGTATTTATCACAACAATCAAAGCAAAGCTGATGTAGACGCGTATACATCTTCATTCAAAGCACTTATTGAGTATATCAAGCCCTATGCTCCGGAGAATTTTACGTTTAACTACCGAACGTTGCCCGAACAATATGATACGAAGACATTTTTTGAGCGTGTCTTGGGTATGGTTGACGCCAAAACCGAAGAGCTTCGCGAACAACACAAAGCAGACATGGAAGAAGTGCTTAAGCGCCCGCTTTTTAATCTGAAACTGCATGGAAAAGAAGATTTAACGCATAAAACGAAGGAGGAATTGAGCGAAATTGCTTTACGGTCGTTGGCTTTTAACCATCTGTTTCTCGACGAAGATTATAAAATCAGAAAAGATTATTTTAATGGAGACGAGCGTATTTCAACCGTCGGTGCCTATTGTTCAGAAGAAGAAAACCCCGACAACTGGATGACTATTAATGCTTGTGCGCGAAGCGCCAATGCATATTGGACCTCAAGAGGAATACTGGTGGCAAAAGAAGGTGAATTTGAAGAAAATATTGTGGGTCCCAAAATGTACAATGTGTTGAAACTAAAGCTGGTTGGTGTGAAATTGTTCGATGGAGAATTGGCGTATCTAAACAGAATTCCTGTTGTAGAATAATTTTGATACGATAAATATGATCGATATTGTTTCTCTTGGGAATAAGCTTTGGTGTGATACGTTGGGCTACAACGTTGAGGAATTGGAGACTTTCACCTTTCTACGGTCAGCATTCTTTAATGATTCTTCTTATAACTACATTATTCCAAAAGTCGCTAATACCGATTTAAACTGGTCAGCTTCGGACGCAATTATTCAAGAACAGCTTTTAAACAACTGGCACGTTTCTTATTATATTCGCCAATCAGAAATCAAGTCCGAATACGATAGAGTTCTGAAAGAAAAAGGGTACGAAAAAGCTGATGAAGAGTCATATTTATTCCTTGAGATGGAACATGAATTTGTAATTGACGACACAGAATATGAGGTAGTAACGGAACAGACGATAGATGATTACGCAAATGTTGCTAAAATATGTTTTCCAGGCTGGGTAAGTAATGAAGCTTTTAGCCGAGCTTTATTCAAAAGAGCTCAATCTCGGCTATTTAACAAATGCATGCACATTACCTGAATTCCGCGGTAAAGGGATACAACAAAGAATGATTCAAAAACGATGTGGCGAGTTGTATCGAATGGGAATTACCCGAGTGTTTTCGATCGCAGAGCCTGGATGTATTTCGTACCACAATTTGGTGAAACGTGAGTTTGAAGATGTTGATCGGTATGCACTGTATGCTAAGGTTGTAAAACAGCAATAAACGCTATGATAAATTTCGTAAAGTAAGATTATTAGTTTTAACCTTCTAGAAAACAGGGTTTCTTATGGCTTGCTAAAAAAGTATTATAATAAGCAGTATGAATCCAAAAATAAAAGCAGAAGTCTTCGTATTGCAATCTGGTTATGCCTTGTGGGATAAAGCTATGAAGTCCCAGAAGGCGGATGGCACTATAACGCTTGTAAAATCGCGAAAAAACATTATAGTTGACACTGGTCTGCCCAAAGATAAGCAAGCAATTCTTAGGGGGCTTCGTTTACATGGCCTTGATTCTCGTGGTATTGACTATGTGATTTGCACACACGGTGATGCTGACCATATAAGTAACAACAATTTGTTTCCTCATGCACGGCTAATTGTTGGATTCGATATCTACGACGGAGATATGGCTTCATTTTTTCAGAAAAATTTCAAAGTTGATGACCACGTAACTGTAACTGAAATGACGGGGCATGACGATAGAAGTATCGGGGTACTTGTGGATACAGAAGGTGGGTTGGTGGCAATTTGCGGTGACCTTTTTGAGTACGAGAATGATTGGAAGAAAGCTAAGGATTGGATTGCATTTTCAAAACGTCCGCACGACCATATAAAGAATCGAGCTAAAATTTGGGAGCTTGCAGATTACATTATTCCGGGGCACGGAGATATATTTAAGGTAGATAAGAGTATCAAGATTCTTGCCGAAGAAACGAGGCAACTTAAAGAATTATTGCAAAAAACGGTAAATGTTTATGGAGACGTAGAATTATAAATTGAGCCCAACAGCCAGTGCAACCAAAACAATTATTGCTTTTATCTGCGCAAGAAGTATTCCCGACCTTTCCGTTCGATTTCGACACAACTTTTTTCAAGCCAGATCACTTCACCATCGATGACCATATTTTTGAAACGGGAACTCGCTGGCAAACGATTCGTTGGTGTGGCAGGTCTTTTGGGCTAGTCTTCCGCAATAAAGGAACTGTAGAACAACCAAAAATTGAGATTGAAGTCTGGGGTGAACCCGCTGCTAAGGAAATGTATGCAGGGTGCTTGCTACACGAGATGAGTTATCGCTACAATTTTGATTTAGATACTGTGTCAGTTTACAAAACCTTCGAGAAATTCCCAGAGCTGCAGCTCCCTATGAAAAATTTATATGGCATGCGTCCCGGCCAGCCAAGCTCATTGTATGAATACGTGATTATTGGCATAGTATTGCAGAACGCAGCCGTTCGCCGGTCAATTTCTATGTTTAGAACGCTGTTAATTGACTATGGTGAGCAAGTTTCATTCGCGGGAAAAGAGCTGTTGTGTATGTTTGATCCCGGCCGATTTGCCAATGTGCCCGAAGAAGAATTACGCACCAAAAAGTTTGGTTATCGTGCCCGGTCAATAAAAAGGGTAGACGCACAATTTGCAACCGGTGAATACGATGAGGAACAATTACGAGAGCTACCGGTAGACGAGCAAAAATCAAAATTACTATCGCTTTATGGTGTTGGTCCCGCAACGGTGTGGTATTTGTTGTTCGATATCTGCCATCGTTGGGAAATATTCGAGCATATTTCGCCATGGGAGCAAAAGCTCTATTCGCAATTGTTTTTCGGAAAAGATCTAGATCATTTGGTATCTGTCGGGAAATTGTTAGCCAAAATTAAGAAATATGGAAAGTATAAGCATCTTGCAGTTCATTATCTTTGGGAAG
>PFQB01000117.1 GCA_002793355.1 Candidatus Dojkabacteria bacterium CG_4_10_14_0_2_um_filter_Dojkabacteria_WS6_41_15
ACAAAGGTCAGGCGGTTAGCCTGTAGCGCGAGCTAGATACTACGGGCTATGCCCGTAGTACTCATTTAGGAAGAGTAGATGCCAATCCCAGAGTGTTATCAGAATTGCGATTGACGCCTCTGGAGGGCCCCAGTTCTTATAGGTTTTACTCAGTATAAATGGAATAGTTAGCAGCAGACCCACCAGAAATTTACCCGTCAGGTCTGTTGGCAAGATAAAAAATTGAAAACCCACGAGAAAAATTAATGAAAGATAGAGAGCAATGAGTGCTAAATATTTATGTAACAGCCGATTGATAGTTACAGGTATTAGTATTGAGGCAAGTAGCAGCAACCAAGCGACAAAAACAATAGCTATTAACCACCAAGCCGTAGTAAGATTAAATCTTACTACCAGTGAGTACAAAAATACTCCTCTTGCTAGTAACGTAATCAAGCAAAGCAAGGTGAATGGAATAAATCGATTCGGTGCTCTTACGATGGCTGAGAACGCTTTGTCTTTTATTGAGAAGCTGGGAGTAGCTACCACCAAGACTAGTGCACCGATTATCATAAAAATTGAACTGCCTATTCCCCAGAAAAGCATTGTAAATTATAACAAGTTCAAGAAAGAAAGTGAATTTCTCAAAATACGACATCACAAAAAAGGTATTGAACAACCTGCTTCTTTCCCGTATACTGAAAGTAATAACATATAGAACTGCTCCATATGGCATTGCCCTTGCACTTCGCCATCGACTTCGGAAATCACTCGTTAAAACTGGTTAATCTTGTACAAAAAGGTAAATCTTGGGAGCTTAAAAACATAGGCTCAATTCAAACACCGCCAGAAACCCTGAATAGCTACAAAGAAGAACATAAAACGCTGTTAGTAGATGCTTTAAAATCGTTAGTAGCAGAGTCAAAGGTTCCCTATAAAGAAGTTGCAGTCGCGTTACCAGAAAGCTCTGTATTCAGTAGAGTACTGACTATCCCAAAGGTAAGTGATGAAGAGGTCACCGACGCAGTTTATTGGCAGCTAAAGCAGTACTTACCTTATCCTGTTGAAGACGTACAAAGTGATTTTACTTCGTTAGTGGTAGAACCAAGCGGGCAGCGTAAATTGCTTGCAGTTGCTGCCCCAAAAAAACTGGTTGAATTATATATTGAAATTCTTGAGCGTGCTGGCTTAGTGCCTGTGGCAATAGAATCTGAAACACTGTCAATTTTAAGGTCAATTAAATACGCACAGGAAGCTCGCAATGCTGTAGTTCTTGACTTTGGCTCGAACTCGACCGATATGGCAATTATGAAAGATGGCGAGTTGTTCTTCTCTCAAAGTATTGCAACGGGTTCCGATCTCCTGACCAAAGCTTTAGTAAACGAATTTCAACTTTCCTACGCTCAGGCAGAGGAATACAAGAGAATTTACGGTATGCGTTCAGACGCAGTTGAAGGAAAAATTAGAAATGCGCTAAAACCAGTGTTAGATATGGTTATTACCGAAGTAATGCGAGGTATCGAGTTCTATAAAACAGAGGTAGGGGCGGTTCCACCAACACTAGCCATGTTATCGGGCGAAGCTGCGATGCTGCCGGCATTGCCAGAATATCTCGAGGCAATACTCGGATATGATGTTCAATTAGCAGATCCATGGCGTCCAATTGTTGTTCCAAATAACATTGCGGAAATAGTCAGAAAAAGTAGCCCTGCGTTCACCGTAGCAATAGGTTTATGCTTAAAAGACGAATAATATGTCAGTTAATCTTCTTCCACAAGCCACTGTTAAAGACGTAAAGAAAGCCGACTCGTCACTTCGCGGTATGGTGGTTCTCTTTGTTTGGTTAGGGCTGCTGGTTGTGGTATTCGTATTTCTATTTTTCAATGAAAGCTTAGAGAAGGGTAAACTGCGCGACGCAGAATCTCAGAAGACGACATTACTTTCACAAATTACAGATTTAGGCACAACTCAAGATGAATATTACACCTTAGCATACAAAACTTTGGTTCTTTCAAGAATAAAAACTGACCAGTACGTTCCGAGTACTATCGGAAATTACGTGAAAGAAAAGATAGAAGGAACGGGAAAGGTACAACAGTATTATTTTGATGCAAAGGGCGTTGTGAGGTTACAAATAGAGACAACATCCTATTATACTGCGGTTAAGATTTGGCACGAATTACTTAAAGATAAGACTGTTATGTCCGAGTTAAACCTCACATCGTTTTCACAGGATGCAAAAGGGAAAGTATCTTTTCAACTGACCGGAACATTAAACTTAGCAGAACTGTATATCGAGCATGGAATCACAAAATAACGCTGTTCGTACGCTGGATTACGTAAACAGGAATAAAACAGGTGGGAAAGCTTATCTGCAAGGAATGGTAGCGCTTTCGATAGTGCTTGTTTCAGCATTGGTGGCTGTCTTTGTATATGTTCCCTATGTTGCAAAAACAAAAGAAATAGCAAAGAAGAGGACATCACTAGAGCAGGAAGTGCAGACACTTCAAAAAAAATACGATACAATTTCTGGCTATAACCGAAGCGACCTTGCAGATGAGTTAAAATCTGCTCGGTATTTTATTCCAGATGAGATCAGGGTGGCTCAACTTGCGACCTTTATTAATGTAAACGCCAAGTTGTTTAATCTGCAAGTTGCACGTTTAGGAATCAATGAAGACCGGTCAGAAATTAAGCAATCTCTTGGTGACGCTGAAAAAGTGAAGTTGCTGGGAGAGGCAAAAGAGGTAGCTAGTGTGTTTCTTGGTCGTGTGGAAGGGCCCTTCAGTTTTACAGGAACAAGAGACGATATTTATAAATTCCTTGATTTTTTGGTTATGGGGGGGTTTGCCACCAATTTTGATCAAGTCTCGCTAACAACTGGTGAAACGGATACTACATGGTCAGTAACCTTCTTCACGTCGTATTATTACTTGCAACCAGTTACAAAGGTAAATGCTGCAACTCCCTTGTTAGAAATTGACAAGTCTGCTCTAAAACCTATTACAGTAAACAATAACAATATTGTGCCTACACCAATTGATAATGCATCTCCTTCGCCGACACCAACTCTGTAGTTGAAGGTCTACCATGTGTGCGGTATAATGACGAGTGCCAAGGTAGCTCAGTGGTAGAGCATGCGCCTGAAGAGCGCGTGGTCGTCAGTTCAACTCTGACCCTTGGCAAATTACTTGCTCTCCCTCACTACACAAAAGAAATTCTTCTTTTGTGTTACGTTCAGGAATTGCAAGTAATTTGCTGTAAAGACCAATAGAAGGAAGTCCTTCTTTTACGTTACGCTCAAGAACCGTATGAAATTTGCAATTGGTAAGTGGTAGGTGGTTTTGGTATATACTTCTTTGTATGCGAAAGTCAATTGTAAGATTTCTTTGTGTCGTAGTCGCACTTGTTTGCTTATTTTTGGTACTTGCTTGGGCAGGGAGAATAAACACAATTGAAATTGTCGATGAAAAGACAGTAGAGCCACAGTTATTGACCGTTGCCGCGACTTGCCTTGATGCAATCAAAGGTCATTCGCTCTGGACACTGTCGGAAAAAACGGTCGATACTACGGTCAAAAATTGTGATGAAACGTTTAGGCAAGTGCGGATTAAGCAGCAGTTTCCCCAGAAACTACGGGTAGAAATCACAATGTTTTCGCCTGTGGTCAAAATTAAAAGGGAAGATTCAACCTGCATACTGTTTGAAAGCTCAGCAGAAAATATCGAATTATCGGCGGAACGATGTAGTTTATATAAAATACCTACGTTAGGCGGAAAAGAGGTTGATCAAAACGCCTTTGTTCAAGAATACGTGGTTGAATTAACTAAGAAATTGTCAGCACAAAACATTGTTATCACCCACTTAGAATACAAGGGAAATACAGTGGCACCGTGGTACGAGTTAACTCTAGAAAAAGGAGGGAAAGCCTATTTCCCCTCTAGTGCGTCAATCACGGATAAAGTCGTCATTTTGAGTGCCTCATTGAAGGGGCTTTATGCAGCCAAAGAACGATATTCTATCGTCGACGTAAGGTTTGACAGGGTATATTACAAATGATACAGTTAATTTAGTTTGAGCTGGATTAATTGAACTTATAACACATGGGAAAAAGAGTATTAGGTGCTATTGATATTGGGTCCTCTAAGATTACTGCAGTAATAGCAACCTCTGAGGAAGGCAGTGCACCAAAAGTTATCGGTGTAGCAAGTGTTCCAGCGAAAGGAATCAAAAAAGGATTGGTAATCAACATTGACGAAGCAGTAAACAGTATCGCTCAAGCGTTAAGCGGCGCAGAGCGAATGGCGGATGTTACTATCGGTAGTGTTGTCGTTTCTGTTAGTGGAAAAGCAATTACCAGTAAGAACAATAAGGCAGCAATTGCGATCACCCACGAAGAAGTCACTTCGGATGATGTGCTACGTGTTATTGAGGTTGCAAAAACTGTACCCGTGCCACAAGGTTATGATATTCTTCACATAATTCCCCGCGAGTACACCATTGATGCACAAAACGGTATTAAGTATCCAATTGGTATGAGTGGCTCACGTTTAGAAGTAGACTGTCATATCGTGTTCGCCCCTTCAAGTATCACGAAAAACCTCGCAAAATGTGTGCAAAAACTCGGAATCTCTGTTGAATCTTTTGTATTTGCCGGCTGGGCAGACGCATATTCCGTGTTAACTGACACAGAAAAAGAACTTGGTGTCTCTATTGTTGACATTGGTGCAGGTACTACTGATATTATGGTGTTCCAGGAAGGCGGCGTCGTTTATAGTGGTTCTATTCCTGTAGGCGGGGCAAACATTACCATCGATCTTGCATCTGTTCTTGGGTTGTCTTCTCTTGATGATGCCGAAAAGATAAAAATGAACTTCAAGAAAATTATGGATGCAGAACCAATACCAGAGAAAGAAAACAAGACCAAGGACACGAAGGAAAAGAAGGAGAAGGACAAGCCAAAAGTTAAGGACGAATCAGAAGAAGATCAAGTAGATATACGAGATCTGAATATTTCTGGCTTAGAAAAAGTTTCGCAAAGTTTTGTTGAAAAAATTATTCGTGCCCGAATTGAAGAAATATTGGAACTTTCCCGTCAAGATGTCGGACGTGCTGGATTTGACTTAAAAATGCCCGCTGGTGTCGTCTTATTAGGAGGAACCTCAAAATTGCCGAAAGTTGCTACGATGGTTAAAGAATATATTGGTTCTTCCGCACGTGTTGGTTTACCACATGGTCTGGAAGGTATGACTGAAGAAATTACAGGGCCAGAATATGCTACTATTCAGGGGTTGATACTTTACTCTGCAGGAAACACAGAAGAAGTTTCTGCCTCCAGTGCCGAAGGTGAAGGCTTTTTCGGGAATATCTCCTCAAAAGTTAAATCTATCTTTAAATCGTTATTTCCATAAACTATGCTGGTACAACCAACAACAAATGTCGCTGCTAATATTAAGGTAGTCGGAGTCGGCGGTGGTGGCTGTAATGCCATCAACACCATGATTTCTGATTACAATATCGAAGGTGTTGAATTTATTGCTGTAAATACTGATGCGCAAGTTCTTAAGAACTCACGCGCTAGCGTCAAATTACAGATTGGACAGAATCTAACTTCCGGTCTTGGTGCTGGTGGTGACCCAACAATTGGCTTAAAAGCGGCAGAAGAGAGTGTTGAAGAGATTAATCAGGCATTAGAAGGTGCAGACATGGTTTTCGTAACTGGTGGCATGGGTGGGGGTACGGGTACCGGCGCAATTCCTGTAATTAGTGGAATTGCCAAAAATCTTGGTGCGTTAACTGTTGCAGTTGTGACGAAACCTTTTTCCTTCGAGAATAGAAAGCGTATGGATGTTGCCATGGAGGGAATCTCTCGCTTGAAAGAAAATGTTGATGCGATGATCATTATTCCAAATCAGCGAATATTAGAGATTATCGATAAAAACCTTACTTTCCACGACGCAATGCGAAAAGTCGATGAGGTATTGGCAAACGCTGTGCTTAGCATTGCAAACTTGGTTACGCAAACTGGATTTATTAATCTTGATTTCGCAGATGTTCGCAGCATTCTCAAGAATTCAGGTACCGCAATGATGGGAATTGGTAGTGCAAGTGGCGAAAACAGAGCAGAACAAGCTGCTAGACAGGCTATTACCAGCCCATTATTGGAAATGTCTATTCAAGGTGCAAAGGGCTTGCTATTCAATATTCGTGGTGGCTCAAGCTTAACTATGTCCGAAGTTGCCGAAGCAGCAGAAATGATTACTAATATGGTAGACACTACCGCAGTTGTTAAAATTGGTGCGACTATCGACGAGTCTGCAGAAGAAGAATTGAATGTTACGGTGCTTGCAGCTGGTTTTCCAGACATTATTTATAAACCAGAAGTACAACAAAGGCCGATTGTTTCTGTGGACCAGTTTGATATGCCTGGGCAAGAGCAAATACAACCAACGTTCTCTTCGGATCGTCCAACAGTTGCAACCCCCGCGCAAGATGCTGCAGATGACGAGTTGGATATCCCCGCATTTCTTAGAAGAAAGTAGGTATGAAAATACTACGAGTTGGTAATCCACTCGTCCTCACCATTGTGTTGATAATTTTCTTGATTGGTGCGTTTGTTTTATACACAACCAATCCGATAGGAGAATCAACACAAAGTTGGTTCGACTCTCCTGTGGTTAAACAGCTAATCTTCGGAGTTCTGGGGATTGCCGTAATAGTTGTTCTTTCCTCGATTGATCTGCAGATTTCAAAAACGTTTATAATTCAGATGATTTTTATTTCAATTATCTTGTTATTGTTGGGCGGATTATTCTTGCTGGGACCACTAGTCAATGCGAC
This sequence comes from Candidatus Dojkabacteria bacterium CG_4_10_14_0_2_um_filter_Dojkabacteria_WS6_41_15, assembly GCA_002793355.1. Taxonomy (GTDB): domain Bacteria; phylum Patescibacteriota; class Dojkabacteria. Next base: position 6,820 of record PFQB01000117.1, read on the forward strand.
ACATCGGTGGTACCAAATTGGGCAATTCTTATTTCAACCCTCCGAATTTGCAAAAATTGTCTTAGCGTTATGGACTGCGTATTGGCTGACTAATGAGAGTATAAAAAACTCGGCGCGTTTTATACTGGGCGGTTTTGGGATAGTAGGAACATTGGGGCTCATTGTTCTGCAACCAGATTTGGGCGCAATGGTCATTTCTTCGCTTATCGTACTGGCAATTCTGGCCTTATGGGTAAGCAAATACGAAGTAGGAAGGGCTGTTTTGTTATGGGGAACACTGACCGTTGTGATAGTTGTTTTGGCTTTAAATTCATCATATTGGTTGCTATTGTTTGAAGTGGTTCCAATGTGGTTGTTGCTAAAAACCAATTGGAAAATCGGAACCTTGTGTGCAGTTTTTGTTGCAATTCTACTCTCTGGATTGTTTTTTGGAAAAATGGTGTGGAAAACGTCAGTAGTTCCGGATTACATCCGTAACCGAATCGAGTCTTTTACTGGCGCACAGGTAGAGTTGATGCAGATTCGACAATCTAAAATTGCGATAGGCTCGGGAAAACTGTGGGGCAAGGGAATTGCACAGGGAACACAATCTAGATTGAGGTTTTTGCCCGAATATCGCACAGATTTTATTTTCGCTGCTTTTGCCGAAGAACGTGGTTTTGCCGGAATGTTGTTGCTGTTCTCCTTGTATTTGCTCCTGTTCGGAAGACTTATTTACATGGCTTTACAGATTGAGGATGAATATTCTCGTCTTATTGTGCTTGGGTTAACAATGAAACTTTGGTTCGAAACCTTTTGGAATATGGGCATGAATATGGGGGTACTTCCGACCAAAGGTGTTGCCCTACCGTTCATGAGTTACGGTGGGTCTTCGTTGTTAGCGAATTCAATTATTATCGGAATAATCATTTCTATGTATAGATTTGAGGCGAAACGTGATACAATTTCACCATCTTTCGGGCTGGCGTAGCTCAGTTGGCTAGAGCACCTCTTTCGTAAAGAGGGGGTCGTGGGTTCGAATCCCACCTCCAGCTTTTCTTGCAATTTCTCTCACTCGCTCGCTTGAAACGTCTTTCAAGCTTGTCGCTCGTGCACCGAAATTGCAAGTAAAAGCGAACAAAACGTGCGAGTGGTGGAAATTGCAAGAAAACTTAATGTTGTGGGATTCGAAACGCAAGCAAAACGTGACTGACGTCACGTTTTGA
>PFQB01000064.1:0-5757 GCA_002793355.1 Candidatus Dojkabacteria bacterium CG_4_10_14_0_2_um_filter_Dojkabacteria_WS6_41_15
CCATTATCTCATGTTCTTGCATTTTTCCCCATGCCCTACATACAATTTTCTTTATCAGTAAATTGGGTTATAATGCCTTCATGGCAAAATTCGAACTTTTTAAGGGACCGTACAATCCGCAAATCGCCGAACCAGCAGTACTAAATTTCTGGGGTGCGAATGCTTTCTTTAAACCAGAGTACAACGCGGTCAAAAAAGTCGTCGATTCAACTGCCGACCTAAAAAAATATCTTAAAGGTAACCCCGACAGACGCTACGTTATTATTGATCCACCACCAAATGCCTACGGACGACCACATTTGGGTAATATCTCTGGTTATGCGTACCAAGATTTGTTAGGCCGTTTCTGGAGAATGAAAGGGAAACGAGTGTTGCTTTTTCCAGGAAAAGACCACGCAGGGATTCAAGGGGAAATTGTTGTTCTCCGAGAGCTTTTCCGTCCACAAGGAAAGTCGAAGCAAAATATGTCACGCAAGCAGTTTTACGAAGAAACCTACGAGTATTTTACAAAGACCATGGCGGCAGCACTGCAAGACGAAAAAAGAATTGGCCTTTCCGCCGACTACGACCGAAATGTATTCACTCTAGACCCCGAGATTGTCGACAACGTGCTCTCAACTTTTGTGAAACTTTATGAAGCAAACAAGGTATACAAAGGGGTCCGTATCGTAAATTGGTGCCCCTCCTGCAAAACTGCGTTAGCCGACATTGACACGAAGAAAAAAGATAGAGAATCTACAATGTGTTTCCTTCGTTATCCCCTAAAAGATAGTGTCGGAAGTCTAGAGTACATTACCGTAGCGACATCACGTCCAGAAACCATGCTTGGCGACACCGCAGTTGTGGTTAATCCAGATGATAAGCGCTACACAAAACTTCACGGTAAAACACTAGTTCTTCCCCTCGTAAATCGTGAAGTCCCCATAATCACCGATGCACAAGTTGATATAACCGTAGGGACCGGCTGCCTTAAGCTAACGCCTGCCCACGCTGCCGAAGATTATGAAATCATGCTTCGCTGGAACAAACAACACCCAAAGGAATCAGTAGATTGGATTAATGTAATTGACCCGGAAGGCAATATGTGTGGGCCAATTGGCAAATACAAAGGAATGTCTGCCGAAGAAGCCAAAAACGCAGTTCTCGCAGATTTCAAGGCACTTGGGTTGTACGAAAAGGAAGAAACTATCTCGCAACACGCCCCAGTTTGTGAACGCTGCGAGACACTGATCCAACCGCTTATGTCCAGCCAATGGTTCGTAGACGTTGCCGAAATGCGCGATAAAGGTTTAGATGCTGTTAAATCCGGCGAGATTGTGATTCATCCAAAATATATGACTAAAAAATACAACTTCTGGATGAAGAACCTGCGAGACTGGCCAATTTCCCGAACGTTATGGTGGGGCTATCGTTTTCCCGTTTGGTATAAGGGCAAACTCGAAACCACCTATGGCGAGGATGGCAAAGTACTCGAAAAGATTAGTGGAGTAGTAGTTACCGATTTTGCTGATGCCGTTACAAAAAAATTGGCAATTGTAAGCAAAACCTCCCCTGGCGAGGGCTGGCTTCAAGATGAAAACGTTTTCGATACTTGGTTTAGTTCCGGACAATGGCCCTATGTAACACTAGAAAAGGAAGGATTATTTGATGAAATGTATCCGACCGATGCGCTCGATACCAGTTACGATATTCTCGAAATGTGGGTGTCTAGAATGATTATGTTGGGATTATTCCGCACGGGAAAAATTCCTTTCAAAGACGTTTACTTGCATGGATTGATAAAAGGAGCAAATGGCCAGAAGATGAGCAAATCCAAGGGTAATGTTGTAGAGCTTGATGACCTCGTCAATGAATTCGGAGCTGATGCCATCAGAATGCTCTACATAATCGGCAATAAAGCGGGTGCCAGTTACCGTATCGACAACGAAAAGCTTGCAGGAAATCGTAATTTCCTCAACAAACTATGGAATGCTTCGCGGTACGTGTTTTTCGCAGCACAAGACCTAGAAAAACCCTGGGAATTAGCAGAAAAAGACTTGCCCTTTACCGAAGAAGACCAAAAAATGCTTACCGAAGCACGTGACATGGCCAAAAGAGTAGAAAAGAAAATCAAAAACTTTCAATTTGGCTTAGTTGCCGTAGACTTAGTCCAATCTTTCTGGCACTCTTTCTGCGACAGCTACATTGAACAAGTCAAAAATCGACTTTACACCAAAGATAAAGAAGGAAACCCAATCAATACCTCCGAAGAGGCAATCGCTTCACGCAGAGCAGGGCAGTGGACACTCTGGCACATACTTGGAATCTATCTAAAGTTGTTCCACCCGTACATTCCATTTATTACCGAATATTTGTGGGAGTCGTATCCAAAATCACCAGAAGAGAGTGGAACAATTATGTATGCGAAATGGCCGGAAGAGGGAAAAGAACTAAAGCAATAAAGCACGAAAAGATTAAAGCATAAAGGTTAAAGTGTAAAGGCTAAAGTGTAAAGGTCGAAGGCAAAATCGTTAAAGCAAGAAAGCATTAAAGCATAAAGATTAAAGGCTAAAGGCTTACACATAAAGCGTAAAGCAAAAAAGACTAAAGAATAATGTGTTGTTCTAAATTCGGAATATGTACGATTGCATTAATTTGCCCCCCGGTAAGTGCATTGTAACTCAATGAGCCTCCAAATTCAGCAAGCGTTCTTCTACACGATCTGATTCCGTGTCCACCGAAAACCATACCCTCAAAATCGGGATCTCCTTTTTTCGTTGTGCGCGGATGAGTACCGGTCAGATTCGCAAGTACGGTTGGCAACCGTTGTAAAGGCTCATTGACGCTTCCAAAAATTCGAATCGAGTCCCGATCAGGAAGTACGACGGCATAGGAACAACCCCGCTCCTGCAGATTCATGAGAAGTTCTCCAAAAACCTTGACTAAATCAATTCTGACACCGCGAATACGAGGTTCACCAAACACGAGCATTCCAGGAATTTCTTGCAACTGAGCTGCATACAACTGTGAAATATCAAAGAAGCCCGGAGGAAGTTCTTTTGGTACCTCGTTTAGTGACATATCTAACAACATTACCTGGATTATATGATATTATCCCTAAATGTGGTATATCCTTCCGTTGCTGGCTGGCGTGTGCATAGCACTTTCTGAATTTTGCTCCAAATATATTGCGGACGACCAAAGTACCGTAGAAATGAAAATTTTGCTTGCCAACGTGCTTGGTATGCTGTGTTCACTCGCATTGATGCCGTTGGAACAGGTACAAGTTTCCTTTAATCCATTCGCCATAGGCTTGTTATTGGTAAATGGCGGAATTATGGCAATTGCAGGCACCCTTTACTACGTTGGGCTTAAGCATATTGATATTTCGGTTTCAACCGTGTTAACCAAAACTTCTGTGCTGGTATATACCCTCGGGGGTATTTTTCTGATGGGAGAACAGCTTACCGTGCTACAAATTGCCGGAACTGCTTTGGTCATACTTAGTCTCGCGAGTATTAATGGGTTGGGAACGCTTAAAAAAATAAAACTCAATACCTGGGCTTCGATTCTGCTAGTTACCGGATGTTTATTTGGCCTTTCTATTCTCTCCGACAATTACCTTTCTCAGTATTTTTCGCCTTTCTTCTATTTGTTCTCAATGTTCACCACGACTTCGATAATATTGTCAGTTTACTACGTGTTATCAAAGCGTGTTGCATTTTCTGCACCAAAGCAGAAAATGCTTCTAACACAGCTTGTAGCTGCAGGTTTATCAGTTGGAGGTCAGGCCTTATTGTTAATGACGTATCGCTTAGGTGGTTACGTTTCACTTTCGAACCTGTTTGCCTTGATTAGACTTCCTCTTGTGCTAATCTTCGGCATCATCATCTTAAAAGAGAGAAGCAATATACAACAGAAACTTATTTCTATTGCAATTCTTACCGCTGGACTGATCCTGCTTAAGCTGTAGAATACCGTATGACCTTTTTAATCATCAGCAACAACGAGGAGGAAATTCGCAAAGAAATTCACACCCTTATTGTGCAACAACTGGCCGAAGAAACAATTCAACCACTTCGACTCGAGGAATTAACGCATCCTGATATTCACTTCTTAAACGGCTTTGACATGGAAACGGTCGGTATTGCCGATGCACGTGCTTTTACAAAAATACTTCACAAAAAACCATTTAAAGCAAAAAAACATTTGGGAATCATTTTAGGCTTCGAAAAATCGACGATAGAGGCGCAAAATGCCCTTCTGAAAGAGTTTGAAGATCATCCGGCCACCGTTTCGTACATTCTTGGCGTTATTGACGAAAACTCAATACTTCCAACCATTCATTCTCGCGCAACCGTCAAATACCTTAAAGGCAAAGTACCCGTCAAAGAACACAAGGAACTGCTGAAACTTCTTACGTTCTTTATTGATGACTCCGAAGATCTGCTGATCGGGTTTGCCACAGTACAAAAGAAAGAATGGACACGCCTTAATGCAGAGACCTTCCTGAGTGAACTCTATAACAAGCTGACAAAGAATCGAGAAGCAAAGTCAAAACTGATGGCATTGCAAAAATGCAGTGAATACCTTCGCAACAATGTCTCGCCAAAACAAGTAATTACCTATCTCTTACTCAGTTTTCGTCACAAAGTCTGATTTCAGGAATTCACCCATACGGTAAACATCACCTGGATAACGTTCAATGATCGGTTTTGTTAACAATTCAGGTTCCATACGCCCTGAAGTTACTCCATTGACAATACAGCCACCATTGCTCGAGTAAATCATATCAAGCGTTGGAATTGCACAAAAGGTTTGGTAACCATACCCCGCAATGTCATATCGATCATTTTTTTCTGAAACTGCATCGGGTAAGTACGAAAGTATCAAGGTGCTATCAAGCAGTACCACTTTCCCGTTACGGAAACCGACATTCACATTTAATGCGGAATCTGTGGCGTTTGGTTTCCCATTTCGAGTAATAACAAATGGTAGTGACGCATACCCACTTTTTGATTCGGTTAACATCATCGATGCAATACTTGATGAGCCAATACTGCTTGCCATCACAACCGATTTCTTTATTGAAACTCCATCAGCAAAGCTCGCGATATTGTTGTCATTCATTTCTGGGTCAAATAGCGAACGCGCAAAGACAAAATTGTTTGTTTCTAGAGCGGTCATATAGGATTCGGAGATATCCTTGGCGCGAGCATCCATCGCGTCATCGAATTTCGAAATCAAGTCAATAGCTTTGTTAGAGGACACTGTACGAAGCAGCGATACCTGCGCAACATTATAGCCAAACAAGGATGCGAAAATTGAATCATCTCGTTGTTTACGATAATTCTCTACCTCTTGGGCAGCGTGTGACTGCAAGAGTAAACCTGCTTCTTTCAACCCATCGGCCTCTAAGGTTTTACCAAATCGAAACACTGCTCCTTTGGCCTCAAGGGACAAACCGACAAACTGAAACACATCTACTTTACCATTTGTCTCGTATTGTGCAGCAAGCTGAGACACAACCCTAGTGCTCCACGGATACAAGGTAATCACCCCAAGTAACCCAAGAGAAGAAAGTAACGCTACGATAACATAATCATTCATAAATCTTCCCTGGAAAATAGCATATCCAGGTTTCGCCGCCTTCATCACCGAGAGAACTTCGTAAGCAAGCAGTGCAATACCAACGAATATCGCGCCAACAATGACATAAGACCGAAGTAGGGAAGGACCATAAACTGCAACATAAAGATTCATCCTTGTTATAAGAGA
>PFQB01000064.1:5786-13619 GCA_002793355.1 Candidatus Dojkabacteria bacterium CG_4_10_14_0_2_um_filter_Dojkabacteria_WS6_41_15
TTATAAGAGAGTAGAGCATAATAACTAATAAGGACACAATTCCTGTATTAATTAAAAAGGTCGCGAAACGCGGAACTTTCCATTCACTTTTGGATTGATTCATGGACCAAGAAAGCAGTGGATACGTCAATACGCCGACAACAAGAAGCTCTGCAAACCCACGACGGGCATAATCTGCAAACGAGTATTTTGACAGTATTGCTGCAACATCATGACCAAACAAGTAAGAAAACTGTACCCACACGTACAAACCAAACAAAAAGAGTATTGGTGTCGTAATGATTATCGGTAATACGGCATCGCTTCGCTTTGATAACGAAACTGAAAAAGTCTTGTCCCATAACTGCTTCGCCCGCTCTAACGAAAGACCAAATAATGGAAGCACTTTTCCTGTCCCAATTATCGACAACAGGCCTGCCGAAACAAAAGACGCAATAACCGCGATTACTGTTCTTTGCATCACAACAATCAGATCTAGAGATTCAAGAATTCGATCTATTCGCACTTTAAATTCAGGATCAGCAACGGATAACAGGTTGGCAAACAAAATGAAAACAAGCAAGGATCCCGCAGCGTACAGAACAACTTTAAGCAAGAAACGAACCATATTTGCATTGTCTTTGAAAAGTTCAAAAATCGATTTTATACTCTCGATTAGCCAATTTAACCCAAACGCAATCGGCGAGATAACAATGGATAATATGTCGAGTAGGTGTAACGCGCCGGGTAAAGCGAAGTAGAGTGCACCAAAAACCAAAAACAATGTATGAAATCCAACAAGAACACCGACTATCGAATAATCTAAACGATACAAATAGGGAAAAGTAAGTAGAACATAAAAACTGGTTAGAACATAAAATAATACTTCGCTTTCCGCAGTTCTCTTCAATTCTTTCGCTTCGATATTACGATGTCCAAAATACCATAATGCAAATACTAACGCATTCACCCCTAAGAAAAGCCCTATGCCCGGTGTAGCATTAAGCACCGCGAAAGCAAATAGAAATCCTAAACCAAACGCGGCCATCCACAAACTATCTGTTTTTTGCATGTTATACGTATGAGCTTAATATCAATTACTATACTAGCAACGATGAAACTCGGCAAGAGTAACAAAAGTGGTATAATAACGAAAATATGGCAAAGAAACTTGTGAAATCGGTATATCTTGGCTTGCTGAAGATGCTAGCGAAGTTGGAAATGGCCAAGCACAAGGACACTACTATTATTGGAATTACAGGTTCATCAGGAAAAACTTCTTGTAAAGAAGCAGTTGTGGCGTTTTTGATGCCACACGTCAAAAACGCCCTCAAATACACAGTTAAAGGAAACTCCGAAACGGGAATTCCTTACGAGATTCTCGATATTCCGGTTCGGCATTATAAAATTTGGCAATATCCATTTATTCTACTTCGTGGACTGTTACACGTCTTGTTTACCTACAAAAAATATAGCACTTTTGTCATAGAGTACGGCATTGACGGTCCAGAAGCCCCTTTAAATATGGACTATCTCCTTAGTATTGTTAAGCCACACATTGGTGTTCTCTTATCTATTTCTAGCGTTCACGGCGAAAACTTCGAAAAAGATCTTGACGCAAGTATTCCACAGGCAAAACGAGTTAGTGTGATAGAAACCGCGATTGCACATGAAAAATTTAAGCTTCTTCTTGCAATCCAGGATAAGAAAAAGGCATTTCTTACCAAACAAGCAGCAGACTTTTTGCAGCCAATTGAGTACGAAGATATGACCATCCTTGATGATATTGCCATCCCCTCAGTCACTTCTATCGAGAATACCGCGGAAGGTGCCATCGTCACTCTCCAAATGAGCAAACAAGAAATTACGGCACAGTTGCCCGAAATTGCTCTGACGCAAAGTTCTCGAAGAAACATCCAATTCGCTGCCGTAGTCACCTCCCATCTAAAAAAAGACATTGCTACCTCGTTTTCACAGCTACCAAAAAATTACCACATGGGACCAGGTCGTTCTACATTGCTACCAGGCAACGACGGAACCATTATCTTAGATTCCTCTTACAATGCAAATCCTTTTGCAGCCAAAGAGCTATTTCCTCTCGTAAAAGAATTGGCAAAACAGGGTAAACGGAAGAAAATAATTGTTCTAGGTGATTTTAGAGAACTGGGCGAAAACACTCCTACAATTTATGCGGAAGTAATCAAGGAAGCAGTTAAAGTTGCCGATATTCTAGTGCTTACCAATAATATGATGAAAGAGTACGGAATTTCTGTAGCCGAGCAAGCTGGTATGGTCTTGAACGAAAACATGTATTGGTTCGAAAACGGGAAGCAACTAAGCTTTCACATAAATGAAGTCATAGAACAAAATGCTGTTGTCCTCTTCGAAGGAAGTCAGAATACGGTGTTTTTGGAATATGCTGTGAAAGAGCTGTGTAGTAACAAGGATCCAGCATACATCAAAACTCATATCGCACGAATGAGCAATGACTGGTTAGAGATAAAATAGTCCATATATTCACCCCCATGCAAACAACTCTCCTCGATGGAAAAGCACTATCTGCAAAGATTCTTCTTGAGCTTTCTCAAACAATTTCAGAAAACAATCTGAAACCTAGACTACTCATAATTCAAGTGGGCGACCACGCGGCTTCTGCCCAATACGTCGCCCTCAAAAAGAAACGAGGGGTAGAAATTGGTGTAGAGGTCATAGTTGAGCATGTTGCTGGCTCTAAATTCGCAACTTTAAAAGAAAAAGTCTCCTCAATTGTTGCTAAAGACCGAACTGCCGTTGACGGTATAATGGTGCAGCTGCCTCTTCCTGAGCCTCAACATACAGCAGACGTTCTTTCAATCATCCCACCGGAACTAGACGTTGACGGATTACTTGGAAAAGCTTCGAACTTTAATTCCGCAGCAGCTGATGCAGTAATTGCATTGCTTTCCACATTGCCTGACTACTCAACTAAACCTTTCACTATACTAATTATTGGTGATTCTCCCTATGTTGGAGGCTCAATTTATCAAGCATTACTCAAAACTAATACCATTCACACGAACAACATTGCGTGCATTAACGAGTTCACCGCAGATAAAGAAGATTACTTCCAGAAATATACTGTAGTAATTAGTTGCGTCGGTAAGCCGCACATATATTCGGCAAAAGCACTTAGAAAAGGCGCAATTCTCATCGATGTCGGTACCAGCCCTACTATACAAGGACAGATTGTGGGGGATTTCGATACAGCTGAAGCAAACGGTTACCTAACTGCGTATACTCCTGTACCAGGTGGAGTAGGCCCAGTTACCGTAGCAATGCTACTTAAACATGTAGTTGAAAACTCATTGAGAAACCGAGAGAAGGATTGTTGACCCTCGCGTTGTCATTCCTTCCGCAAGGACTTCTTCAACAGCTCGCATATCTCGCCCATCGATTACGGTAAACCCAATTCCCGATTTCTCTGCTAATTGTGCTGCAACTCCATCAATAGGAAAACTTGCGCCCGGTAAATGACGATTCGTGTTAATAATTGCGCGATAATCTGCCCAGGTCAGCGTCTTCTTTTTAACAGCTGTCGGATTCTTTTTTGGATCGGCGGAATATATGCCATCGATGTCTTTAAAGCTATACGCCTGTTGTTGACCAAATAACGAGGCAAACAGCAGTGCATCCACATCGTGACTATGGCCTGGTTTCCACCCTGCACCTATAACTAGTTGAAAATGCTCGAATTCTGGCTTCAATTCTTCTAAGTTGTCATAATCTTGATACTTTACGACCTTGGGAAACACGTGCTCAAAGCCGAAAACCTCTCCCGCCAATATTCTAAATAGTGTTGCATTCATCTCGGAGGCAGCCATACCCAAGTAATGAAAATCTGTTTGCGTTTCAGGTTTCTCAAGATTCAATTCTCTAATTTTCTGTAGATACCAGCGATTTAGAAAGCCGCCACCAACAACCAGAACGCATTTTTTCTTCGATTCGGCCAGCTTTTGTAACAATTCTTTCGCGAATACAACATCAAAAGGAAGTTTTCCTTCTTGCAATAACGTTAATCCCATAGCATAAGGGGAGAGCAGAGAACCACCAAGTTTAATCACTCGCCAGTCATTTGTTGTCTCTGCCATTTCGCTCATTGTGCCTTTTTTTAATAACAATAACAAGGGTGGCCTCCCCTTTATCCAGCTTAAAGTCCCGAGTTTCCTTACTTAATATACCCTCTGGGGTATCGAAAACGTATGCCTCGAAAACTTTGGTCATCTCTTTACCTAAGCCAACTCGCAGCTCAAGTTCTTTCTCCTCAAGTTCTTTGCCCAGTTTTACAAGAAATCCTAGTGTTTTCTTTAAGCGGAACGGCGATTCGAAGTACACAATTGCTACCTTTTCCTTTACCACAAACGCCAAATTGTCAGTAATCATTCTGCGAAATTCCCCTTCTTTACGCGGCGCAAACCCCCAAAAAAGGAATTTTGCACTAGCAACAGGAAAAGCGCTAATGGCAGTAGTAACTGCCGAGGAACCTGGAATTGGAATAACTTTAACACCTCGTGCGTAGGCGTCAGAGAGTAATTTTGCACCAGGATCGGAAACCACCGGCGTTCCAGCCTCGGAAACCACGCCAATGGTCATATTTCGAATCACTATATCATCAAGAACTAGAGCGCTCATTCCTTTGTGGTTACTTTCCCTATACCAGTTTACGGCCTTTTTGATACCATATCTCGTTAGCAATTTTTTGGTAACTGCAGGTGTTTCTGATATCAAATAGTCACATGTTCCGATAATATCCAGTGCTCGTTGCGAGATATCACCCAGATTTCCAATCGGAGTTGCAATCATGTACAGTGTTCCCGTTTCCATACTAGATTCTACCACTTTTCCGTATCATTTTACTTCAATAACCTCAAACACATTTGGAAAGTAGTGATTACCATCAATCGGAGTTCGGCAAATAAGCAAGATACGTTCAGATACCTTTATGATACCCTCAGCTTTTGCACGATCAAGAATTTGTTGTACCGCAGTATCTCGGTCAGTTTGTGAACTATCTTGTAAGTAAACCTTGACAATACCCCTAGTAACACAAGTCGTTCGCACATAGCTCCACCTACTAACAAACGCAAAAATGGGCTGTGGTATATGATAGCGAGAAAGCAGTCTAGCCGTAAGCCCCGTTTTAGAAACAACCAAAACCTTGTCAATATCTTTTGACATTTCTATACATAATGAGCCTGCAGCTTTAGTCAATGCATCGGCAGAAATTGAAGCATCTAATGCTCGAACATGAATAACCTTTGGTATAACCTGATGCTCGACCTCTTGGGCAATAGTATTAATCAGGGAGATTGCTTTTACAATCTCGACTTCGTTTCCAGAGCTACAGTTAAACATCATTGCATCGGCGCTTGCGAATACTGCGCGAATAATATCACTTTTATCGATATTGCCCTTTACTTGCGGTAGCATGACAATTCCTAGCTTTCCGGTGCTAATTGAGTTCTCTAAGACCGTTTGTTGAACTGTTTCAATTTCATCTAACGGAATTTCTGTGCTAATTCTAACTCCATCAAAAACCAACCCTTCAACATATTCTAACAACTTGGCAATCTTTTTGACCCCTTGTTTAGTACCTATTTTAACTAAGATCTTAACAGCGGACCCCTTGGTAAATTCTCTGAAACGCGCAATAGATTCAACATCTTGCAACGAAAAACTAGTAACAAAATCCCATCCGGTTACCATTGCGTGTCGTAGAATCACTTTTTCCGTTTCCGTTAATACCTCACTCATTATATTCATTTCTGGTAGTACCAACCGACATCCAGAAGACAAAATTGCGGCTTCCGTTGCTTTTAACTCGATGTTCCCATTTACAACATCTTCCACCACCAGCTCACCACTATTATCTTCGAGGATCACGCGCTGACCAGTTTTAATTACTCGATTAAGCTGAGGATAGGATATCGGGTAAAGCGCATCTGTGGGAGTACCACCGATGGTAATTTTCGCACCTTTTCGCAATTTTATTGGGGAATCAAACGAGTTAAGTCTAACAACAGGACCTTCAAAATCAAGTAACAAAGGGACACTTTCTGAATACGAGCTAACGTATTCTTTTATTTTATCCATGGCAGCAGTATCCACTTCTTCACCTTTTACCGCTATACAAGTGGCGCCACCTTCTAGCAAAGTACGCAACTTTGCATAGTCAATTAGTGATTTGTTTATAATTACAATCGTCTTTGCTAGCTGGTCCATATGGTAGCATTCTAGTACAAATACTTGATTCGTGCCATGGAATAAGGAATACAGTATAATTCTCCATGAACAATACTAAAGCAGCATTTTTCGGACTAATTATTTTTGGAGTTCTGGCGCTTCTTGCCTCTTCTGTCTGGAATTACTTTCCAAATCGCAATTTTCAAAACCCTTTTAAACAAATCGAACCAATTACCTCACCTATAGCCGGCTACAGAACTGTTACCGACGACATGGGTGCTTTTAATTTGGAGGCTCGCTACCTTGGAAACAATAAGTGGTCTTATGCAATAACTGCGCAATTGGCAACACCTTGTTACGGGGCAATAATCACGGAACTAGTCAGGGAATCATATCCGGAACAAGTCACTATTCAAATAACACCAACAATACCAAATGAAGATATCCTGTGCGCCCAAGTTATTCAGGATTTCTCCTACGACGGCACCTTTGAAGCAAGCGAGCAAGCAAAAATCGGCATGGTGGTGCAATATCCGGATTAGTATTTATTAAGCACGCGGAATAATGTTGGTGCTATTTTGAGCGTAGCGAGAAATACAAGCCTCTGCAGAACTTCGTTCTGCCACCAAATTGCACGAAGTGCAATTTGGTAAGCGCGAAGCGCTTGGAGGTGCTATAATCACCTGTCATGACCAAACCATCAATACAATCAAACAGTTATAACGCTGCGAACATTACCGTACTTAAGGGGCTTGAAGCCGTTCGGCAACGCCCTGCAATGTACATTGGTTCAACTGATATTAATGGGTTGAATCACATTTTCTACGAAGTTCTTGATAATGCAGTGGACGAAGCCTTGGCAGGTTTTGCCACACACATAACCGTTGTTCTTCATAAAGATAATTCGATTTCCGTCACAGATAATGGGCGCGGTATTCCAGTCGATTTGCATCAAGAAACGGGTAGAAGTGCCCTTGAAACCGTTATGACCGTACTTCATGCGGGAGGAAAATTCGATAAAGGAACGTATAAAATCTCTGGTGGATTACACGGTGTCGGTATGTCCTGTACAAATGCACTGTCGATAAAAATGATTACGAGTGTCTTCAGGAACGGACGAAAATATCAACAAGAATACAAACAAGGGATTCCTCAGACAGAACTCACATCAAAACCTGCGCCAGAACATAAAGACAGAACGGGAACAGTGCAATACTTTTTGCCCGACCCAGAGATTTTCGGCGACTTACAATACAATCCTAAAACATTAGAAACAAGAATTCACTACCAAGGTTTTCTAACATCAGGCATCAATTTCACGTTCATCAACGAGATGGCCGCAACTCCTGTTATTAAGCGTTTCTATTTCGAGAAGGGCATTCTATCTTTTGTTCACAATCAACAATCGGGCACCCCAATAATGAAAGTCCCGTTCTATGTTAATAAAGAAAAGGACGGTATCGCAGTAGAAGTTGGCTTCATTTATTCCGACTCTATGACCGATAAGATACGCACCTTTGCTAACAATATCGAGAACCCAGAAGGCGGCACCCATCTTGCAGGCTTTAAAGCAGCACTTACTTCAGCAATAAACAAATATGGTTTTGCAAACAAACTGGTCGACGAAAAAACAAA
>PFQB01000051.1 GCA_002793355.1 Candidatus Dojkabacteria bacterium CG_4_10_14_0_2_um_filter_Dojkabacteria_WS6_41_15
ATTAAGTTATGTAGCAGACACTACATTGTATCGCTTGTCGCATTTTTATTGATTATATTCCGCCCGCACGCCGTTTAGGATGGGGACATCCCGCGGATTAGCAGCAAACCTGTATTTTAGATTGTATCAAATTAAAGTGTTCCATAGGGGGCTTGTTTCTCAAACTCCCATGAGACCGTATATAATTATATTCTTTTTCATATTCTTCTATGTTCACATTTAACTTCTCTCTCGTTGTTGAGATTTCCTCATAATAGAACACTTCCTCTATGATGAGTGATTTTATCTTCACTCTGTACAATAATCGGTTACAATTGCTGCTTCTATAACATTAATAGAGGTTTCTATCAAACGAATCGAGATAATATCATCGCTTTTAAAATCTTCTTTTTGAATTTCCTTTGTATTGTCTGTAAGAAGGTAATTTTGGATCATTTTGAACTTTTGCTCTATATTATTCTGCGTTCTATACACGAGATAATCCCCGGTTTCAAACCTTACGAAATAACCTTTATCTACCAATTTGACAAATACTTCTGGGATGTCAATGTCCGATAACCCAATACTACACCTGGAAGTGTTAACGGATGGCCGAGCATTCATTTCCTCTTGCCTTTTGGTATTTGTAAACTCTGGCTTTTTAAACATGCTGAAAAATGGAGAGAGAAATGGTTTACACAAACCGCCAGCCAACGGTCCTTGCCCTAGCGATTGACAATAAGAACCAACAGGACAACGAACATTATATGACCAATCACCACCACAGCTCATATCTGTTTTGGAAAGTTGTTGATGAGTATCATACTGCCACAAAACAATTAACCCAAAAATAAAGATGGATCCTAGCACTAACGCTACAATGTTTTGCCTTTTCATGGTTTTAATCTCTGCTTCTACTCTAATACTCAAGTTTTGTTTGAGGATTAGAATTATTTTAAGCTTATTATTTTCTATCTTCATTGTATCAACAATATTTCATTTTTCAACGCACCCGATATGCATCATATGGTGTGTTAAGCTGTAGCCTTATGCTATGATAAAGAATGAAGAAAAAGACAATAGTCTCGCTAGTAATAGCTGGCATTATTCTGCTGGTACTATTCTCGCCAATTCCATTTCGTCAAGGACCTGTGATTTGTCTACCCTGCTCACCCGATCCCGATAACAGCAAATGTAATTGCCCTCACGAGGGAGATTGGAGTTGGCGAGCATCAATAGCGGTTGAAATTTATCACATACTTTTCTCAAATACATCGCAGACTGCGGTACCAAAGAACGGAAAATAGTTGTTATTGATAGTAATACTGGAACGATGAAATTACGACTTTACGGTCACACTTGTTCCCCTAAGCACAACTTGCGAATGAGTACTACGGGCAGAGCCCGTAGTTTACTGAGCGGTTTTAATTAATTTGTTTCGTCTTTCCTCCCACACAGTGTTTTCAGCTTATCGATTGCTCGTGAATATTTCATTTTAACTGCCGCTTCTGTGCTTTCTAATATAACGGACATCTCTTTAAAAGGTAACTCGCTTGTTAAGCGAAGTTCGATAACTTCTTGCTCTTCGTCCTTTAGTTCTAGTAGCGCCTTCAATACCTGCGCGATTAGTTCTTCCTTGGCCAAACTCGCCAGCATTTTGATGTACTCTGCAATAAAGACTTCCGCTTCAGCACCTTCTCCTTCTGTTCCGATCGCTTTCCGCTACAGTTCTTCTGATTCTGATGTTGTTTTACTGTAGTACGCGCAGCGGTACTGGTCAATAATCAAGTTGCTGGCCACTCGGTATAACCAAGCAGCAGCATACGCAAGAATATCGCGATTTTCTTGCAGTCCTTTTAAAAACTTAACGAAGGTTTCGCTGGTAATATCTTCTGCAAGGGTAGGATCTTTTGTTTTATTGAGAACGTACGAATAGACCTTCAGTTTCTGCTTTTCATATATTGTCACAAACGCGGTATCGTACATTTCTATAGAGCGACTATAATATTCGGAGCGACTTCGGCCAATGCTTTCCTGAATTGCTCGCCCATTTCGGCTTCTCCAACCACCACACCGTAATGCAATGGAATAACTATTCGAGGTTGCAATTTTAGTGCAATGGTAACTGCTTCGTCGATAGTCATAACATAAACGCCCGAGATGGGCAAAAGTAACACTTCTACCATGCCAACGAGGGCGTCCATTTCTGGAATTGGATCTGAATCGCCAACAAAATACACGCCAGTGCCGCCAATATCAACGACAAAGCCAACATATTCTCTATCTTTTGCGTGGTACAAATTACCTTGCGGTGAACGCTTGTCTATGTTGTATGCAGGTACAGCCATAGCAGAAATTGTTGATTTATTCGCAGTGATTTTGTACTCTTCTAACGGAACGACTGGAATCAATCGTTTAGGATCCACATCAAGAAACGTCTGCACTTTATCTAAAATCGAGGCAGGAAAAGCAAAGACGGTATGTTTTGATGTTAGTGATTGCAAATCCTTTGGGGAAAAATGATCAAAGTGGTCGTGAGAAATAAAAATAATGTCAGCCTTGTGGTCGTTTCTAAAGGTACCTTGGGACTGAAAAGGATCAAACGCAACGGTAATGCCCAATTGTGCAGAAGTCACCACTATGGTGTCATGTTCGTACTTTGTAATTTCAAGACCGTTATGTGTAATCTTCATTTTTTCCCTTTCAGTTGAGAAAGTGGCACGCCATCGGGCGATTTGCCAAAAAACAACACAGGGTTAATATATTCACCTTCTAATGATACGTCCATTTTTGATTGCTTTTCGGACAACACTCGATATTCAATAGTCCTGATTAAGTTTCCGGCAATGATAACCGCTTCTTCATAAGTTTCGATCATAAATATCAATCGGGAGGGAAAATTCAGACGAGTTTCGATATAAAGCATAATAACCCCGTTCTTTTCTGCCATCCAAAACATCTGCATATCTTCCCACACATAGAGCTGATCTTGACTGCGAATTCCCACACTTTCTAACTGATGCTTAACACGTTGCGGAGGAACACTAACAAAAACAATCAGAATAAAGAGCACAGCTGCGATTATCAGCGTAAGTACTGGTTGCCCAATCCAAAAGAAATATAAGCCGAATAGTATTACCAAACCGGTAAACGAAGATTTCTGCAAACCTGTAAAGGCATACGACAACCTATCGTTAGCTTCCCAGGCAAAAAGTACTTTATTAAAATCGTACTTAGACGGGATTTTTGCTTTCTCGTCCTCCAACGCTTGCTGTAAGGTATTTTTTGTATTTGTTTCTTTCTTTAAACTTGCCATATCCAACTATACTGCAAACGACCGTGCAACTCAATAACGAAATCCACAGTGGGATAAGTGAGAACACGTGCAGAAGTAGCATAATCCCGGTTACCAACAAACATCCAAAGAAGAATACCCATAATGAAGAACCTTCAAGGGAATGTTCGCGCTTACGTAGCCACGAAAGCAAGGTAACTACTAACGACACAAACACCGTTAACAACGCAGCAATTATTACAGACACCAAAGAAATACATAAAATGATATTTCCGATATTTGGACTTCCTCCAGTCAAATACGGCAAGAAAGTGCCTGTGCCTAAAATCGACCAGAACACGTAACCTACCAATAGGCCGATAATTCCAATTGACGCTGTTGCCTGTTGTTGACTAACCATGCTTAATACACTTGACTGTACTCCATTGCCGCAAAACTCCTTTAATACCACCAGCTTTCTTGATTTCTACAAGAGTCAATACAAGCAGGAGTATTGTCGCAACAGTCGAAACCTTGCACCACGAGCAAATCGCATGAATTTTAAACAATTCCAGATAGAGATAGTAGCCACTTGCAAAAACCCCGAATATTGACAGCTTCCAGTTCATCAAGCGAATTAGGGCATAATCATCGAAAAAGCGCATTAGCGTTAGCATCAGATTAAGGCTGTAATACGCAAAACCGAAAGCAGCAATAGGAACGCCAAAAATCTTAGCGTAAGAACTTGTCAAGACAATATCACAACCACCGGATATACAACCAAGTACTTTTAGCGACAATACCGCATGCCACAAATAAATCGATACTGCCAAACCAATCACATTCACAACAACGAGCCACTGAGTGGTGGAGGGGGGGGAAAGCTTTATCTTCATACCTTTTTAACTATTAACTATTAGCTACTAACTTCTGGCTTCTAACTACTAACTCATAGCTACTAGCTCATAACTTCTAGCTCATAACTTCTAACTCATAACTTCTAACTAGTAGTTAATAGCTAATAGCTAATAGCTATGAGTTAGTAATTAGTAGTTACTTCTTTAGTTGCTCTTCGATAACGTTCTGGAAGGCTACCACTGGATAGGCACCGTTGATGAATCGTCCGGTTAACACACCGTTTTTAACGACACCAATAACAAAGGTGGGGGTTCCCAGTCCATCTGCCAATCCTTTTGCCACTACGTCATCTTGGAATTTGGTTAATTCGGCGCCATCACTGGTAATTCGTGCGGTTGCTTCGGCAGAGCTCATACAGGTTTTAATCTTGCCCGAGTCTACGCTAATCTTGGAGAACAAGGCAAAAAACTCTTTGTCTTTAATATTAATCAACGGATTGTTTTGTGAATCGTAGGCATTTTGTACAACGGCATTGCTATTTTTAAAGAAGAGGTCTACAAATTCGAACATTTTTGCATCGCTATACAACGTTTCAACACAATACGCGGCTTTTGAAGCCAACGTGGCTGCTGGATTATGGAACGACAGTGGGTAGAATTTGTACATTAATCGAGCTTTTCCCTTTTTAATATACTGGTCGTTTACAGTTCCATAAGAAACATCATGAAATTGTTTGCAGTAAGGGCAAACAAGATCACTAAACTCGAGAATTACTACTTTCGCTTTTTCGTCCCCAATCTGTGGACCTTCCACATAAGCCAACGACACTTCTGGAAATTCGGTTGCAGCAAATGTTTTGGTAGGAGTTGGGGTGATTGTTGCGGTTCCATCGGTTGGTGCTACTGGTCTTGCTTTTAGCCCGAAGTATAAGGCTGAACCAATCCCGGCGGTAAACATCATAACTCCTAAAAGTATTGCCCAGGGTAATGATAAGCCTTTAAAATCCAAGGAAATGTACTCGCTTTGTGCGTCTACCTTCTTAGTTTTTACTTTCGCTTCTGGAATTCTTTTTGCATCTGTATCTGTTTTTGCCATTTGTTCCTACATAATATTACGTCCCCTACTTTAACAGATGACCTATATCACTGTCAAAGAAAATCGGCTATAATCGCCGCATGAAACGAAGAAATGTATTGCTTATTGTGGTTGGAGTCGCTTGTATTGCGGTGCCTATTATGTGGAGCAGTCGTAGCCACGCTGCAAAGCCAACAGACAGTGCAACACCCGTGCCAACCGTCGTACTTGGAGCCACTGCCACACCAACACCAGAAGATACCGAGGAAACTGAGCAAACGGAAATAGCCGTTAAAATAACCTGCGACTCGGCAAAATCGGAGTTACAACGTTTAGCCACCGACTTTATGGAATTACATCAACAGAAGAAAGCGGAAGATGCACTCCTATTTATCGCGGCACCGTATACACAAGAGGAACAAGACCAACTGGATTACTGGCTGGGACTTGATAACGAAAACACGTATCGCTTGTATCAAACACCAGCGACTAATTACTCACTTTCTGCGTTTTCTCTAGGTAAGATTATGGACCGAGGCTTCGATTCAAACGAGCGAGGCAGTAAACGATGTCAAATTCCAGTAACAGAAACGCGCTCGGTTACGATCACAATACCCTACTCTGAAGTGAAAGCAACCCGATATTTGGACTTTGCGGTCGATGCTAGTGGAATAGTAAAACTAACGGCATATCGAGAGAGTAAGGAAGGTGGGAAGTATGGAGGATTCAATTAAAGTATAAAGTTTAAAGGATAAAGCGTAAAGGAACAAAAGCACTAAAGCATAAAGGCTAAGGATTTTGTGTGTTTACTTTTTGCGGGACAACGCCTAAAATTGGCTCATGGATAAAACTCTATTGGAATTTCTTCGGGGGCAAAAGGTAATTTCCGTTGCAACAACCAACAGTGATGGAACCTCGTGGATTTTTAATGCTTTCTACTCTGTTACCAAGAAAGGTGAGCTGTTTTTCATTAGTGATCCGAAGGCAAGGCATAGCAACAATATTGCGGATAATCCGAAGGTTTCCTTCAGTGTTTACTGGATTGATGAAAAAGATATGTGGAATAGAAAAGCAATACAGGGTGAGGGCGAATGCCATATTGTATCTAATCCGATTGCAATTGGCGCGCTGGTGGTGAACCATTTTAAGTTTTTCCCTACTTGGAAAAAGTGGATGACAAAAAAAGACATGGTGCAGAAACTATTAGAAACTCGCTCATATCTTATTACGCCGACTTTTATGAAATTTTGGAACGACGAATTGTACGGAGAAGACGGGACAAAGGAGTTTAAAGATTAAAGGATAAAGCGTTAAAGCATAAAAGCACAAAAGTGGTGAAGACTGAAGATTGAGGAAGGATTAATTCACCGTAGCACTGTTTATTACTGCGTTTCTGCCGTACTTTAGAAACTTGACTGAAAGCAGATAGTTGCCAATTTCAAAAAGTGCTAACAAAATCACTAAGATTTTCAACACCAAAATCACCGAAATTCCCGTAGCGATAATGCCTAATACTAGACCTCCAATCAGCATGCGAGCAATGGTGTACACGAACTCCATAAAAATGTTTAACTCAACAGGAATCTTGGCAGCTGGATCAAGGTGATTGGTAATACGCGCAGACATATCGTTTTCCAATGGCGCAACTACGGAAAAGATCAACGCAGTCAAGATCGCATTTATATACAGCATGTATGGATTAAAGTAGAGCGCCAGAATAATATCAGCGAGCACCATAATAACCAGTAAGGGACCTCCCAATTTTGCTTTCTGCTGTACCGTCAACTTATGCGTAGCAAACGAAATAACAACGCCGAATAACGACGAAATTGTAAGATAAATCCCCATGTTTAGTTCATTACCCAACACTACAAATGGAATAATGGAAAGTACAAGCCAATCAATCATCCAATACGCGGATATGGTTAACTTGACTGCCACAAAACTGCCTAACTTTGGATTCTTGAGTATTTCCGTAAAGCTGTTGCGGTGCAGCGACAATTTCTTATTGATATTGAATTGATAGGGAGTTATAACTGCCAGTAAGCAGATAGCGGTAAATACGACAAAAGCCGGTAACAACGAATTCGATTTAGCCAAAAGGTACCCGAGCGTTACCGGAGCTACGACAGTAAAAACCCCATTAATTGCGTAGGAAATACTATAAAGTTTGCTTCGTGAATCGTGCGGTAACCCAGAAAGTTCAATTGTATGGCTTGATGCCCAATAGAAGCCTTCTGCAGCACCACGCGCCAACGAAATCAACACAAAGGACATAGCACCGATATGCACCAAATATATACCGAATAATCCCGTAAATACATACAATAGAAAGCTTGTCCGCAGATTATTCTCCACCCCGACTCTATTCATGAAAATCGAACCAAGAAGAAAGAAAACAAAAAAAGTCACCAGCGTAATCAGAATATTTACAACGACGTCTTGAACTCTGCCGTTTTCTTTAAAAACGTAGGTCATATAGTAGGCATCGAACACATAAATTGCACTGTCAAAATAGGTGCGCACCAGCAGATATTGTTTGGTAGGGGAAAGGTTGTTTAAGAATTCAGAGAGGCGACTCATTGGGAAATGAAGAACCC
The DNA here is from genome assembly GCA_002793355.1 of Candidatus Dojkabacteria bacterium CG_4_10_14_0_2_um_filter_Dojkabacteria_WS6_41_15. Taxonomy (GTDB): domain Bacteria; phylum Patescibacteriota; class Dojkabacteria. The sequence continues at coordinate 7,786 of PFQB01000051.1, forward strand.
CGCAGCAAG
>PFQB01000027.1 GCA_002793355.1 Candidatus Dojkabacteria bacterium CG_4_10_14_0_2_um_filter_Dojkabacteria_WS6_41_15
TGTTAAGCATCAAAACGAACAGGACAAAGGTCAGGCGGTTAGCCTGTAGCGCGAGCTAGATACTACGGGCTATGCCCGTAGTACTCATTGCGGTCGTATCGTTGTTTGTTGTTGCTCCCTTATTTCTTGTTATCATCGATACTGGGAAAATTGGTGTAATCAGCACTTTTGGAAAAGTCTCTGTTCGGGTGTTGTATTCTGGGTTAAATATAAAAAGTCCTTTTTCTCAGGTAACCAAAATTTCTGTTAGAACGGAGGAATCCACGATGTCTTCAGTAGAAAATGAAGGAAGAATGCAAGGTGATGATTCGGTAGAAGCACGTGCTTCTGATGGAGCTCAGGTCAAGGTTGATATAACGGTGCTTTTTCACGTAAAACCCGATGCAGCCATGACCATTTTTAAAGAATTGGGTGTGGATTACGAAGCGAAGATTATCAGACCAGTAATTCGTAGTGCCATCCGCGAAGTTATCGCAAAATATACGGTTACAGAAGTATTTTCAACTAAGCGAGACGAGATAGCCCAAAAGATTAAAGAGCAGGTTGCGAGTGATGTTGAACCGCGAGGTGTTGTAGTAGAAGACACCTCGTTTAGAGATGTAAAACTTTGTGAAGCCTTGGCAGCCAGTATCGAGCAAAAGTTGACCGCACAACAAGAATCTGAGAAATATGAATTCATACTTGCTCGTGAAAAGAAGGAAGCTGATCGTAAAGTTATTGAAGCAAAGGGTCAGCGCGATGCGCAAATCCTTATATCTCAAAGTTTGACACCAAAATATCTTAGCTATCTGTATATCATCTCGCTAAAAGATCGACAAGGAACAATTTACGTGCCAACGGAAGGCGGGATGCCGTTGTTTAAACAAGTGCAATAATTATAGTTGGAATAATTAAATTATTATGTAATTCATCATGGCTTTGGTGGAAAGTTTTAAGGCAGCTCTGGGGGAATATACCGTAAAAGACGAGAAATACGGAATATCTTTCTCAAAAGTGATTGCCGAACGTAAAGCATTTCTTTCAAAAAAGAAATTGGAATATTCGGGCAAAATAAAAATCAATGAAGAAACGAAAGAAGTTGTCTTTAGCGATATGCTAAAAGAAAGTGGTAGTGGCCTAAGTATGGGAAGCGACAGTGACATGAGCAGTGGGTTCGGTTTTAGTGCTAGCACCTACTCGATGGGTGGGAATGGTCGTAGCGGAACAATTGAAGAACAATCAACACTATTCGGCAAAACGTATTCCTATACGTTTGAGTATGAGGAAGTTCGAACTATGGTCGAAGAACTGTGCAAAAAAGAGGGGTATACGTTCAAGTATTCGATATTTTAACTTACTAAAGCTGTATTCTCTGGGGTACCATGTAGTCGATGGTTCATTTACTGCTAAAATACACTAACTAATGAAACAATTATTAAAATATCTTCGCCCTTATTGGTTTCAAATAGTAGCGGCCATAGCGTTGATATATCTGCAGGTTATGACGGATCTTGCGTTACCTGCTTATATGTCCAGGATTATTAACGAGGGGATAGTTGGGCAGGATAATAGCGTGATTATGGCAATCGGTGGACAAATGCTGCTTGTTACGTTGTTTGGGGCAGTTGCGACAATAGTGGCCGGTTATTTGGCAGCCCGAATTTCGACTGGTGTTGCTCGCGATTTGCGCTCGGCTACCTTTTCGAAGATTACAAGCTATTCGTTAACGGAATTCGACAAATTCTCGACGTCATCGCTTATTACGCGTTCTACCAATGATATACAGCAGATACAAATGGTTGTGTTTATCGTTTTGAGAATGGTGGCTTCAGCACCGATTATGGGAATAGGAGCGGTACTAAAGGCACAGCAAACCGCGCCCTCGATGTCCTGGATGATATTGTTGGCAGTAGCAATAATTTTCTGCTTGATTACTACCATATTTATCGTTGCTTTGCCGAAGTTTAACCAGTTACAAAAACTGATTGATAAATTGAATTTAGTCGCACGAGAAAATCTTACAGGGTTACGGGTTATTCGCGCATTTACAAACGAGAAGCATGAGGAGAAGAAGTTTGCTAAAGCAAATGCGGATTTGATGCAGGTAAATCTGTTTGTAAATCGTCTCATGGTGATAATGCAACCAATTATGATGTTATTGCTAAACATAACGACCCTGGGCATTATTTGGGTTGGTGCAAAATATATCGATATTGGTGGCTTAAAGATTGGTGACATGCTTGCTTTTATGCAGTATGCAATGCAGATAATCATGTCCTTCCTTATGCTTTCAATTGTATTTATCATGTTGCCACGGGCTACGGTTTCGGTATCACGTGTTGCAGAAGTGTTAGATTCAGAACCTGAAATCCACGACCCTCCGGAGCCAAAAAGTTACGTAGAAGACAATAAAGGAAAGATTGAATTTAAAGAAGTTACCTTTTCGTACCCCGACAGTGATGCACCGGTAATACGCAATGTAAGTTTTGTCGCCGAGCCAGGGGAAACGACCGCGATTATTGGAAGTACTGGGAGTGGGAAATCAACATTGATAAACCTTATTCCACGTTTTTACGACGCCAGTTCAGGACAAATTCTGGTCGATGACCTAGATGTAAAAGAGGTTAAACAGGAAGATTTACGTGCAAAATTGGGTTATGTACCGCAAAAAGTAGTGCTGTTCTCTGGGACAGTTTCAAGCAATATTAAATATGGAGCACCGGACGTTACTTCCGAGGCCGTTGCCAAAGCAGCAAAAATTGCACAGGCCTCTAGCTTTATTGGTGCTTTACCCGATAAATATCGGTCAAAAATAGCACAAGGGGGTTCTAATGTTTCGGGTGGGCAGAAGCAACGTCTTGCTATTGCCCGCGCAATCGTTCGAAAGCCAGAAATATACATTTTTGACGACAGTTTTTCTGCGCTTGATTTTAAGACCGATGCTGCATTGCGACAAGCTCTGGCGAATGAAACCAAAGGGGCTACGGTGCTACTAGTCACACAGAGAATCAGCACTGCATTGCAAGCCGATAAAATTGTTGTAATGGATGAGGGCAAAGTTATGGGCATTGGTACACACCAATTACTTCTTAAGATCTGCCCTGTTTACAAAGAAATTGCTATGTCGCAACTTTCCGAGCAAGAACTAATAGATTCAATGCCAGGAGGTAAGCAGTCAGTATGAATAAAACAGATTCGAACAATAGGATAGGCGCCGCGGTTGGCGCAAGCTCTGCAGCGGCGCCAAGGACTGCACCCGCCGGCTCTCCTCGTGGTGGGATGGGCGGGCCAATGGGTGGACCTCCAGGGATGCTTCGCGGTGGAGAAAAAGCAAAGAACTTTAAGGCGACTATGGTTGGTCTTGCAAATTACCTGCGGCCGTATTGGATAAAAATAGTCGTGGTTATTGTCTTTGCCATTGCTAGCACTGTTTTTGCTATAGTTAGCCCTAAGATAATGGGGAAAATGACCGACCAGTTAGTAACCGATGTCGTTAATCAAATGGCATATGACCAAATTATTTCGAAACTTCCAACGGGGATGACTATTCCTGCGGGTACTACAGGTGCCGATCTAATCAAGTTTGCGCCACCGGCGCTGGTACAGCAAATACCTGCAGCGAAACTGGAACAAATTATATCTCTGGATATGTCGCATCGCCCAGAAATTGACTGGAAGGCGCTTGATGCTATCGCTTTAACATTAGTTGGCTTATTCCTGCTCAGCGCTGGATTTAGCTACCTGCAAGGTTGGATTATGACGGATGTTACCCAAAAGGTGACCTACAATATGCGAAAGGAAATCTCGGAGAAAATCAACCGAATTCCGCTGAAATATTTTGATACCCGTACTTTTGGTGATGTGCTTAGTCGGGTAACCAATGACGTAGATACGATCAGCCAGAGTTTAAACCAAAGTCTAACGCAGATAATTACCTCTATTGTTACCATCCTAGGAATTCTCATTATGATGTTGTCGATTAGCTGGCAGATGACCCTAGTGGCGCTAATTGCACTTCCGCTCAGCTTTGGCATTATTGCCCTAATTGTCAACAAGTCGCAAAGATATTTTAAGAGTCAGCAAGAAGTGTTGGGTAAAATCAATGGGCATATCGAAGAAATGTATGCAGGTCATACAATTGTTAAAGTTTTTAATGGCGAGCGTCGCTCGTTGGATATTTTTGACACCACGAATACGGCTTTGTACGCGAATGCGTGGAAATCTCAATTCTTCTCGAGTTTAATGTGGCCAATAATGAATTTTATTGGAAACTTAGACTATGTTGGTGTTGCAATAGTTGGAGGATATTTAGCGGTAAACAAATCGGTCACTATTGGAGATATTTCTGCATTTATCCAGTATGTTCGGCAATTTAATCAACCAATAATTCAAACGGCAAATATCGCAAATGTATTGCAATCCACTGCCGCTGCAGCCGAGAGAGTTTTCGAGTTTTTGGCAGAGTCAGAAGAGGTTGCAGAAACAGAAACACCAGTGCAACTGGCTCAAGTAAAAGGAAACGTAGAGTTCGATCATGTAGTTTTTGGTTATGAACCTGATACTAAAGTGATTAAGGACTTTACTGCAACAATCAAGCAAGGCCAGCGGGTGGCTATTGTGGGTCCAACAGGAGCAGGTAAGACTACGATGGTAAATCTTCTTATGCGGTTTTACGATGTTTCTGCGGGTGCTATCAGAATAGACGGTATTGATATCAGAGAGTTTTCGCGCGGTGATTTTCGCAGACTGTTTGGTATGGTGTTGCAAGATACCTGGCTGTTTAATGGCACAATTCGGGAGAACTTACTGTACGGTAAGCATGATGCAACCGAGTCGGAAGTAGAAGAGGTAGCGCGGGCTGCTCATGTAGATCACTTTGTTCATTCACTACCGAATGGTTATGATATGGTGATTAATGAAGAAGCTGATAATATTTCACAAGGTGAAAAGCAGCTATTAACTATTGCAAGAGCAATGATAGCCAATCCGCCAATGCTCATTCTAGACGAAGCTACAAGCAACGTTGATACAAGAACCGAAGTGCTTATCCAACATGCAATGGAAAAGTTAATGCAAGGGCGTACAAGCTTTGTAATTGCTCACCGACTTTCGACAATACGCGATGCTGATGTTATTCTAGTTATGCGTGATGGGAATATTGTTGAGCAGGGAACACATGTGGAACTGCTTGCATTGAATGGATTTTATGCGAATTTATATAGCAGCCAATTCACTGATGTTGACTTAGTGGAACTTGGATAAGTGTCTGTTAAATTCCTTTTGTGGTAAGCTCTATCTATGGACAAAAAATCAATAATCGTGCTGGGAGCAATAGCCCTAGTCGTTTTGACTTTGGGGTATTTTGTCGGAAGAAGTGCAAATATAGACACAAAACCGAATATTACGCCTACTCCAACGGCAATAGTTACACAATCGCCTAGTATCACTCCAATAGAAACTGTTACTGTAATCCCAACAACAACGGTATCTCCAACGCCAACCACTACCGTAACACCGACTCCTATCAAGATCACCTTCTTGAAAGTAACTTCAGAAAAACCAGCTCCAGGCGCAGGAACCGGGACATATACCTTTTCATTTAGCAAGTGCACCAGTTCAAGTTGTGCACATTATCTTCTTGCTACCGCCAAAAACGCAAGTTTTCCAATCTTATCGACAGTATCTCCAGAAATGACATTGCCTTTTCTGATTACTTCCCAAACATCCAATTTAGATGCAACTGCGGGGAACTCGTATAATGAAATGACGTCGGGTACAGAAGTATACCTAGGAACGACATTCGACGGTATTTCTAGCGACTTTGGTGACGGCAAATCGTATTATGTGTTTAGTGTCTGTTCTGCCGCGCTTTCGACTTGTCGTAAGTATCTTTTAGATACAACAAAAGCAAGCGCGACGCTAAAGGGGTTACTTATTGACTCGCGGAAGGGTAAGACCGCATATATTGATAGTAAAACCGCTGGCGGAGATTCTGCTGCAGGGACAACCTATTATTATATGACGACAGGAATTACGGTATACTTTAAGTAAGCGAAAAAGAGCAACTAATTTTTTTTATTATTCCATGAAAAAGGCAATTGTGGTTATCTTGGTAGTCGCAGGGCTTGTGTTGTTGGGGCTTTTCCTTGGCGGGTTCTTTGGCAATAGCCAGGAGAAGGCGGAGTCGGAACGAAAGCAAGCGAATCCGATATTTCATACAGTAAAAGAAGGTGGAGTATGTCGAGATGCACAAGGAGATTGTGAGGGTGGGTTGACCTGTGTTGCAGGAGTTTGTGCAAAGCCGTAGTCGCTCAAATGGAAAAGAAAACAAACAGCAAATAAGGTTAACAACATATTGCCCTTGTGCTATAACAAGGAGCAGTAATAATATTTAGCGAATTGTACGACAATGAAACAAACCACCTCAAAAAGTAAAAATGTTGAAAAGAAACTGATTAGTACGCCTTCCGGAGTTAATTATTGGATGATAACTACAATAGTATTGGGGTTAGTACTTATCGTTTTGGTAAATCCAATTATTGGACAACGAATGGCAGCATCCCTACCCGAGTCTCTTCCAACGACAGAAACAATAATATCTACTCCAACTGTGGTTGTTGCGGCACCCTCACCAAGTACCCTCGTCACTAAAGTTAAAAACTTTTTTTCTCCAGTAGCAACTGTAAAAGAGGCGCAACTAACCTGGCTTATTTTTTCTGGTAACGACGACATACAGCCGGAACAAATTATAATTTCTGGTTACGGTTACTCGGCCACAAAGGTGGATTACGTGGAGCAACTACGGAGCTATTTAGAAGAGCAGGGATTTGTTGAGGATGGCAGGAATTCAGCTATGGGAACCTTTCAAGGTGCCGATGGTTATAGGTATGGCAATACAGTTTGTTCAATTTTTGTTAAGGTTTCTAACACTTCCGACCTTGATGGTCCAAACGATATTACTTTGATTTGTGGCTCGCTCGAGTAGCTTCCTTTCTGTATACTTGTGGGGTTTTACGAACTATTCCGTTGTGGGATAACCACGTAAAAAGATTTAACATGTTGGAATTTCTTTTGAAGGGTTCGAATCAGAAAAAATTGTAAAAGAATTGGTGCAATTGTTGCCAGCAGAACGATTGGCGTTGCTGGCTCAGGCGGTAAGACGGCACAACCATTTACCAATCGTGTTTTTCATCAAAAGTAACTACACACCATTAACGCAAATTCTTGTTGAGGCAGATAATATAGAGGCGGTAAGCGAAATTCGCTTTAAGAGAATGTTTAAGGAAAACGCGGACTCTATGTTATTAACGATTATAGTCAAGATTCACTGCTGGAGTACCTGTTTTTGGTATACCAAGTTGCCTATGTCGGATTACGCAAAGCGGTTATTCTCGGATATACTCTCCAAGAGGCAGAAGCCCACGAAAAGCTCGATACCGGGGCCACTTTTGTCTTCATCTCATCTTAATGCGTCTTCCGTATACTATTACTATGATCAAAACACTGTTTTCAAACCTTCCAGTGATTTTGGTCGCTGGAATTACCACTCTATCGAGTGGAGCTGCAGTTTCGAAACTTGCAGCAACGTATTGGCCTGCCTTAGCAAATAGCCAATCCGTAGTTGGGCAGATCAAGAGGATCAGCATGAAGATGAACATGCCGAGGAACACGAGAACGAGCAAGAAAATGATCACGATAACAGCGATGATTAAAACGCTCAAAACACTGGTAGTGACCATAACCCGACCGGTAGTCGCGAAAACCACGATAAGCGTGGACGCAA
>PFQB01000028.1 GCA_002793355.1 Candidatus Dojkabacteria bacterium CG_4_10_14_0_2_um_filter_Dojkabacteria_WS6_41_15
GCGAGAAGTGCAAAAAGATCATAAGCACCTATACACTTTTCTGGTTCCCGCGATACCGTGTGGAGTGCAGTTTGATACACAAATGCAAGTCTTGCGTGTAGAAGTAAAAGTCCCGTTCGATTTTCACCGCAAGCAACTAGAAAACCCAAAACATCAAGCAGCGCTTCAAGAAGCAGCGGTAAAAACTTACAAGACACCGATACAATTTGTGTATATTATTAGCAAAGAGCAAATCGTATTTAAAAAAGAAATCGTTCACAATTCGTCCGAATCTCCTCTCTTAGCCTCCAACCTAACACCAGTAAAAGTCGAAACAGCTTCTGCCGCCAATTCGCTAGAAACAGCCTTTGATTCAGTACTAGGAGCAGATGTTGAAACGCTCTCTTAACTTGAGTATGATGTGCTCCGATGGCTGATCAATCATTTGTACATTTGCACCTGCACTCCGAGTATTCCATGCTTGATGGTTTAATCAAGTTAAAAGAACTGGGCTCGAAAGTCAAAGAGCTTGGCATGTCTAGTGTTGCCGTAACTGACCATGGTGTAATGCACGGTGTGGTCGAGTTTGCAAAAGTCGCAAAAGAAAATGATATTAAGCCTATTTATGGTGTAGAAACGTATGTTGCCAAAGATTATCGCAGCCGAGAGGGGAGTATTCGCCGGAATGAAGACGAAGATAAGATGTTTTACCACCTTACGTTGCTTGCAAAGAATTTTACTGGCTACAAAAATCTGCTCAAGTTGGTTTCGATTGCAAACACTGATGGTTTTTATTACAAGCCCCGCGTCGACAAAGAGCTGCTGAAAAAACATAGCGAAGGGTTGATTGCCCTAAGCGGTTGTTACGGTGGAGAAGTTCCGGGTGCCTTCTGGACCAATCGGGCGAATCCGGAACTCGGTATGAAAAAGGCGATAGCATCAGTTGAAGAATATGGTTCCATTTTTGGTGATGATTTCTACATTGAAATTCAGCGACAAACCTCAGATGCTGCTAGCCAAGAATTTATGGACCCATTGCTTATAGATCTTGCGAAAAGAGTGAATCGAAAATTGGTGGCAACCGGAGACGTTCATTATATGTTACACGAAGATGCAAAGATTCAAGATATTTTCTGGGCAATTCAAGAGGGGCGCACAATTTACGACCCAAAGCATATGCAGATGCATACGGACCAACTTTTTCTTAAAAGTCCTCAACAAATGTATGAATTATTCTCGGATCTTCCAGAGGCTCCAGCAAATACAAATGAAGTTGCCGAAAAGGTTGAGAAGTTCTCAATATTTTTTGATCGAGTACAGCCAAAATTTATAGATGTTCCAGAAGGCCACACAGCACAAACGTTACTTCGAGAGTTGACTTTTAAAGGCGCGATACCGCGTTATGGCGAAGTAACGGATAAAATCAAAGAACGTTTGGATTATGAACTGCAAGTAATTCACGACAAAGGATACGATGACTACTTTTTGATTGTTGCGGATTATATCCAATGGGCGTGGGATCATGGAATTATTAG
>PFQB01000009.1 GCA_002793355.1 Candidatus Dojkabacteria bacterium CG_4_10_14_0_2_um_filter_Dojkabacteria_WS6_41_15
CGAGTAGTTCGGTAATATCCGAGTAGGTCTGCGACTGTTCCTCGAGCTGCGAAATGTCAGTCATTAACTCTATTTTACCTGTTTTAGCGATAACTGCAACCGACCCATATCATCAACACCAACAACCTTCACGCGAACGCGCTGGCCGGGCTTGACCACATCGTCTGGGTTTTTGACAAAGCCATCTGCTAACTCGGAAACATGGATAAGGCCTTTGCCTTCCAAATCTCCGCGGTTAATTTTACAAATAGAACCAAAGGGGCGATTCTCTAAAATCATTCCGTCATAGGTTTCGCCAACTTTGAATTCTTCGAAGATGGCTTCAATCAATTCTTTGGCATGTGCACGAGCTTCTGCGGGCGCACCAAAGATATCTACGGTACCGTCATCGTGAATATTCAAATCCATACCAGACATTCTGGTAATTTCTTTAATCATTTTTCCACCTGGACCAATCAGCTTTCCGATTTTTTCTGGATCAATGGTAATCGTTTCAATTTGTGGAGCAAATTCAGACAAGGTCTTTCTGATCTCTGGAATAGTCTTCTTCATAAGATCCAAAACAACCGTACGTCCAATCTTTGCAGCGTCAATTGCTTCGTTAATAACTGCATAAGGAATACTCAAACGTTTGGTATCCATTTGAATTGCAGTAATTCCGACTTCTGTACCACCTACTTTAAAATCCATTTCCCCGAAGAAATCTTCGGTTTCTGCAATATCAGTTAACAAGTGGTATTGACCAAAGGTATCATCTGCGATAACACCGACAGAAATACCGGCGGCAGGTCGTTTAATTGGAACGCCCGCATCCATAAGGGCCATACTAGCACCGCTAATTGAACCCATAGAGGTTGAGCCGGCTTCGGTCATAATTTCACTAACCACACGAATCATGTAGGGAAACTCTGTTTGTGACGGAATCAAGCGTTCGAGAGCTTTTTCACCTAATGCACCATGGCCAATATCTCGTCGTCCTGGCTTGTAGGCCATTCTTCCTGGTTCGCCATACGCATAAGGCATTCCACTATATTCGTGAATAAAGTGATTAATTCCTTCACCACTTGGATCCTCGACGGATTGTGATTTTGCCGGAGAAGCCAACGTGGCAACTGACAACAAATGGGTATCACCTCGTTTGAAAATTGCGGAACCGTGTGCCCGTTTCAATACAGATACTTCTGCAGATAATTCGCGAATCTCATCAAATTTTCGACCATCAATGCGGTGACCTTTCTCTAATACTGCGGCACGAACAAGCTTTTTCTGCTCTTTATCCATGGCGCCGGCAATATGGTACCACTTCACTTCTGGTGTTTCCTTGAAATCAGCTGCCAATTTATTTGTTAATGCCATTAACTTTTCTTTTCTGGAAAATTTGCTCGGGTCACTTACTGCTGCTAACAATTCGTTCATATAGGTTGACTCTAGCTTTTCAATCACGACTGCAGGAATCTCCATCATAACACCCTCTTTCTTTGCAATGCCGACTTGTTTTGCAAATTCCGATTGCGCTTTCCAAAGCACTTCGGATTGCTCTTTAGCAAATTGCAGTGATTCTTTTACCATTGCTTCTGGAACTTCGCTCATATCTGCATCGAACATCGTTACACCATTTTTATCCAAACCAACAAACATATTCATGGGCATTTCGGTTTCGTTCGCCTTCAAAGAAAGTGCGGTTACGTCAACTGGATTTGCGTAAGGCTTACCTTCGGGTGACATCGAAATACGAAGTCCTGACAGCTCACCTTCAAAAGGAATATCTGATGCCATAAAGGCGGCTACGGTTGCGTTAAATGCCAAAACCAACGGGTCGTTTTGTGGATCATAGGAAAGAACCGTTACGTACAATTGCACCGTATCTAATAGTCCCTTTGGGAAGCGTGGACGAATAGCACGGTCGATCAGTCGTCCCTTGAGAACAGCCTCTTCTGTTGGAAAACCTTCTCGTTTGTTATAGGGAGAAGACATAATTTTCCCGGAAGCATAATATTTCTCTAAATACTCAACCTGCAAAGGGAAAAAGTCAGAGTCTTCTTTGGCAGGGCCACGAAGAACGGCAACATTTACTGCGGTATTTCCCCAGGTTGCGAAAATAGAACAATCGCACAAATGTGCGAACTTTTTGTATTGCCACGTCATTTTAGACCCGGCGAAATCGAATGAAAATTCATTCATAATTAATAAAAAATACACTTATATATGATCTCTCAATACTACTATGGAAAACCGTTAAAAGCCAGAGTGTTTAAAGGTTAAAGGATAAAGTTTAAAAAATAAATTGGATAAGAATCCCTCTTTATTCTCTATGCTTTACGCTTTAACCTTTCGCAAATTTTTTATTTGCGCAGTCCTAGCAATTCGATAAGTTTTGCGTAGCGAGCCTCGTTCTCTTTTTTGAGGTATGCCAACAATCGCTGCCGTGCTTTAACAAGCTTAATAAAACCACGTCGTGAATGGTGATCTTTATTATGCTTGGTAAAGTGATCAGTCAAGCGCTGTATACGTACAGTCAACAAAGCAATCTGAATTTCTGGCGAGCCGGTATCAGAATCTGAGAGACCAAATTTCTTGATAACCGCTGTCTTTTCGTCTTTTACTAATGCCATTTCGGCAAACAATATAGGTTAGATTCGCTTCATCAACAAGGATGAGTGCTGTTGGTAATTGTAACATAAGGAAAACGGGGATGCAAGATATTGGGTGGTCGATTGTGATATACTCTGAACTTTTTTTGCGAAAGGAGGTGGCTCTACGTAGCAGTTTCTCTCATTTTCTTCGCTATTGCGGCAAAGTCAATTCCGGGGGATGTTGGTATAGCTTCTGTGGAAGGTTGTTGTTGCACGGGCAAATTGTCATTTTCTTCAATATTGATTTGAGGTTCATAGCCTGCCTGTGCTGCATCAATACTTTCCCCACTATCAGATTCGGCGTCATCACTTGATATTTCCATCTCTGCTTCAATTGCGACCGGTACTGGTATTATTGGTGGAATTTGTTGTTCCTGATGCTGTTCATCTTTCGTAACCACACGGTATACATCTTGGCATACTTTTTCAAAGTCTATTCCTTCGATAATTCCACAAGTAACTAAACCATCTAACGGAAAGCCGTATTTAATGGCGACGCGTTTTAGAGTTTCGCTGTGGCCGTTAACGTAAACATGAGAACGGTCAACACCTTCTTCAACACAAACAACGTTCTGCTGAACCTGAGGGAGTTTGGGCAAATAGTACAAAGTGGTAAGTACCTCCGATACCGATACCCCTAGTTCGATGAGTTTTGCGGAAGAGATTGAATACAAAACAGTGTTTTCTTCCGGTGCTTTCTGAGCTGAGGAGAGAAGTTGTTGCAGTATGCAATTTTGCTTCGCAAAATCGCTTCCATACACCTTTACCATTCTCTCCAAATCTAAAGACTCAGTAAACTTGCTTACCAAACCATACCCTTCGCTGTCCGGCAGCATTATTCCTTGTGATAACGACACATTGCTCTGCATAAGCAAGGTATATAGCTCCTTCTCGTATACAGCAAAATCCGAATAATCTGTTAAGCCCTGGGCGATTTCTCGTAAGGAATACGTGTCATTGTATGTTGACACCGTTACCGCAGAAACAAATGGTATACGCTCCGAATACGTTGCTTGTGCAGAATAGGTTCCGAAGAAAAAGGTTTGCGCCTGCGACAGTGATGGCTGGTGCTTTTGCATCGCGCCAATTAACGGATGCCTTGAGGAGATTCCAACCCCGATAACAATATCATACACATTTCCATGTGTTGAAACAGACAAACCTTTCATATCCAGTGCACTTTTTGTCGGTATAACCGTAATCTCAAGATTATTATCGACAAATGCGGAGGAAACTTCTCCAACGGAATCACTTACTCCTGCGATTGGTATGGAAATGATTTGGCGTAATTGCTCTAGAGAAACAACCAAATCTGTTGGGTAGATCTCGTCAACGTTCCTTCCCCAACCAAAGGGTTCTTTTGCCACTAATACGGTTACCTTTTTCCCCTTACGTTTTAAGATCGAGATCAGCAAAGTCGACCAGAGTGAATAGCCAATTGGCAGATAATCGTGTAACAGAAAAAGTACTTGATTAGAGTTTTGTAACGCTTGAACTAACGATGTATCAATACTCGCCATGCTGTATTATAGGATAAAGTCAAGCCTTATTCAACTTGCATACTGCCTACAGTCGGTGTTAACGTTTGCTCCATTAAACCAAAACAAACATTTCCAGTAAGTTCTTTACCATCCAAAGATGTAAAAGGAACAGTTCCCAGTTCCCAAAAATCTTTGAAATCTTTTTCTGATTTTGCTGCCATATAAACAAGAAACTGCTCCCAAAACTTTAGGCCGTACTCCTTAATAATCTGCGCACCAAGGCGATAACCAATTTCTTGTCCAACGATATAGTCTCCTCTCACCAGGTCTCTTTCTCTATCAGTACTATTCGCATTATCACAAGCTCTAACGATCTTGCTAAACCAACAACTCCTCTTGGAAGACACGAACATACGGTAGTACTCTGCCCTTCAACTTCAGTGTGACTTATATAAAATTTATAATGACGCTTAATTTCGTCTAAAGATAATTCAGCAGGATTCATAAAGGTGCCCATTGCTTCCATCGCTCCAAGAAAATCAGAGCGGTCCGCACCATTCACATAGGCGACTTCACCACTTACCTTAACATTAAGATTAAGCCATGGATTAAGCAATTGCTGCGTCGCACGTAACATTCCGCTAACAATATGAGGCATTCCCTCGGCTTCTTCGGCAACTCTGACCGATAATCCAACATCTCTAACACCTTCGGCAATACTTGTTAAAATGACCGCGCTTGTGCGTGATGCTCTTACGCCTTCACTAACGTGTGTCCCTCGGCCCTCAGCCATATTTCCCTAAATAATAGTTTTTATTTTCCAATAAACGTCACCGTATCCTCTTCTTTAACTTCTTCGGCGATTTTCCCGACGTTAACACCACACTCAGCGCCTTTTTTGACGACATTCTTTTCATCTTTCAATACTTTTAGAGATTGAATTTGGTAGGTTCCAACGACCTCACCATCGCGAGTGATTCTTGCTGTTGCGCTACGTTTTGCTTCTCCATCGGTAATCACGGTTCCCACCACAACTTCACCACTCGAAAGAATGAATACTTTTTTGACACGGCCAGAACCAATAACAACTTCTTGCTCTTCGCCAACACCAGAAAGTTTCTTTATGTGGTCTTGAATCAAGTCGTACAAATGGTAGACAATGTCAAAAGTTGCAATAGTAACGCCTTGTTGCTTTGCATAATCAATGACGTCGTTTGGCGCTTTTACACGAAAACCGATAAGCATGGCCTTGAAAGTTTTCGCGGTTGCAACATCATTAATCGAAATTGCACCAACACCACTAGAAATCACCTTTACCAAAACCTTGTCGGTATTATATTTTTCAAATGAGGGGAGTACTGAAAACAGTGATGCATTAACGTCTGTCTTAAGCACTACTGGGATAATAAATTCATGGTCTGTCGCAAACAATGCATCCATAAGTTGGTCGTTTGTTTTAGTCTCTTTCGTTTGCACCAGCGTAAATCGCTTTTCAACTGTTGCAACAACTTCTTCAGAACCCATGTCAACAATGTCGACTCCGGTCATGGGAAGCTCAGAAAGCCCAGTAACAATAAAGGCCATACCTGGTTTTACTTCTGAAATTGGTTTTTTATTTGCGTCAAAGAGTAAACCTATTCGTTCAACTGCCGGCCCAAATAATAGTTGATCACCTTTTTTTAGGGAACCCATTCGCAACACACAAAACGCTTGCTTTCCCAGCGCCTTATCGATCGAGCTATCTAACACAACTCCGTGAGTAATAATTGCAGCACTAGACTCACCAAAGGCTTCAATTAGCTTGACTCGTTCATGATCTTCGTCTAGCAACTTTTCAACGTCCGCATAGAGGAATACCAAATCGAGTAACGTACCTAACCCTTTCTTAGTCACCGCAGAAACCTCTACAAAAGGTACGTCGCCACCTGCTCCTTCTAGATAAACACCACGAGTCATAAGCTCTGTTTTCACTTTTTCAACATTAGCTTCTTCTTTATCGCATTTGGTGATTACAACGATATACTTCATGTGATTGGATTGTATAATGTCGATTGATTCCAATGTTTGAGGCTTTACTCCTTCGTCTGCGGCAACAATAAGAAACGCTATATCTGCCACTTTTCCACCGTTAATACGCATTAAGCTGAAGACTTCGTGCCCAGGGGTGTCTACAAAGGTAATCGTTTCTCCCTTCCATTCGACATTCGAAATGTAGATGTTTTGGGTGATTCCGCCTGGTTCACCTTTTTGTACGGTTGTATCACGAATCGCATCTAATAACGACGTTTTCCCGTGGTCGACGTGACCAAGCACGACAACAATTGGATTTCTTGGTAATTTTTGTGTATCAGCCATGGTTTACGTCCTTATTGAATTATTTCTTAACTACAACTTTCTTTACTGCTGGTTTCTTAACCACAACTTTCGTTAGTGCTTTAGTGCTTTTAGGCTTTTTCTCTTCAGTGCTTACTTCCTTTGGTACTTTTTTACTTTCTGGCTTTTCTGCTTTCTTGCTTTCTTGCTTTCTTGCTTTCTTGCTTTCTTGCTTTTGTCGCTCTGTCCTTTCTTTTGGTTCTTCTCCTTCCTGAACAACACTTAACTCCACACCCGTCAATAACGAGGCAAGTCGAACATTAGTTCCTTCTCGCCCAATTGCTAAGGAAAGCTGATCTTCTGGGACAACAACAATTGCTGCGCTACGCGTATGGTTATAGAGCACTTTAGTCACATTTGCCGGTGATAACGCATTCTTAATGTATTCAACAATATCTAGATCCCATTTCACGATATCAATTTTCTCATCTCCTACTTCGGTCATAATTGCGTTGATTCGCATGCCCCGTTGGCCAATACAAGCACCTTGTGGGTCCAAGCCATCCTGATTAGAGGCAACGGCGACTTTGGACCGAACGCCCGAAAAACGCGCAATTCCCTTAATTTCTACTTGCTCGTTGGCAATTTCTGGAACTTCCATCGCGAAAAGAGCCTTAATAAAGCCTTCGTCGCTTCTGGAGAGAACAACGTGTCGGTTATTTTCTTCGTTAATAAGTTCTTTGACCAAAAAGCGATAACGTCGGCCAATTTCGTAGAATTCCATCTTGATTTGCTCTTCTTCGGGCATTTCTCCAACTCCCTTTTCCATTTCGACCAGCACCAGATTTGCACGAACACCTTGTACTTTTCCAGTAATAATTTCGCCCAAACGAGAGGAGTAGAATTCGACAACGGCTTCGCGTTCCGCGTCTCGGATTTTGCTTAATACTGTATATTTTGCAACTTGAGCAGCAATTCTCCCTAATGAACCAACAGGCACCTCGATTTCCAACTCGTCTCCTACTTTCACTTCTTTCGAGAACTTCTTGGCATCGGCTAAGGACAATTCGTTCTTTTCGTCTACAACAGCTTTCACAACTTCTTTAACGACATACATATGGAAGAGCCCGGAAAGGCGGTCAATTTCAATCTTTACCTTCGTGTCTACCCCGTTTTCTTTTTGGTAGGCATCGGCAATTGCGGTCTGCAAAGCGGTAAATACAATACTCGGATCAACTCCACGTTCGGCGCAAATTTGATTGACGGCAGAAATAAGCTCATTATTCATCGGAAAAAGACTGATGTTAGTTACTGAAGAATTATATCATAAGAAGCGAACAGAAAAATACAATTCTTATCGAAGAAAATATTTACAAGTTACGGCAAATCTACAACCGAGCGAGAACTTTTTTGGCGACCAGAACGGACATAGTCTCTGAATCTGCTAGCTTCGGAACAATTGTGGAAACAATGACAAAATTCTTATCTTTTACATAAGCAAGTTGAAGTAATTGTGGGGACCAGAAGGCTGCATCTACATCCCCAACTGCATCTGAAACAACACTGTCTTTACCCTGTGCATCTTTTCGCCAAAGAGTTAACTCCTCAGCTGCTTCTTTTTTTGTAGCGGTTATTACTACTCTTGTTACAACAATCACGAGCTTACTTGATACATTGTCAAAGTTTGAATACAAACAAATTTTATCTGCAGATCTAGATCGAGAAACTACCGCATCTCCGACAATCTTTGTTATTTCATCCTCGGAAACATATGAACAATAGTCTGTCTTTTTCACACCTACAATACTATCCGCACTTGAATTTGTATCAAAATAAACTTTGTCATTAGCAAAGGGTTGTCGTGGGACAAAGTACCCTTTGTTAATTAATAGATAAATACTCGCAAAGGCAACAAAAATTAATATGACAATGACCAGTGGTATTTTTTTTATGTCCATTGATGAATAAATAATTTATATTTCTCAAGTTATACAATTCTGTTGATACTCGTAATATAAAGACCAGCTTTTGAGTGCTCTTCCAAGAATTCTCCCTTGTCCACAAATAGTTGCTATTGCCCCTGGCGATAGCAAAGGCTCTGGTGTTCGAGGTGGTGTGACCGATACTGAAGGTGTCACTGTAGGTGTAACTATATCGCAAGTGGTATACCCATCATTTGTCGTTTCACAATCTACGTTTATTATCGTTGTAACAGGTGTCGGTGTTCTTATCGGAGGAGTAGGGTTTCTTATTGGGGTGACCGATACTGAAGGTGTCACTGTTGCCACGTTCGGACAAAATATGAACCCAAAACTGTTCCTAGCACACCCCGCAGGAATTGTTGGCGTCGCTGTGAATGTAGCGGCTGCTGTTGCTGTTATAGTAGGAGCTGTGAGTATAGAGGTCACGGTTGGTGTGGGTAAAGCATCAATTACCACTTTAGGAATTTTCCCAGTCCTTAAATCGGCCAGAAATTGGACGCAATTGTCGATTGCACCGCCACCGCCTTGCCCAGGAGCTGTACGATAGCTATATTGACAACTGCTAGAACCAATCCCTCGAGTAACCGATACTGTCGTTCCATTAACCACCACTGAACCTAACGTCTGAGTTCCATTACAGGCACTGACTCCGCGCCCCTGATTAACAGGATCTGCACCACCCGTATTGTTACAGTTACATAGCGTCCACCCCGCTCCTGTAGTTTCTGCAGGGCATCTAGTCATTCCGCTCGAAACTGGGGCTCCGTTATAAGCCAAATCTTTTGCAGCACTTTGACACTTATAGCGACATTGCCCGTTGTACCAGGTAGCTACTTTTTTCGAACCACAATCAGGTTTTTTTACTTCTGATTGCACGCATGTTTCTTTATTCTTGGCAGCAAAGGTACCTGCCAAAAAAGTCCGAGTCTCCGCCGTATTCACAATCCACGAAGTTCCAAAAAGTGATAACACCATAACACTCAACATAACTAGGTCTTTACTTTTCGCTTTGTTCTTCAATTTCTTCATGAACAATTCTTAGCACATCCACAAGGCATACGCAAGATTAACCACACTTACACTTCTCCAATAAACTCCCATTTTTCTCTTTCTTCCCTCGTCAGTTTCTTCGGAATTACCACCCGTGCGGTCAGTTTCATGTCGCCTTTCGTGCTACTTCCTAGCTTATAGGCACCTGCCCCACGAATCGTTAAGATATCACCGGGCTGTGTCCCTGCTGGAATTGAAATCGTTTGCTTACCGTAGGGAGTCTCGATATCGAAATTTCCACCCAGAACTGCTTTGGCCGGATGCAACTCAATTTCTCCGAACAAGGTTTCTTTGTCGCGACGGTAGTTTAAAAAACTTCCAACATTCAAGGTCATATACAAATCACCTGCCTCGCCTCGGTGCCTGCCAACATTTCCACCACCTCTAAACTTTAAGGTCAACCCATCATATGAGCCTTGAGGAATTTTAATATCTAAATGAACTTTCTCTGCAATACGCCCAGTCGTTTTACACTGGTGGCACGGATCACTAATCACTTTTCCTGTTCCCTGACAAGTTGGGCAAGGTGACTGATACATAAAATTGCCCAACATTGTTGCTTGTTGATACTGAACTATGCCGGAACCTCCACACTTTGCACAAGTCATTGTCTTTTGTGTTGTGCTACCAGAGCCTTTACAGGTTTTACAAGTTCCATATCGTTCATATTCTACAGTGACTTCTCCCCCTTTGTTTGCCGTTTCAAATTGGATCTTTATGGTTACTTCACGGTCTTCACCAGGATCAACCTGATCAGCTCGACGTTGTCGACGTCTCCCACCCATTCCTTGAGAATTTCCAAACAAATCACCAAACATGCCACCAAAAAGGTTTGACATATCACCCATATCAAACACTTGCGAATATTGTGACCAATCTCCGCCCATCGGATTACCACCCTGCGCCCCGCCACCAAAACCACCGGCACCGCCGTTTCTCACACCGGCTTCTCCGTATTGATCGTACATTTGACGTTTCTGTGTATCAGAAAGCACTTCGTAGGCTTCAGCTACCTCTTTAAACTGATCTTCTGCATCAGCTGCCTTATTTCGGTCTGGATGAAACTTAGCAGCCAACTTACGATAGGCCCGTTTAATCTCGTCTGCAGTCGCAGTTTTGGCCACTCCTAATACACTGTAATAGTCTTTTCCTGATTTTGACATAGGTTCGTTGTTTCTTTATACTAAGGTAATGCTCCCGATTCTACCAAAAATCGATGCAACAACTCAAGTCGTAGCGCGACAAAAAAAGATTGCAGCTCAAGTTAAACAACCTATGCCGCGGAATAACGAGAACAAATCCCTTACTGAACGTGTTGTTAGGCCGATGCTTCCTAAACTTTTGGTTGTGCTTGGCATTATTCTGGTGATGACACAGGCCATCCCGTTAGCTTTTTCGTATTATTATGGGTATACCATGTCTACCAACGGGGCGACTTACGTACCAGTTTCGGAATCCTTTCTGCAAAAACTGACCAGTATTACCTACACCGATCCTGGTGCCGACTGGTTTAACGCCGTTGTTGCACAAAGCCCGGCGGTAGAGATTAACACTGCCTACAAAAAGAGCATGAAATTGACTGTTGCCAATACCAGTATTAATAGAATTACCTTAGCTTCGAATGTCCCTGGCAATAATGCCGCCATATATGACGAGGCGCTTAAATACGGAGTCGCTCATCTAAAAGGCACAACTCTGCCGGGAGATCCTGGTATTAGCGTCATCTACGGGCATAGTGGCGTAGCGGGTTTCTTTGCAGGAAGAAGCAGTCCACAGATAGTATTTTCGCGACTTGATACGGTTTCCATTGGTGATACAATGACCATAGATAGGGAGGGCAAAGAACTTCGCTACGTCGTCTCGGGCAAGAAAATTATCGAGGCGCAAGACCTAAGCTTCATGAGCGAACAGCCTGGCAAAGAACGGGCAATATTGCTTACCTGTTGGCCATTGGGCATTGGAACAAAAAGATTAATTATTATTGCAGACAGAATACATGAATAATAAAAAGGGACCCCTCATCGTCTTACTTTTCGTTGGTGTTATCGGCGTCGTCGTGATAATTGCACTCCTTGCCTCAAAATACCTAAAAGGAACGACTGGAGGAACCCCCTCTGGCACTATCGAAATTAACTACATCGGCCTTTGGGACGAAAAAGAAATATACGAGCCTCTTATTAAAGAATACCAAGATGCACACCCAAATATTAAAATCTCCTACACAAAAGCGAGCTTCAATAATCAAAACAATCTAACCTACAAAGGCGTTTATCAAACCAGCGCCGAAGAACGTATTGCAAATGGAAGCGTCGATATTATTCGCGTACATCAAACGTGGATTGCTAAGCTGTTGCCACAATTATATGGAGCACCAGCCGATGTTATGACAGGTGCCCAAGCAAAAGAGCTGTACTATACTCCCGTTTATCAAGCGATTACCTCTTCAAATGGCGTTGTTTTTGGAGCACCACAAATGGTAGATGGACTCGTGTTATTTTATAACAAAACTGTTTTTGCGGATGCCAAAATCACTGATCCGAAGACGGCTACTAAAGATTGGGATGTAACATTAATAACAGCTAAGGCACTTACGCAAAAAAACTCAAATGGGACCATGAAACTTGCAGGAATCAACATGGGCAGTGTAGCAAATGTACGTAGCTCGCCTGAAATTCTGTTAGCTATGCTTACACAAGCAGCAATTCCTATCGTAGGTGTAGACGCAGCTACCGCTAAGGTATCGGCGAGCTTCGCAAGTGATGAAGGAGCAGCCACAATAAATCGCTTTTACGAATTCTCAAAACTGAAGACTTGGTCTTCCTTAATGGAAAACGACGTTGAGGCCTTTGCTAGCGGCAGATTAGCTATGCTTATCTCCCCAAGCTGGAGGGCAATCAATCTAATTGAAATGAACCCCAAGCTTCAATTCGACACCCTTCCGTTACCAGTACTTCCAGGAGCCAATCCTGAGGTTCCCCAGTATCTATCTTCCTTCTGGGTAGATGTGGTATCCAAAAAAGCAAAATATCCTAAAGAATCGTGGGCCTTCCTCAAATGGCTTGGAGAACCCGCGCAGCTACGAAAAATTTATAAAATACAACTGGAGAAAAAACCTATGGGAATAGCTTTTCCCCGAAAAGATATGGCAGGTGAACAATCAACAGCGCCTTATATTGCAGCGGTCGTTGAAATGGCACCAACCATGAAAAGTTGGCCTTTATACGATTATGGGGTATGGGAAGAGACCTTTAGAAAAGGATTGTTGGAGTTTGAAGACAAAGGCGGTGTTACGACATCAGACCTGCAATCAATTCAAACACAAATAAACAGTCTAACTTTGAAACGATAGCCGTGAAAAAAGAAAAAGCAAGGCAATTGTTAACGATTTTCTCCCTTTTTATGTTGCTGGTGTTACCGACCGCCATTGTTGGATATGGAAATTTTTCCAAATTGGTGAATCAGGCTTTTGCGAAACCTTTTCAAAAAGAGGAAAGTACTTTTGTTGTTCAGCCAGAAAGCTCACAAAACATCACCAAAGGAGGTGAATTCTCGCTGAAAATGACCGTGGCTTCTACTAAATCATTACCTCTAAACCATTTTGTAGCCTTTGTCGAATTTGATTCAACAAAAGTAGATATTAAATCTGTTAGAGTGCAAAACACACAGCAATTGTCCGTCGTAAAATACCAAAATGGTTTCTTGGTATACCCTTCGACCATGGTCACACCAACCAGTTACGAGGCACTGATACCAGCGACGTGTTCCAGGCAAAACACTTGTGATTTTAGTGCTTTTTCAGCTTCCTCAATAACTTTTACCATTAATGGAGTTCTCATTTCAGATTTAACAGCGCAACAGCGCCCTATTAAAGTGTCTATCATTGGAGCTGCGCGAACTTCAACCTTGGCTATCTGGAACGAAAAACTCGTATTACCCGATCTTAAGCTTGGGGAATTCATAAAAAATACAATTCCCGAATTCACGTCTGAACCGCTAAAATATGTAACGGAAGGAACACCCTTCGAGTATGTGGTTAGTGCTACAGACCAAGAGAAAGACTCGTTGCAGTTCTCACTTGTTTGTCCAGAATCTGCCTATTGCGATAAAGAACAAAAAGCCCCTGCAGGTTTAGTCATTGAAGACAACAAGCTTCGCTGGGAAACACCCGTTTACTCTGATCAACCATACGAGATAACTGTTTTTGCCAATGACAGTAAAAGTATTTCAACCCAATCCTTTTCTCTAACTGTGCTCCAAAAAGGTACTGCTTACTTTGCTTGCACGTTCACGCCGGCCTTATCAGTAAAAATCCTAGATTATCGAGTAGAAACTCCTCTCGTTATTGTGGCGGAAAGTTCGGTAGACCTTGCTCAAGCTCAAGTAACACTTTCAAAAGAGGGAAAGCTAGAACAAACTTTTAATTACGAGTTCACTCCAGCTAAGAAATATGTAATTCTTGATAAATCGAGTAGGCCTGCACTAACCTTCCAATTTAATGAAGGTCAGTATACCGGCAAAGCCGAATTTACTTCCAGTGATGGGTCCCAGTTTACTTGTGATCTAGAAAACCCCACAGTTTCACTAACTTCTCTGCTCAAGCAAGCATTCCACAAAACTATAAATGAATTCGTACAACAAGTTTATGCCGCAGCTGGTGTTACCGTTGGAACTAATAGCCCTCCAGTTTTTACCTCTGACCCAATGGTACCTGCAGCCAACGGTGGTTCTTCTCCAAGCGTGTCTTTCGTATACGGAACTGCTTATACTTTTACGCTTAAGGCAAAGGATGTTGACGGAGATCCAATGCAACACACTATTGTTACGAAACCTTCATGGGCCAAGCTTGCTGTCTCTTCTACAAATCCCCAAACAGGGCCTTCAACTTATTCCATTCAATTTACTGGTACTCCTCTGCTAAAAGATGCAGGAAGTAATTTGTTTTCTGTCTCCATAAATGACGGCTATGGTCACTATATTACGCGGACCTGGGTAATTAATATCGATTACCCCGATAACGATATTCCCAAAGTAACTATTGTGTCCCCTACAACTTCTCTGTCTCGATACCAAGGCAGCTCATTTCCATTAAAATGGGATGTAGAGGACCGTTATCAAATTGTGTCTTTTGGCGTCTATTACACAACAAAACTTGGCTCTAGTACAAAGAAGACTTACAACAAAAACGTTGCGTATAACACTCGCAATATGACCATTAACACTGCCTCAATACCACCTGGAGATTATTACTTTATCGTTACAGCAACCGACGGATATTCACCTCCCGCAATAGGTAGTGGGTACACCGCAATGATTCGAATTTTGCCTCCTAAACCGAAACCTACTCCGACGCCCACTCCGACACCAACCGCGACTGCAACTACAACACCCACGGCGACGCCAACACCAACCATCACTCCAACCATCGAGCCAACTCCTTTAGTTGACGAGGTGGCTATTCAAATCACTTCACCAAAGAGTCAAGCTTCAATTAAGCCACACGATTTCAAAACTGTTATTTCAGTTACTGCGTCCAAATTGGGAGAGCTGACGGTAGATTCATTAAAAATAACCCTAGATGGTACAGTGGTTACCGATAAGTTCAATTTTTCAGCAGAAAAAGGGAAATCACTTACAGCTAGTTATACGCCAGCAACACTTTTAGAACCCGGCATCCACGAATTAACCGTATATGCTAAAGATTCAAAACAGAAAGAGAAAGAAGTTAAAGTCTCCTTTAGTATTATCACTGACCCGGAAAGCGATCCAAACACTGTTAATTTCTTCGGTATGGCCATTAGAAAAGACATTTACAATATCTTTATTGCGGGCTTAATTCTCGTTGTAATATTATTACTTCTTCCAATTATCATGTACTTTGCCTACAGAAACTCAGGTAAAGATAAACTAGAGGCAAAGAAACCAGTAACCCCTGTTTATCCCGCAGGAACACCAACACTGAGAACTCCAAATAATTCCTTTGCTGGCACAACACCCGTTCAGACTCCTCAAACAGTAACAGTACCCGCAAGACCACCTATGTACCAGCCAATAATAACTCCGGTACAAGTAAACCCTTCGTACGCACCAGTTACCCGTACTCTGCCTAGCATTACGCCAAACGAAGCACTCGCGTCTTTTGTAGCTCATGCCCCACTTCAGGAGGCAAAGAAACCAGTTGCTGCGACTAGTAATACAGCTGTAAATCCAACGGAGGAACCTATAACATTCCCTGTAAGATCAGCCGTTTCAACCACACCTTCGCAGCCAGTATTTACTCATGTTCCATCTGCATCCCTGACAAAAGTTGCAGACAAACCAACTGCTCCTGTTCAGCAACCAGCCATTCCTAAGCAAGTTCCGGTTATTGAGCAGAAACCACAACCACCCGTGCAAAAAACATCGTTGCCTACTCCCCACACACCAATAGTGTCCGCATCAACTCATCTTGCACCCGTAATGTCTGCATCAACTCCGCCTGTTATACCTGCAACACGACTAGCAACACCACCATCGATTGCGGAGAAAGAAATTAAGACTCAATCACCAGCAGCTAAATCCCCAGCGACTATTCCAGCTCAAAGTGTTTCGCAAAATCAAGTGTCTGCAACTCTTCCAAAAATGATGCCGATAAATTCTGCTGCACCTGTACCTCAAACCCCTTCAATGCAAAAGCCCCATGCAAAGGAACACACCACTCAGGCAGTTGCCCCACAAAGCACGGTTCCCGCATCTAGCACAACTACATCTAACACGCCACGTGGACTCAAAGACTTGCCACCAGAATCACCACCATTACCAAAACTGTAGGGAACCTTTGCTTCGCGCAGCAAAGAGTGTTCAAAGAACACAGAGGTGGTATAATTCTCCATGAAACAGTTGACCTACCTGCAAACCAGAAATGCATATCTGGACTTCATGAAAGGCAAAGGACACCGAGAGATTCCTAACACCTCTCTTGTGCCAGAAAACGACCCAACGCTGTTGTTTGTGAACTCTGGTATGTTTCCACTTGTTCCGTTTTTAAGGGGCGAGACTCACCCCTTAGGTAACCGACTGGTTAATGTTCAACGTTGCGTTAGAACAGAAGATCTTGACGAGGTTGGTGATGCCTCGCATGCAACCGCGTTTGAAATGATGGGCAATTGGTCATTGGGCGACTACTTCAAGAAAGAAGCGCTTGAGCAAACTTTTGAATTTTTTGTAGAAACTCTAGAAGTCCCTATCGAAAAATTATATGCGTCTGTCTTCGAAGGAGATGCAGATGCACCACAAGATACGACCTCAATAGAAGTGCTGCAACAGATTTACACAAAATATGGAATCAATGCAAAGTATGGAAAAGATGAACGAATCCAACTTTATGGCAAAACAAAGAATTGGTGGGGTTTAGCAAGCGGTGGCCCTTGCGGTACAAATTCTGAAATCTTTTTTGACACGGGCAAACCACCTTGCTCTGAAGCTTGTCATATCAATTGTGATTGTGAAAAATACATAGAGATTGGCAATAATGTCTTTATGGAGTTTTTAAACAAAGACGGCAAATTTACCCCACTAAAAAAGAAAAATGTTGATTTTGGTGGCGGATTAGACCGAGTTGTCATTTTGCTTCAAGGGGTAGAAAGCTATCATGATACTGATATATACAAGCCAATCGGCAGTGCTATAGAAAAGTTGGCAACGACACAAAACCTTAAATCTAAACGTATCATTGTGGATCACATTAAATCAGCAACCTGGATAATTATGGATGGCGTCTTGCCGGGAAAGACTGAAAAGGAGTATGTTCTTAGAAGACTTATTCGACGCGCAATTCGCCACGGAAAGATACTTGGCATCGAGAAACCTTTTACTCGAGAAATTGGCAAAGTTGCAATACAGCAATTCAGCCAAATTTACCCACAACTACTCGAGCAACAAGAACAAATATTATACATTCTAGAACAGGAGGAAACCAAGTTTAGAAACACACTAAAAGGAGGAATTGCTCAGGCCTCCAAAATTGCAGCTCTGTTCAAGACAGAAACGTTTACAAATAGTAATGGCGAATCATTCTCCTTATTCGAATCATTTGGTTTCCCACCCGAAATGCTACTAGAAGAATTACGTTCTGCGGGAAACAATATTGATACAGAGAAGTTTTGGGCAAATCACAATAAGAAAACCATCGAACATCAAGAAAAATCGCGCTCTGCTTCCCAGGGTTTGTTTAAAGGCGGGCTAGCAGACACTTCAGAAATGTCCACCCATTACCATACGTGCACTCATTTGCTGCTTGCCGCGCTTCGCAGTATAGTCGGCGAGCATGTTTACCAAATGGGTAGCCGTGTTAAACCGGAAGGATTACGATTTGATTTTCCAAATCAAGAAAAATTATCTCCAGAACAAATTACAAAAATTGAAAAACTAATAAATCAAAAAATCGACGAAAAGCTACCGGTAACCTATACCAAAATGAGTCGCGAAGAGGGACTGAAGTTGGTGCCTTTTGCCGCCTTCGAAGGGAAGTATGCCGATGTAGTAAAGGTCTACACAATAGGTGATTCAAAACATCCCTTTTCACAAGAATTGTGCAACGGCCCCCATGCAAAAAACACTTCTGAAATACAGGGTGTTTTCAAAATTACTCACCAAGAAAAAATTGGAAACGGAATAGTACGTCTAAAAGGAGAATTAACTAAATAACACCGTATGTATATCCTTGGTATAGACTTTGGCACTAAAAAAATTGGAGCAGCTATTCTTGAAGATACTTCAGGTATTTGCAGTCCTCTACCCGTAATACTCAACGACAAAAAAATGTGGGAGCATTTAGCTACACTCATAGCCGATTTTCGAATTTCAACCGTCGTGTTGGGCCTGCCCTCTTATGCTTCGACGGAAAAGAAAGTCCAACAATTTGCCGCTACATTGCAGGAAAAGCACGCCCTTGCCGTTTACTTCACACAGGAGGATAATACATCTATCGCCATTAAAAAAGAATTATCGACACAAAAGCAAAAGAAAAATCTTGATTCTTACAGTGCTGTCGAGATTCTTCAGCAATGGATAAGCGAAACTGCAAAAGATAAGTAAATTTATTCTAAAAAAATGGCTTTTTATTCTGGAAAAATCGTTAAAGAAAAAGTACGAAAACCTTCAAAATTGATTCCAATATTAGTCCTCTTGTTGCTTGCAGCAGGCGGTGGTAGCTATGTTGCTCTTCAGAAATATGGGGTACTTGAAAAGATTCCTTTGTACCGGTGTTATTGGGACAACAGCGTCAGTACAATCCCAGCTAATGCACAGACCGGCGTACGTTCAATTTCAATTGAGCCCGGTCAAGACACACTCTCTATTGGGCAGGCATTAGTGAAAAAGGGGATAATTCTTAACGCCACTGATTTCCTCTGTTATGTTCGCAAAATTGATGCTGGAAATAAGATTCAAGCAGGTTACTACGAGATTACTCTTCCTGTTTCACTCGAACAATTAGTTCCCTTATTTCAAAGTGCTCGTATACCAACGGTCCGAGTAACTCTACAAGAAGGTCTACGTATGGACGAAATTGCAGCAAAAATTCAGCTTGCTATGGGAACAGAGAGTGAAATTGTTCGCTTTTCTGTGACCGAATTTATGAACCTTGCAACTGACAAGACCGTCATTAATGCACTCACCTACACAAAAGGAAAGACATCTTTGGAAGGTTTTTTGTTTCCCGATACCTACGAGATTGCAAAAAACGCGACTAGTAAAGACGTTATCGATTTACTCGTAAATACTTTTCTTAAGAAAGTTGCCGTTGAACCGACTTTCAATTCCCCTAAGACGTTTACCCCTTACCAAGTTGTGGTGATGGCCTCACTGGTCGAAAAAGAAGCGGGGAAATCACTCGAAGAAAAACAAATGGTAGCAGGTATTTTAGAGAAGAGAATTAAAAGCAACTGGTTAATACAAGTAGATGCTGCTCTTCTGTACGAAAAGAAAGACTGGAAAGCCACAATTACGAGTGCCGACTTAGCAACAATATCACCATACAATACATACAAAGCAAAGGGGTTACCTCCAACGCCAATTTGCAACCCTGGTCTGGAGAGTATTCAAGCAGTATTGACCTCAAAAGATAGCCCTTATTGGTTTTATTTGCACGGTAAAGACGGAGTCATTCACTATGCAAGAACTAATGCTGAGCACGAGCAAAACAAATCCTTGTATTTGCGATAACTTCTGTGCGACAATGCAATCATGAAACTGACCCTTAAAAAAGAGTATACTTCAAATCCAAGCCACTTAGATCCACTCGAGAAAAAAGAAAAAGGCATGATTACAAGTATTCCTACCTACAAGAAAAAACCCTCACTCTTAGGCACACTATTCAGCACAATTGCGATTTTACTACCGGTCGCTCTATTTGCCGTCGCAATCCCCTATGTAATCATGTTAGGTTCTTCCGTTCTTCAACCGTTTATTAAAGCTGCCAATTTTACCGTCACCGGAAATTCTTCTGCATTCTCGACACTAAAAAAAGAACCTTCTCTTCTTAAAGCAAGTAATGGCAACACAAATATATTAATTGTGGGAATAGACACTCGTTCTGGTGGCAGTAAATTACTCAATACCGACACCATTATATTGGCCTCGTACAATCCAAAATACAACGAAATCTCAATGATGTCTTTTCCCCGAGATTTAAACGTAAACTTTCCGAACACACCCAGTTATGGAAAGATAAATGCAACTTATGCTTATGGCGAAATAAGAAAGAAGGAATCTGGCATGGAATACCTTAAACAACTAATTGAGTCTATTTCAGGTCAAAAAATTCAATACCACGTAATGGTGGACCTAAAAGGGTTTACTTCTGTAATTAACTTTCTTGGAGGGGTAGACGTAAACGTTGTCCCAGGATTCAAAGGTTGGTACCCACAAGGAGGTAAATATGTTTCCGTCACCTTTAAACGCGGGATGAACCATATGACAGGAGATTCAGCATTACAGTACGCAAGAATTCGACACGTATACGATGCCGATACCTATGGTGATTACTTAGCCGAGGCATCAGATTTCGGCCGTGCACGAAGGCAACAAAAAATTATTCAAGCAGTCATTGACAAAGCTAGTAAGGTAGAGGCATTTCAGAACACAAAGAAAATATTTGAAATAATGGGCGCAGTTGCAAAAAACATTAAAATAAATCGAGTAACACCAGAGGATGTCGAGGCAGGATTGAATATTTTGAAAGATAAAGGCAAGCCAGCATCCTACTCTATCGTATTGGATCCTTCTGCTGGCGGAGGCGGACGTCTACTACGTCGGGGGTCTGGAACCCTATATACGATTGAACCAACAGCAGGCAGAAGTAATTGGTCCCAAGTAAAGAATTTTGTTAAGGATTATTACACTTCACCTGGATTGGTAACTATTAAGAAACCTATATATGTATACAACAATGGTGCTTCTAGCTTTTCTTCAAAATTAAGCTCTATGAGTAGCAGATACTACTATGCTAGTTTTAAAAGCGGGGGAACTCCAAAAGGATTACCTGCAGCTGGGGTCTATAATATCGGCGGAACAATCTCTGCATCTACAGCAAAATATTTGGCCTCAGCATATAAACTTAACTATATAGAAGTTGATTCGACCGTTACTGTTCCTAAACCGAAAAACTGCTACATAGTCATCGTGCTTGGTAAATAGATGTAATATGCTAACTATAATTTCTACTGGTGACCGAGAATCTGACCTGTACAGGTGGCACTCGCTCAAAGAAAAAGTCCGCTCTATCGAGGAAATAATCTCTATAGACGGTTCTACTGAAGTGGGCTTGCACCAACTAACGCAACGGCTTGAAACTATTTCCCTGTTGACCGAGATTGCCCCGATTGTGGCTCACCACGTAAAACTGACCACAGAACTCGTTAAACTACTTGTAAATTATGAACAAGATGTATTCTTACTAACACCAGAAGGCAAACTTCCAACACTAAATAGCCCGCACAGAATTATTAACGAAAAACTGACGGACTCTCAACTGAAGTCAGTAATATCACACTCTTTTGAACAACTTTCGTTTGTTCCCGCACGAGAGGATTTAATTAGAATCTATTTGCTTCTAACTTCCGAGGATTTTATGGGCAAAGAAAGAATTTCTCCCAACCGAACCCTGACCTTCATTAGACAAGTCCGAACACTTGAAGGAACCACTGCTGATGAAGGCAAAAAACTCCTCACAGCGCTTCTTGGTAGCATAGAAGGCAAATTCAGCCAGTGGGAAATACTTGACCACCTATTTACCCCAAGTAAACGCAAACAAAAGGAGTATTTTGCAGCCTTAACCGAAATTATGTCCACTTACGAGATTATGTCTCTTGCAAAATCAACCTTATTGCTTGTTCTTGCAATCATAGTTGGGCAAGAACAACACCTAGATGCAACCTCAATTGCGACCAAAATAGGGAAACACCCTTTCTATGTTTCTTCTCTTCTCCGAACTATCACAAGTAACCGTATCGCCTACGAGAAAGCCTTTAAATTATGCACACGGCTTTTTAATCTAGAATCAGCATTAAAATCTGGTAGATTTGATGATGAGGGCTTTGGATTTGATGTCTTGCTCGCAACAGAGGCGTAGTTTTAAACGATTGCAACTTATCGGTAGGAAAACGGATTTCCTTTAATGCCGTACCATTCTCCTGCCGAGACAATGACCACATAGGTGTACTGTAATTCATCTTGTTTTAACAAAGTCACTACATGATTGGTGGTTGGAGATTCGCCTTGTGCCGACAGAACTTTATACGGTAAGCCTGCAAAATCAGAGTAAGTCTTTCCAAGCAATAGAAACCCCGAACAAGAATCCGTAGTTTTCCAAGAAATTTTCATCAGTTCCTGCTCGCGAGAAACGGTCATAAGATAGGGCGAACACACTTTGCTTGAAATATTCGCACCCTCGTAAAGTGCCTCTTGCTCTTTAATATATTTATACCATAACGTCAAAATAAGGATTGGTAAAACGATTGAAAGTGTTCCAAAAATTATCACGAGCTTCCTAAGAAATTGCTTCATCGTTGCCCACGTTCAATAATTACACCAGCAGGTCCCTTGGGCTTAGAGAGATTAGCTACTTTAATTATTTTGGCTATCAGCATGACAATCAGTACGACCAAAAGAACCGTGATTGCAACAATACCATAAAAAGTTGGTGATTTAGCCTGAAGCGCCGCACCTGAAGTTGCCTTAGCGACCTTTTCTCCCAATACCTCAGTCACTGGCGGCAATTCACTCTCCGTCGCTACTGATGGTATTAATTGTTCGACGTTTTGCACTTCTGCTGGGTTTGGATGAAAAGGATCTCTCCATAGCGCGATAGTGGTAGCACCTTTCACTTCTTGGGGTTGATCGATAGTCACCGTAAACGCTTGCTCGGCAGATGCACCGCCCAATGTTGTAGCTTGCATCGTCACAGAAAACACTCCGCTGACCGCAGGCACAGTACCTTGGAGCTGTTGCAACTCGTTATTCCATTCCAACCAATCTGGTTTAGATTGAACCGAAACTGCAATTGCTTCGCCAGAAATGGATGTTGCAACGAGTTTATACACAAAAACAGAATCCGCGTTCACTAAAACTGGAGGAATCGACAGGAATCTAATATCCTCCACCATTACTGTTGCAATGACACTTGGACTCACGTTACCTGTTGTTGGAGCAGCAGGACTAATAACTTGCTCTAAAAGAACAGGCAACCCGAAAGTAACCATTAAAATCGCTATAACAATAATGATTTTGGTAATAGACCTCATTATCACCAGTGTAGCACAGAATAATAAAGTACGGTATACTGTTTTATGAGTGAATTCCTGAAGCGATATATCGAAACTTCGCTGTTTGCAGCGACAGTACTCTTGTTCGCAAAATTGGTCGGTGTATGGATAGGTCTATCTATAACCAAGGTGACTTTTTCCCTTGTTACGGTACCAGAAATTTTTACTTATGTCTCTGTTGCCTCCTTAGACCAAGTAAGACAGGTCTCCACGATAGCTGACGGCGTTTTTGTTGCAACTCTTGTTGTTGTAGGTACCTTGGTATTAATTAAGACTATATTGTTTAACGACCTTACTAGACATCCTCGTGTCTTGGTAAAAGTAATTCACTATAACCTGACTGGCTGGCTAGAAGACGGACAGAGTATGTATCCAAGATTATTTGCTTGGGGAACATTTTTCTGGCTTGCCTGCATTCTTGTTGTAAGGGATTACATGGTCGCCAAAATTCCCCTTGCATTACCCATAACCTTAGGGTTGTTTACTGTGATATATTCCTACCAAGTCTTCAACTTTCTAGAAACTCATATTTCAGATATGATAAGCTACTTATATGGCACAAAAAGAAAAACAACATAACATTGTTTCGGTACTAGGTGATATTTCAATGACTGTACTTGCAGTTGGCATTGCTGGGCTTACTTTTGTGGGCGTTTCTGGGCTTACTCCACGGATTGGCCAAAAAATTTCAGAAAACTCCCCTTCCATTCTAGGTGTCTCTACCAAACAACAGGCGCTTTCATTTTTTCCTGAAAGCGTTAAAAACCTGCCTTTTGTTACTGAGCTGGTATTGTCGGGTAGTACAACGTTAAATGGGGGAATAAAGGCAAATATCGTATTTGCACCGTTACAAGCGTCTACGTATGAACTTCCCTTGCTCACTATAAAAAACAATTCTCTTGAATACAAAAAGGTTTCGATGAATCCAAACTTCTCACTTGAAAATTCCTACACCTCAATTTCCTTAACCTTTGCAGGACAAACCACAGAAATTATTGATGTACAAGGCGGGGTTACCCCTCTAGATTTAGTCGTTCCGCCCAACTCTTCTTCTTCAATTTCGCTAACTATGAAGCCTAGTACACGCTTGGCTACTCCGGTTACTTTGACTATCGACTTTACGGAACACCCTTAATTTGGCATAATTCGCGTAATGATTGCTTTAGAGAAGATTCGGAATTTTTGTATTATTGCCCACATTGATCATGGTAAAACGACGCTAACCGACCGTATTCTCGAGCTTACCTCAACACAACACAAGCGACAACTCGAGCAACAAGATCGGTTAACAGATGTATTGGAGATCGAACAAGAACGCGGTATTACCATAAAACTGCAGCCCGCAACTATGTTGTGGAAAGGCTACCTTCTTAACCTGATTGATACTCCCGGGCATATTGATTTTACCTACGAGGTTTCTCGCTCCATGAAAGCATGCGAAGGAGCATTGCTTTTGATAGACGTCACCCAAGGAGTTCAAGCGCAGACAATCTCGAATTTGCTGCTGGCCATGGATGCCGATCTAAAGATTACACCTGTACTAAATAAAGTTGATATTGGAGAGAATTTAATTGAAGAACGCCTAGAAGAAATCGAGCAGATTTTGGGGTTTAAACGGAATGAAGTCGTCTTAGCCTCGGGAAAAACGGGGCAAGGTGTTGCAGAAATTTTAGATGCCATGATTGAGCATGTTCCAGCCCCAATAAAATCGCGACATGTGGGAACTCAAGCATTGGTTTTCGATTCGATCTTCGATGAACACAAAGGAATCATAGCCGCAATTAGAGTGTTTTCCGGAACCATAAAAAAAGGTGATTCGTATACTTTAGTAAATACGCAAACGAAGTTCCTTGCAAAAAGTGTTGGTACCTTTGCCCCCAAAATGACAGAAACCGAGGTACTAGAAGAAGGAATGGTCGGCTATATCGCAACAGGAATAAAAGATGTGAAGCAGGTACGCATCGGGGATACTGTCTCCGTAAAGGGCGACGAGCACGCTATTCCAGGTTTCGATAAACCGTCGCCGAAGGTTTTTGCCTCGTTGTTTCCGGAGAATAAAGAAGATTATTTACTGCTTAAAGAAAGTATTCAGAAGCTATCGTTGAATGATGCCTCACTTAGTATACTTGAAGACTACTCCCCGTTACTGGGGCAAGGCTACCGTGTTGGCTTTTTAGGGTTGCTTCACCTTGAAATTACCAAGGAACGGCTTGAACGGGAATTTTTGGTCGACACGGTCGTTACTATTCCAAGTGTTGAGTATCACGCAACACTGCATACCGGGGAACGAATCGAGGTAAAGTCGGCCTATGATCTTCCTGCGTTGCAGGCAATAAAACTGCTGGAAGAACCGTTTATCCGTGCAGAAATACTAACCCCCAGTGATAGTATTTCTTCGATTTACGATACCATCATGAGCTACAGAGGCGCCATCATGTCAACCAAAGATATGTTTACCTCTAGAGTCAGCAACCTACACTATGTCACGTTGGAAGTTGATATGCCGTATGCAGAATTACTGAAAGGCTTCTTCTCTGTAATGAAAAGCGCAAGTCATGGTTATGCGTCACTTCAATACGGTAGTTTCTCCTATAAACCAACCGAACTGGTAAAGGTCGACATTCATGTTAATCATGAGATTGTAGCACCTCTTTCCTTTTTAGAAATTCCAGAACGTGCAAGGGACCGTTCAATTACCATGCTCGAAACACTAAAAAAGTCGATTCCACCTCACATATTCTCGATTCCGCTACAAGCCATGATCGGGGGCAAAGTCATTGCTCGAGAAGATATTCCAGCGTACAAAAAAGACGTAACCGCCAAACTGTACGGTGGCGATATAACCCGAAAAATGAAACTTAGAAACAATCAGCAAAAGAAGAAAAGAGAAATGAAAGAAACAGGAAAAGTTCGAATTCCAGGCGAAGCGTTTTTGAAGATTATCAACGTTGGGTAAATTAAAGTAATAGCAAACCCGGCAACGTGCGTTTTAGTGCCTTGGTGCTTTACGTTAGTGAAGCATGAAAAGCCACAATCGCGAGAGCAACGTGTACGTTAATCGACCCACCCTTGCCATACATTGGGATAACAACGGCAGTATCTGCTAACGCTGCTGACTTTTTGGCTAACCCAAACATTTCACTGCCAATAAGGAATGCCACTTTTTCAGCATAGGTCTGCTCTGTGTATAGCACTGATTCTTCGCATTGTTCGATTGCAATAATTTGGTATCCTTCTTTCTTTAACGCGGTTATGCTACTTTCGGTATCCTTACTATATTCCCACAAAACACTTTTTTCTTTACTGCGTGAGACTTTTGCAAGGTCTTTGCCAAAGGGTGGATGGTGCGATTCACCCGTTAAGATTAACTTTTTCGCGTGTAACGCATCGGCGATACGAAATAAACTCGCAACATTTCGCGCGTAAGATATATTTTCGGCAACAATTATTATGGATCGTGTCTGCTTAAATTCTTTGTTTGCCTTCTTGACTGCTTTTGGAGAAAGTTTCTTGATCATATTTAGAGAGTATACGTGGAGTGCCCCAAGTTGTAAATATCTTGCGATATACCTGCGAGGGCAATACGCACAATCTTTTCTCTGCTTTAAGTAACATAAGAACCCCTGCAACATAATCTGTTGCATCAAGAATCCACTCAAACAATATAAATTTCGCCCACTTACTGTTTACCGCATCACCCTCTTTAAACCAATTCGAAACCTGCTGATACCAGGAAGGAAATATCTGCTTGACCCAGGCGTTTGCAGCTAGAAAAGACCTATATTCTGCAACGTCTCTTATATACATAGGAAGCGCATCAACAAATTGAATTGCATTAGAAATCGTTTGTTCTTGTAACTCGTAGGCTTCTATAGTTGAATAAAAATTAAAACAAAGTTTATCTTTTACCCTATCCGACTCGACTCCATCAAACGAAAGCCGTCTTTTTCCTAAGAAAATATATACAAAGAAATCTAGGGCACGAGTTAACCAAATACGTTTAGGATCAACAATTATCCAAACATCAATGTCGTCATCTTTTTTTGCATTGAGCGCTGCGACTGAGCCTGTAAGAAATACCATCTGCACCCAGGGCAGATAAGTAAGGAAATTAAGAAGGCGCTGTGCGATTTTCGCCTTGCGAAGCGAAAATCGCACACGTTCTTGAATTGCCACAGGCAATACATTTGCAGAGGAGCTATCGTAGATATACCGTTGCTCTGAAGGAATTCCATATCTAAACGCGTCAATTGGCCAACCAAAAGAGTGTTTTATCTCCTGCAATACTATAATTTCTCTATTCATCACTCGAAGTTTCCTAAGTTTTTTGCTACACTAAGGGTAACATGTACGAACACGCAATTCCACAAAATATCATGGAGTATGAATTCAAGCTTTTTGCGGGGCTAACGCTGAAGCAATTCATCTATGTCGCTGTATCCGGTGGTTTATCGTTTGCTCTGTACGAATTGAATCGTCTAGGCGCTTTTCCTGCTTTTTTTGCGTGGTTAACTATACCGACTGTTATGTTGGTCGGCATTACGTTAGGCTTAGGCTCTTATAACAAACGAACCATGGAAGATTGGCTTACCTCCTACACTCGAGCGTCTAATATTATTTTACGACGCGTATGGAAAAAAGGTACTGCAGCAGTAAAATACGAGAACTTTTTCACCACAAAGCCAGAATCTTTCCCTATATATCTCACCCATTACTTGTTAACCAGAGACGAAGCAAAGTTGTTGATTGACCAATCCAATGCATCACAAAACCCAGGGGTTGTCTTTCAGAACACTATCCCTGATCCAACTATTTCAGAAACAATTTTGATAACCCCCGAATCTGTTCACGATTATGCAGATACGGGCACTAATAATTTGTCTGTTGCTAACACCGTAGCATTTATCTTGCGAGAGTCAGAACTCCCATTAGAAGGTGTTGTTGCCTATTTTAAAGATGCAAATTCTAGCGTTGTTGGCTCCCTGCGCAGCAACAAAGACGGCATTATATACTTCGATCGTCCCTTTCATAATGGCGAGTACGAAGTAGAATTTCAATCTCCAGAAGCAGATACTTTTCCAAAGATAAAAATCTCTCTGCAAGGAACCACCTATCCGCTGATTAATATTTCACCAACCTCGTAATATGGCCACCGACCTAGCACAAAGCCCCATCAACCACGCAACGCAAGATATTTTAGAAGTTGCTGATATTCTTAACGATCTTTTGGTTACAAAAAATGGGACCGTTTGCCTGATTTTAAAAACATCTTCAGTAAACTTCGACCTTCTGTCCGAAGACGAGCAGGATGTAAAAATCGCTTCTTTCGGTTCAATGGTCAATTCTCTCGATTTTCAGTTACAAATACTGATCGAGACACGAAAAATCAACATTAGTAAATACGCCGATTATCTTGACACCATGGATACACCTGACCTTAGTGCAGGGCTAAAAAGACAATTTGTCATTTACAAACAATTCATCAGAAACTTGATTACCAACAAAGAGATACTCGACAAACGCTTTATGATT
Organism: Candidatus Dojkabacteria bacterium CG_4_10_14_0_2_um_filter_Dojkabacteria_WS6_41_15; assembly: GCA_002793355.1. Lineage (GTDB taxonomy): Bacteria > Patescibacteriota > Dojkabacteria. The sequence continues at coordinate 28,791 of PFQB01000009.1, forward strand.
ATAATTCCTTATAGAACAGGTTCTGTTCTCGACAAAAATTCTTCTATTGAGGAAAAGAAGAAGGTTATCGAAAGCGCTACAAACTATCTTTACCCCAAGAAATATCATATTATAAAGATGGTAAAAGGAATGGGGCTGGATGCCACGCAAATGACCTCTAGTGATATTTCGAAATACCTCTACTCAATCTTTAATCCGGGTTTACCTATTAAAATCGATGAATTAGCTCAAATATATACGTAATCATGGCTCTCTTTGACTTCCTCACGAAAAAAAAAACTGCTCCTGCATCTACAGCGGCTTCTGTAACACAAACAACTTCTGTAGACTCCAACCAAGCTACTATTGCCGATTTGCTCGCACCTCAATACTACGAGATTGACTTCAACCATGTCCAAGTAAATAAGCGATATTATCGTATTTTAATGATTACCGATTTCCCTCGCGTCGTTCGCTCCACTTGGTTGTCACCACTGGTAAACTTTGAAACCTCATTGGCGATTAGTACTTTTTATTATATTGTTGACTCTGACGAGGTTATTGATAAGCTTAAGCGCAAAATTGCAGAACTCGAGGCTACTCTGTCAACTCAATACGAAAAAGGTGTAGTGCTTGATCCAAAGAGCAAGGTCGCCTACCAAGATGCACAAGAACTTATTGACAATGTTGCATCCGGAAAAGAAAAGTTTTTCAACATGGGCATGTACATACGCTTAAATGCAGACGATATTAAAACCCTGTCAAATATCTCTAAGAATGTCGTTTCTACACTGAAATCAATTGGCTTGACCGCTGTTCCTCTTACACTCAAAATGGACCTGGGCTTCGACACGACACTTCCCTACTCAATGGACAAAATCTACCGAGTGCGAAACATGGATACAACATCTATTGCAATGACGTTTCCGTTTATTACCTCCGACCTCACCATGGATCGCGGTATTCTGTACGGCGTTAACATGCACAACAACAGTATGGTCATATTCGATAGGTTTAGCATGCCCAACCTAAACGAGGTGGTGTTCGCTACTTCCGGTGCAGGAAAAAGCTATTTCGTTAAACTTGAAGCTCTTCGATACCTACTGACAGGCGTTCAAGTCATGATTATTGACCCTGAAAATGAATACGAGAAATTAGCCAAGGCAGTCGACGGTGAATATATCACGTTTACCCAAGACGAAGGGGCAAAAATCAATCCTTTCGAGTTCCTAAAATCCTCAAAAGATGGGGTAAGAAACGTACTTCGCGACAAAGTACTTAGTCTACACTCATTCATAAAGCTTCTACTTGGCGATTTAAGCAATATGGAAATTTCAATTCTCGATCGTGCCTTTATGCTTACCTATAACGAAAAGGGCATTAACAATGATCCAGAGACTTGGAAAAATAAGCCACCACTGTTGGAAGATTTATACAAAATCTTAAAAGGAATGGCAGAACCGGAAGCGCGCGCGCTTTCTGGAAGACTTGAAAAGTTCGTATTTGGAAGTGCTGCCGGTGTCT
>PFQB01000096.1 GCA_002793355.1 Candidatus Dojkabacteria bacterium CG_4_10_14_0_2_um_filter_Dojkabacteria_WS6_41_15
CCAATGATTACCTTTTCGCTCAAAATCAGATAATTTCTCCTCAATCGTTTTCTTTTCCGCCATTAAAACATTCTTTTTCTCTTGATACTCCACAAGTTCCAATGCTTCGCCAAGATATGCGTCTGTTAGTCGTTCCAGCCGTATTTTAATGGCGGAAATTTGATCGCGGAGATTTTGAGCGAAAAGGTCTGATGAGTGGCGGGATTCTTTATTCTCGCTTTCCAGTTTTGTTAAAAACTTTCCCCGCCACTCATCGGGCAAAGAAACTTTTTGACATAGATTTTTCACTTGTTCAGTCAAAACTTCTTCCCGCAAAAAGCGATTTTCAGTACAGGAAATAGTTTTGCTCTTGTGGGTGCAACGATAGTAAATAAACTTTAGTCCACTTTTCTTGATATGCCGTTCGGCGGTAATGGAATATCCACATACCCCACAAGTAGCAAAACCTAAAAACTGAAAATTCTTCGGTCCTCGCTTTTTGCGGGGTTTCCCATTCTGAACAAGTGCCTTTTGTATTTCGTCAAAAAGTTTCTTTGAAATCATTGGCTTATGCGAACCTTGATGCACCTCGCCGCGATATTGAAAATGTCCATAGTAAAAAGGATTTTTCAAAATATGTTCAATGCTGGCGAGGTGCAGAGCTTTGCCCTGTTTGCCAACCAAGCCAAGAGAAAACATTTTGCGCTGAATTGCCGTGAGGGTGTATTCGCCGGTAGCAAAAGCCCCTAGAGCTTCTTTCACTTTGCCAAAGGTTTTTTTATCCGGCTCAATCGTTCGCAAACGAGGTTCGTTGAAGTAGCCCAGAGGGGCTTTTGCCGATAATTCACCACGGCGTATCTTTTGGCGAATACCACGCAAAATGTTTTCTCTTAAATTGTCGGTGTAATACTTTGCTTGTCCGAAGGCGACACTTAACATAAATTTTCCTTGTGGTGTCGCCTCGAACCAGAAAGTAGGGAATTTTAGCGCAACAATTTTTTGCGTATCAACCAAGTAAATTACTCTGCCACCGTCAATCGAGTTGCGAGCTAAACGGTCTGGATTCCACGCTAAAATTCCCTGTGCAATGCCTTTTTCAATTTCGCCAAGCATTTCGTTGAAAACTACTCTGCCCGGCTCTTTGGCAGTTTTACTTTCGTAAAATTCTTTTACTACAAAAAGAGAGTTTTGCTTGGCGAATTCCCGAAGCTCCGTTAATTGTGCCTCAATACTTAAAACTTGGCGTTCTTCATCCTCTGATGATTTACGACAATAGATAAAATATTTGATCATAGCTTCGGGAATTAAATTGATAAAGGCATTGCACTTACACCGACAATTTCTAAAAATCTCTCCTCATTGGCTCTTGCGCCTTTGGCGCAATCCAAACTTCGTTTGGGAACCGCCGACTTTCGGCGGGAATTCTTTTGGCGGAATTCAAAACCCCCTGGAATTTCTTGG
>PFQB01000069.1 GCA_002793355.1 Candidatus Dojkabacteria bacterium CG_4_10_14_0_2_um_filter_Dojkabacteria_WS6_41_15
CCCGTCGTGGCCCCATCGAAACCTTAAGTGTCGCTTCGTGAATGTCTTCTTGCATAATCTCTTTTCGTTTATTTCTAACCGCAAGTATTGCTGATTCGTTTAATACGTTCTCTAGGTCTGCACCAGAAAATCCAACCGTAAATTGTGCAATCTTCTGCATATCGACGTCGGGACCCATCTTTTTATTCTTCGCATGAACCCTGAGAATATCTAATCTTTCGGTGACATCAGGCAGAGAAAGTCGAACCGTTCGATCAAAACGTCCTGGTCGCAAAATTGCTGGATCTAGTACGTCAGGCCGGTTCGTTGCAGCAATAACAATTACCGCATCACGTTTTTCGAAGCCATCCATCTCAACAAGAATCTGGTTCAGCGTCTGCTCGGAATGGGACGATTTATAGTCCATTCCTCGCCTTCGCGCTACTGCATCAATTTCATCAATAAACACGATACTTGGAGAAATACTTTTTGCACGTTTAAACAAATCTCGAACTCGCGCTGCACCGGCGCCAACCAACATTTCTTCAAATTCTGGACCAGACGTATGAAAGAAAGGAACTTTTGCTTCACCCGCGACAGCTCGCGCCAACAGCGTTTTACCGGTGCCGGGCTCGCCTATCAACAAGACTCCGCGCGGAATTCGCGCTCCCATTTCAAAAAATTGTTTCGGATTTTTCAAAAAATCGACCAGCTCTTTAATTTCTCCTTTAGCTTCGACTGCACCTGCAACATCATTAAAGGTAACGTCAGGACGCTTTCCGATAATTACTGCTGCACCACTCTTTCCAAACGAAGAAAGTCCGCCGCCGGTCGCGTTCTGTCGCTGAATCGCTCGAACAAAACTCCAAACACCATAGGCCAGAACACCAGTCAACAGCAAGCCAGCAAAATCTAAAAGGCTGAGGCCTAGATTCGAATTGTTTGGACGGTAATTAACCTCTGCGATGTTTACCCCTGCGTCTTGCAATAATTTCGGAAAATCAGTTTTTGCACCAACCTGTGCGTATAATCGTGTTTTATCTGATTGCTCGATCAGGATCATATTCCCCTGCTCAACAACCTTCGCGACCTTTTTGTCCTGAATCATTTTAACGGCTTCACCCATCGAAATTTCGGTTCCCATTTGCCAAACCGAGTACATCTGAAAAGCAAGGAAGCCAATGACCAGCACCGCAATGACTGCCAAAGCTTTCTTTACTGTGTCCCCGGTAATTTCACCTTCGACAATAACTGCTCTCTCTTGTGCTTCTTTTTTTGGCATATGCTTCTATTATTAAACTAAAGTTGAAAAACAACGGTTTATACTGTTATTGTAGCAGACAGAAGGTAGGATTGCTAACTGTTACTCCCCCAATATGGAGGGTCAAGACAATACCAGAAATTGGTGGCGAGCAGGATCGGACTGCTGACCTTGGCGTTATGAGTGCCATGCTCTAACCAG
>PFQB01000123.1 GCA_002793355.1 Candidatus Dojkabacteria bacterium CG_4_10_14_0_2_um_filter_Dojkabacteria_WS6_41_15
TATGTAGCAGACACTACATTGTATCGCTTGTCGCATTTTTATTGATTATATTCCGGTTAAAGTATAAAGGTTAAATTCCGAAAAGATTCCGAATCATTATTGGCAAATTTATTCTTTAAACTTTATATTTTATGCTTTATTTTGTCGTTCACTTTTCCCGTACCATACTGTTTTTATGGAAGAATCAATATTACAAACCAAGTCTTTTGACTTGTCGGTCTCGGTATACAAAAAAGTTGCCGAACTGCAGAAGAAGCAGAAAGATTTTCTGTTAAGCCAGTGGTGGGCAGAAAGTGTTTCGGCGGTGGCGTTAAATATGTATTTGGCTCAGAATATTCACACCAAAAGTGGCCTGTCAATATATCTGTATGTCGCTAGAAAGGCAGCATATCGGGGACTCTTCTGGACTAAACTTCTGGTCGAAGCCGGGGAGCTCGAGGCAGAAGCTGCTCGCAGGATCGAGCTGGAGTTGACGGAGCTTATTAAAATGCTGCAGGCGTCAATAACCACGCTTAACAGCAATCGGAAAAGCAATAAGGTAGCGCCGTTGGTGGAAGAAGTAGAGTAGTTACGTTGGTTTGCTGCGGCAGAAGTGGTAAATAATTTTTTTAGGAACTTCTGCCGCAGCAGCACATTTGTTACGTTTTATTAATTGTGTCCAGTAGACTATAATCCTCTATGTATGTTTGCAAAAGCTGTGGGTCAACCCAGCAAAAATGGTTGGGAAAATGTCCCCAATGTGAAGAATGGGGCACTTTTGAAGAGGCTCCTGATGCCCCCAAAAAATCACGAAATAAACTCGGCGTGAACGCCCAATTTGCCTCTACCTTTGTAAAGGCGGGCTCCTACGAACGAAAACCGTTACGAAGATTTCAAACAGGTTTTGAAGAAGTGGACCGTGTTTTGGGAGGAGGTATTGCCGAAGGCACCGTTGCCTTAATTGGAGGAGACCCCGGCATCGGCAAATCAACACTGCTATTGCAGGTTTTGGCGAACTTTGCTGCAAGCGGTATGACGGTTGCGTACATTTCCGGCGAAGAATCAATTGATCAAGTATCCGAACGGCTTGAGAGGGTAGTTGATGGGGTCCCAGACGGCCTATTTCTGCTCTCTGATCAAGACTTGGGCAATATTATGGATGGGCTTGTGGCGCAAGAATTTGATGCCATTGTGATTGATTCAATTCACTCGTTGCAGCATAACGATTTGGAGGGGCAATCCGGTGGGATGAGTCAACTTAAAGCGGTTACTTCCGCCTTAACTGCCTGGGCCAAGAAATCTCGAACGGTTGTCTTTCTTATCGCGCAAGTAACGAAAGAAGGCTATGTCGCCGGCCCAAAAACGGTGGAGCATATTGTTGACGTAGTTATGTATCTTGAAAAAGTCGGTTCTGAAAACACTCGTATGATTCGCACCTTGAAAAATCGCTATGGTGACACAGGCGAAGTTGGCTTTTTAGATATGGGAGTTACCGGTATGGGTGACAAAACGGATTTCGCCACTATGTTGGTCTCGTCGCTCTCGTCGGACGAGCCAGGCAGTGCCCTAGGAATTACGTTGCAGGGTTCGCGCCCCATGATTGTGCAAATTCAAGCGTTAGTCAACGATTCTACCTTTGCTATTCCTCGTCGTGTTGTTGAGGGAGTTTCAAAAAACAGAGTAGAAGTGTTGGCCGCCGTGATTGCGAAGAAAATTCCGAAACTATATTTAGATCATAAAGATATTTTTATCAAAGTGAACGGCGGGATTTCTCTTAAAGATGCTGGAACCGACCTTGCCCTGGTTGCTGCCATGATATCGTCTGTAACGGGAAAGCCCTGGAAGGAGACCTTGTTTATTGGTGAAGTTGGTCTTTTAGGGGAAGTAAAGCCCGGAATTGCTTTTGAACAACGGTACAAAGAGGCAAAAAAATTGAATTTTAAAGACATCTTGGCACATAAGGGGATCCCCAATATTTCCAAGCTTGGCTGAGTGTAAGAGGCTCCTTTTCCCGATGGAATTAGCCAGTTTGTTCTATGTTCGTGCTACGACCCACATTCTCTGGAGAATGCAACCATACCATTGCCCATTCTTGCGGCGTCATCGCTGCGTAACCATCACGCAAGAATACTATCTACCTACCAACTTTCGACTATTGACACAGGCAGTGTCCTAGAGTACAATTCTAGTATATTAGGTATCTTTATCCCTTGGTTCGGAGGCTCTGAGCCAAAGGATGAGGAGATCTAAGGCACTACTCCAAGGCTCGAGAAAAGTCCGGATTTGGGGGATTTCTCTCGGGATCGGTTTGGGGCAGTGCCGATCCCCCATTTTTTCTTTTTTCTCTCTTTCCCTATTCGAAACAGCGAAGCTATTTCTCATAACGGTCAAGATCCGAAAAAAGAAAAATATTATTTTAGTAGGAATGGGAATAATTAGCTTTCACTATCGCCCGCTTCGGCAAAATCAAGATTTTTCCGTTACGCTACCGAACCGTAAAGAAAAAGATACTATGAAATTTTTGTGGTACAATAAGAGCAAATAACCCTCTCGCATGAATTACTCGCAGAGATCTTAAGATAATCACCTTTTTTTATGTTAACAGTGCAAAAACTTGAAGAAGAAACGCTTGTTGCCCTTAAAAAGATGGCAGCAGAATATGAAATTCCAGAAGCAGACAAATTTTCCGCAAAAGACAAGGACAAACTCATTTACGAAATACTAAAAGCGTCCACTATTAAGGGTGGTTTCGAATATGCCTCGGGTATGTTAGAAGTTGTGAATAATGGTATGCATGGGTTTGCTCGCGTTGATGGAGTATTACCAAGCAATGGTGACATCTACGTTTCTGGAACTCAAATTCAGAAGTTTGGACTGAGAACAGGAGATATTATCGAAGGTGTTGTTCGTCCAATCAAAGAAGGTGAAAAATACCGGAATATGCTTAAAGTCGATTATGTCGGTGGTATGGGCGCAATCGAAAACATGAAGCGCTTACCTTTCGAAAAGCGAACCGTTATCTTCCCAAACAAACAATTGCATCTAGAAACGGCTCCTGACGTGCTTTCAACCAGAATTATTGATCTATTGGTCCCAATTGGCTACGGACAGCGTTCAATGGTAGTTTCTCAGCCAAAAACGGGTAAAACGACCATCTTAAAAGAAATAGCTAATGGTATTTCGGTCAATCACCCAGATGTTCAAATAATTGTCGTATTGGTTGGCGAACGCCCAGAAGAAGTAACCGACATGCAACGATCCATTAAAGGTGAAGTTTACGCCTCTAACTTTGATGAGCATCCACAAAACAACGTGGCTGTTGCCGAAATGGCACTCGAACGCGCAAAGAGGTTAGTCGAATGGAACAAAGATGTGGTTATATTAATGGACAGTATTACCCGGTTGGCTCGTGCGTATAACCTGGTAGTTCCGAGCTCGGGAAGAACTCTGTCAGGAGGCTTTGACCCCGCAGCCTTATATCCTCCTAAAAGATTTTTTGGGGCAGCTCGAAACTTTGAAGAAGGTGGAAGCTTAACTATTATTGCGACCGCGTTGGTCAACACTGGTAGCAAAATGGACGACTTGATCTACGAAGAATTTAAAGGAACTGGTAACATGGAATTGCACCTGGATAGAAACCTAGGTGAGCGAAGAATCTTCCCCGCTATTGATATTGTTCGCTCCAGCACTCGTCGAGAGGACTTGTTGTTAGGTCAAGAAATGTTGCAAATGTCGTGGCTAATTCGAAGAATGTTAGACAATATTGACAAAAATGGCGAGAACGCATCAGAAGTGTTGATCGAGCGTATGAAGACGAGTAAAAGCAATGCGGAGTTCTTGAAGAACCTGAGAGAATAAACTTTAAAGCGTAAAGAATAAAGGTAAAAGAGTAAAGCCTCAGTGTTTTTGGTCAATGTACTGAATAACTCTAGTTCGTGATTTGGTTTTATCATTTAATTTTTATGCTTTAAACTTTAATTTCCTGCTATACTGTCATATGGTTTATCTTCGCCCCAAGAAACTAGACATTTTAGGTGACAAATCCGCCCTAGAAGTCTACTTAAATCGTTTTACTGCTGACCAATACGGTGTTAAAGAAGGAGATTTGTTAGATCTATATTTTGTTGGTCATGAGACTGGTGCAACCGCACTTATCACCGATACCATCGTAGATGATGGCCATATTGGTATTCCTGCAGCAATTTGGAATACCTATCCAGTTTCCGAACTGGATCGAGTCGCGGTTGAATTACAAGGACAAGCAAAATCTGTAGCTTCAATCAGAAAAAAGATCAAAGGCGAAAAGCTGTCTTACGATGAAATTCGCGAGATTATGTATGATATTGCAAAACGTAGGCTTTCACCCATAGAAATGACCTATTTTGCGTCAACTTCGTATAATCCTGGCTTCGATGACGAGGAAATGTATAGTTTAACTAAGGCCATGTCGGATACAGGTATTATTCTTGATTTTTCATCTTTAGGCGGGTTTGTTGTTGATAAGCACTCAATAGGGGGCTTGCCTTCTAAAGGAGTTACTCCCGTAATTGTCGCGCTTATGTCAAAACTTGGCTTCATAATTCCAAACACCAGCACGAGAGGAATAACATCGCCTGCAGGCACCACTGATGTTTTAGAAACTCTTATGCCTGTTTCGTTGTCAGAAGCTGATATTAAGCGTGTAGTAGCCGAAACCAGGGGTTGTTTAGCATGGGGTGGTGGACTTGAGCTTGCCCCAGCAGATGATATTTTGATTCAGATTGAAAAACCTCTCCATATCGAATCTTACGACAAATTTGTGGTGAGTATTATTGCTAAAAAGATTGCAGCAGGCTGTAAATATGTGTTGCTCGATCTTCCTTATGGTGACACAGCAAAAGTTTCTGTGGCAGATGTTGCTAAAGTTTCCAAAGCCTTCGAGACGTTATTTGCTAAATTCGACATTAAAGTATTTGTGTACAAGCGTCAAGCAAAAGGTCCAGACGGAAATGGAATCGGCCCAATATTAGAGGCGCGTGATCTTCTTTGGATTCTAGAGCGAGATAAACGACGTCCCATTGGTATGGAAAATCTGGCGTTAGACATGGCAGCACAATTAATCGCACTTACGGGTAAATATAACTATCAAAGCGCACACGAAATCCTACGCGAAACGTTAGATTCTGGCGAAGCCTTACGACAGTTTTGGAAAATTGGAAAATCTCAAGGTGCTAAGCAAATTGTCAAAGCGGAAGACCTGCTTCCTGGACACTATACCTTTGAGATTAAATCGACAAAGGCAGGACTAATTAAGACCTACGATAATCATATTATTGTGCAAATCACTCGTGCTTTGGGTGCTCCATATGCAAAAAGTGCAGGAATTTATCTAACGAGGCAGGTGGGTGATAGAATTAATGTTGGAGATGTTGTTGCGACCTTATATGCCGAGGCGCAAAGTCGTATCGACTTGGCGGTAAAGAACTTGGACGGGGAACAGGACGGGTGGATATTGGTTTAGAGAATTAAAGTATAAAGATTAAAGTATTAAAGCAAGAAAGCATTAGAGCACCGAGGAACGAAGATTGAAGATTGAAGATATGGAAATGCAGTGAATAAATTATGGTAAACAAAGTATCTGTAGCTAACAACTAGTATCTAACATCTAGTATCTAATATCTAAAAGTTAATAGTCATTATGAAAATAAAATTTAGCGGTGCAACTGGTGGAATTGTTACAGGTTCTTCTTATTTGCTCGAAACAGGTAAAACTACGGTATTAGTTGATTGTGGGATGTACCAAGGAGAAGAAAGCGTCGAACGCCTTAATTTTGAACCTTTTCCCTTTGATCCGGCTCACGTTGATTATATTCTGTTGACTCATGCCCATCTTGACCATGTGGGTTTACTTCCGAAACTCGTAAACAACGGATTTGCTGGAAAAATCATTAGTACTGATGCAACCAAGAGTATAGCCGAAATAATTATGATGGATGCTGCAAAGCTTCAAGAGGAAGACGCATATTATAAAAACGAAAAATCTCGTGAAAAAAGTAATACTGGTGGTGGCGAAGAAGGTGGGTATTCTCGCCACGAGCCTTTGTATACTCGCGATGATATCGCTGCAGTCATGGAGCTTTTTGAAACATATCCGATAGGAGAACAAGTAAAATTGACCCCAGATTTAGCTTTCCGTATGCGTGAAGCTGGTCACATTTTGGGGGCAGTCGCCTTTGAAGTCTGGTATATGAATACACAGGGTAGAGAGCGAAAACTGGTTATGTCCGGAGATCTTGGCCAAACAGGTGCACGTATTATCAAGGATCCCGATTTCATTCGTGAAGCCGATTATGTCATTATCGAAAGTACCTATGGTGGGCGAAATCACCGAGACAAGAACTCAACGTTGTTAGAATTGCTTGCAATTTTGCAAGATGCTGCACTAAAGAAATCGCGAGTGATAATTCCAACCTTTGCTGTGGAGCGAACGCAGGAACTTTTGTACGAGATTAACCTCTTTGTCGAGCGTAAGCTGTTAAAGGGACTGAAATTTTATGTTGATAGTCCGTTAGCAATCAAGGCGACTGAAATTTTCCGAGCGTACAAGAAATATTACGACGAAGACGCTATGGCACTCGTAAACTCGGGTGATGATCCATTTGCCTTCCGTGGATTAGAATACACAGAAAACGCGAATGATTCTCGAAGAATTGCAGGTGAACGCGGTGCGGTGATTATGGCAGGAAGTGGAATGTGTACTGGAGGCCGGGTTTTACATCATTTAATGAACACATTACCCCATAAAGATGCGCACATAGTTTTTGTTGGCTTCCAAGTTCCTGGAACTTTAGGGCGCCGTATCATAGATGGAGCAAGAACAGTTCGAATTCATGGTGTAGATGTCGAGGTAAATGCCCAAATTCACACGTTAAACGGGTTTTCTGCGCATGCTGATCAACATGATTTATTGTACTGGTTGCGAAGTTTTGGACATTCGCCCAAAGAAGTTTTCATTACACACGGGGATCAAATGAATAGAACCGTATTTGCACAGTTGGTTCGCGATGAATTGCAACTGAATGCAGTGATACCGGAGCCAGGGCAAGAATTTGAATTGGAGTAACGATTGAAGATTAACGCATTAGAGTAGCAAAGCACTAAAGCACGGGGGAATCTATAGTGGGCAATTTACTAATTATTCAGGTTGCTAATTCACTGGTCCAAAAATGGTATAATACATACCGCCCATTTCTAGAAGCGTCGTTAAAAGGGCATAAATTTGACTGGATACACCTTGAGTGAAGAACAATTAGTAGGGTCGGATGTCAACGCACTCCTGCATGCAAAGAAACAAAGCAAATTTTTTTCAAGAACCCAAACTGTTGACAGTTATGGTGTAGGTTTATTTATTACTCAATTTCTTGGTTGGATTGTCAGTAAAATTCTTGCAATAGTATCATTTTTCTTGTCTATGCTTGTTGGCATAGAAAAAGTATTGATTAATTTGCGAGTAGACACCTTACAATTGTTTTATTGGGGAAGAGGTAATGTATTTGCACTCTTTTTGCAGGCGATTTCGGTGTTTGTATTATTAGCTATGGGCTTTTCGTTTATAGTTGGACAAGGTATTCAGAACCGCATTGTCGGAAAATATGACATTGCGTCTCCGGCCTTAGTATATGCTTCCTCCGCTGATACGGTTATCGAAGCAGGCTCTTTGATTACTAGTATGCCTAAAGAGTTGAAACGCAGTGACACCATTGAATATGTGGTAACTTACGATGATACGTTGGGGGGAAAGGTGCTCGATAATATCGCTAAAGACTTCGAAATTACCGCTGACAGTATTCGGTGGGCAAATAATTTTTCTAAAACAGTCCAGCCAAAACCCGGAACTAAAATAAAGATTCCGCCGTTGGCAGGGAGTTTGTACACGGTATTAGCAGGAGACACATTGGATTCATTATCATCTCGCTTCAAGATTGACAAGCAAACATTAGCCGAGACAAACTTTTTATTACCTCCTTATGCTCTGAAGGCTGGGCAGGCAATATTCTTAGTCAACACTGCTCCTGTGGTCACGGTTAAAAAGAGCACTACAACAAAACGTTCGTCACTATTAATTTATGGAAGTAGAGGTGGAACTTTTACCCCTCCAAGTGGAGCCAAGTTTCTTGGTTGGCCGGTGCCTTCCAGTGGTAGCGTTTCTAGGTGTTTTCTTAGTTACCACGATGGTATTGATATCTACGCAGCAAGAGGAGGGAATCCTCCTATTGTTGCAGCAGCAGCCGGAAGAGTGATTAGTGCTGGATATAAATGTGATGGTTTTCGTTGTGGCTTTGCATGGCGCGTAGAAATTGACCACGGAAATGGATTTACTACACTTTATGGTCACTTGAATGGTGGTTCTGGTAAGGGAATAGCGAAGGGATTGGGAATTGGAGACACGGTGGTAAAAGGGCAAGAAATTGGGTATATGGGAAGTTCAGGATGGGCATACGGTACGCACTTGCATTTTCGTTTGGCTTATCAGGGCACGGTAATTAATCCTGCTCCGTATATGATTGACTCGAAAGGATGCAGGTAGTAGTTGAAGGTTAAAGGTTAAAGGTTAAAGGTTAAAGGTTAAAGGTTAAAGCGTAAAGGATAAAGGTTAAAGATTAAAGCGTAAAGGATAAAGGATTAAAGCATTAGAGCAGAAAAGCGCTAAACCTCTTGAACATACCATTTGTCGTTAATTCATCATTTAACTAATTCATCAATTCACCAATTCGTCAATTCACTAATCTAGCTCTTGAGGACTTGTTTGAGTAGGTAGTAGGGGTATCCCCACAGTTTTCTCGTTTTTTCCATCATCCAGATAAACCAGTAGGTTGAGGTGAGGGGATAGTCGTAAGCGCCGACATATTCAACAATTGCGCCACCAAAGCCTTTTTTGAATTCGGTTAGGCCCGCCCATGGATCGTCTGGATCATTTTCACGTTTTGCGATGCCGAACAAGTTCATAAACTTTAGCCCACGTGCTTTTGCTCGCTTCATTATTTCCCAGACTTGAACCCTGGAAGCATGTTTCGCCAAAGGATCTGTAGAATAAGCACGACCGGTGTGTAGATAGTAGGCAGTTGACTCGTCGTAGGCAACCAAGGAAGCGGTTTGTGGTATTCCACCAACTGAAGCAATGCAGATTTCGTAGTTGTTTTCTTGCTTAAGCGCTGCAAGCTGCGAGTAGTAATATCGTTTTGAATAAGATACAAAATGGCGCAAGTTGACGGTGTTTTGATACATTTTCCAGAAGGTATTGAAATCTTCGTCGGAAGTTGAGAATATTACCGTTACGCCGTCTTTAATGCCTCTTTTTACGCCATTTCGCTGGGAAGGGCTCATTCCTAAGAGAATATTTTCTTCGGATGGTGTTAGGTCAACTAAAATGGTCTTTTCTGGCTGGACATAGGTGGGTGCTTTTTTAAGGCCAGTCAGCAACAATTCATCATGAGAAGTTTCGGAAATTTCAAGCAAGGGATCAAACCGCACAAAATGAACTGAGCAAGGTACTGCAAGCTGCTCCATATGGGGCAAAAGTGTTTCAATTATGATTGGGATGGACAAATCAGGACGTTTCGAGATTACGAAAGGTCCGTTCGAAATATACAAGTGGGAGCGCAACCGTGATTTCACCAAGATAATTGAGGCACCCCCCACAAAAGTTTCGCCGTCAAAAACGCCAAGGCGCCAAAGGTTGTGCCCAATTTTCTGTTGAAACTCCCCCCAGCTCCAGGATTGTAAGAGAACGTTTCCAGCCAGAGAATTCCATGTTCCTTTATTAGTTACTTCCGATACGGTATACATTTATCGGATTTTAGCATTTTAAGAAGGAGGGCGCTACTTGTATATAGTAAAATTAACTTCTAACTCGTAACTATTAATATCAACTGGAACATTTTGTTTTAATACTTTGATTCGTCAATTCACCTATCCACTATTGAGGGTGCTATAATGACTTTACTTGTATAAATTATTCGAACTGCCCATGTCCGAAAGTGTTCCAGCTATCATTCAAAAAACGATTGACGATATAATAGCGGTCAAAATTCAAGGTGCCACCAATGTTGCGCTTGCCACGTTTATTACTGTTGGTGAATGGGCAAAAGCAACGGATATTACCGATATGGAGCAATTCCGTAATCAGCTAGGGCAGTATATGTCGATGTTGGCAAATGCTCGGCCAAACGAACCTCTTGCAAAAAACGGGGTGCGCTTTGTCGATAACCAATTAGTGTTGCAATATGCCGGGCTGAAAGATGTAAAAAGTGCAGCCAAAGCGGTTATGGAATTGTCGAATCAGTATGTAAAGTTACTGGAAGATTCCAAGAAAGAAATCGTGAAGCATGGGGTCGAATTATGCCAGCATGCAGATGTGGTGTTTACTCATTGTCACTCTAGCACAGCTGAAGCAATCATCATTGGCATTAATGACGATCACAAAATTAAGTTGATAAACACTGAGACCAGACCGTTGTACCAAGGAAGAATTACCTCGAGGAATTTGATTAAAGCTGGTGTTGAAACCATAATGATTGTGGATTCTGCTGCAGCGTATTTTATTGCCGATGACAGTTTTCTGCCTGTAAACGTAGTGTTTCTTGGTGCGGATCAGATTTCTGTAACCGGCGACGCGCTGAATAAAATTGGCAGCTTCAGCATGGGACTTTCTGCGTATTTTGCCAGTAAGCCGTTGTATGTGGTGACGCCAAGTTTAAAGCTGGATCTGTCGACCATTTACAACCCAATTAAAATCGAACTTCGCAAAGATGCAGAAGTCTGGCCAGAAGCACCAAAGGAATTGGATATAATCAATCCAGCATTTGATATTGTTCCGCATCAGTTTATCACGGGTTTTATAACCGAATTTGGGTTGGTGAAACCAGAAGAGTTGGAAGACAAGGTGAGAAGGAAGTATGAGTGGGTGAGCTAGGGAACAAAAGCACAAAAGCACAAAAGCAACAAAGGACAAAGGATAAAGGATAAAGGATAAAGGATAAAGGATAAAGGATAAAGCAGCTCCCTATAATGTTTTTGGTTCTTCGTTTCGCCGGTATTGAAGCAAAAACCACAGTACAACAACACAAAGAAATATGCCAATTAGTAGAAATACAAAGAATATATCTTTTTTAGCGAGCAATAGCCCAAAAGAAAACGCGTAAATTGAACCAAGTAACCGTTGAAGCAAACTTTTGAAAGAGAGTACGCTGGCGGTGTTTGCGCTTGGAGTTTCCTCTACTGTGGTTAATTCTAGGAAAGTATCGTTAATTCCTCGCATAATAAATATGATGGCAAGCAACAACAAAGTAATTGGGATAAATCTCGAAAAACCGATGGTGACAATTGCAAGTGGAATAAGAAATAATGATAGTGCGTTTCTCTTGGAGTGTCTTGATTTATAAAGGGAAATTCCCAATATTTGTAAAATGACTAAAGCAGAAAATATTACCCCATGGTAAGGTACCCCAATATGCAAGGAGAGAAAGAGACTGTTAAACAGGTATTTAATGCTCATTTCAAAGCCAACAAGAAGGCCGGATACAGTGGTGACCAGAAATAACACTCTGTTTTTCATAACAATTTGAATTCCTTCTTGTGCTTTTTTAAAAATATTCCCCGAATACTTTACTGTACGTTCAAGGTCATGCACATTTCGAAGCAGCAGGAAACAGAGCACTCCAGCTCCACCAGTAAGCAGCAGAGGTAGTGTTGGGTAACTAGGAAATATAAATGCCCCGATTGCCGAGGACACCAATATTGATATATGTAGCCAGATTTTCGAGTCTTTGACATCGCGCTTCATGTTACTAGAATATTGCGACATGAGTGCAAGATCACTGCCCGATGTTAAGGATATACCAAGAGCGGACACGAATTGAGCTAGATATAGGAGGTAAAGGGGAAGTGGAAAACAAAGCGCAACAATGCCGAGTGAATTTATCAAGTATCCTACTTTTAACGAAAGCGATTGGGAGTAGTAATCACTAATTACTCCTGTAGGAAATTCAAGAAAGGCAACCGCAAATCCATAAAAAGCAATTATTGAATAGGTCTGAATTTCTGATAATCCACGATGATTAAAGTAGAGGACGATAACGGGGACCCAAAAGATAACTCCTGAGAGCGCGCGAGCAAGTTTGATTCTAAGGATTGGAGACATAATAGCGTCTGTATTGCTCGAAATATATTTAGTTCCGTATTGTATCTATTTCCTCAAGTGATGTGAATACTACTAACTAATAGCTACTAGTTGTCAGTTAGTAGTTAGCAATATTGTTCTCTGCAGTTTCCCTATTTGCCACAGAAGCACCATATTTAAGCACAAAATGATCACGAAGATTAGAATTAATGCGTTTCCACCTAAGAAAATCCCGCCCATGATTGCAACGATAGAAGCTCCTAGAATAGTAACAATATTGTCCATGGCAACTCCAACAATAGCATCTCCGATTCGCCCCTTTGGATTTATGGAGAAATTGTGAACAACCAACATTTCCCCCAAACAACCGATGATTCCTGCTAGCACACCAGCGATAACAAAGGGCAATCCCGTCATATCGCTAACTTTTTCTATACTTTTCACCATGCTTTCTGCAGCGAAGAGAATTGAAGCACCAGAAATAGCGAGTGCGACCAACGAAATGTACGTTGGTCGCACTGCATAAAAACGTTCTTCTTTTTCAATTTGCTCGGTGTGTCGTTGTGGAGCCCTCATGTTTTTTCTAAAGGTCCACAATACCCCAATCGCGACAAAGAATATTATCCAGCCGACAGGAATAACTAATTGGTATAAGTCGCCTGAAGTCGGATTGATAATCGGATTAACTTTTCCAAACAGGACCATACTTGTAGCAACAAGCGAGGTCAATAGGGTGAGCACTGTCAATAAGGCCGCCGCGGTATCAATTTCACCAACCGTTGGTTTAACTTGATGCTTATTTAGTGGCG
>PFQB01000013.1 GCA_002793355.1 Candidatus Dojkabacteria bacterium CG_4_10_14_0_2_um_filter_Dojkabacteria_WS6_41_15
GGGAGTGATGACATTATGCAAGCAGGTATGTGGATACAACGAGTCGATTTGAATAAAAATTCTGCTGCTCTTCCTTTAATTAATGCAGGAGGATCGCGCAATAGTTTTCAAGCAATGTATTCAGAGATGGAGAATATACAAGTGAATGGCACTCGCTGGAATTTTGTTTCGCGAGCATGCTTAGGAACAATGTGTGGTTCGCAAAATATACGGTTAAGTTCAAGACAAATTTTCTCGGCATTGGCACTGATAAATGAGTTACCATCTTATGTGTCAATGAACGGAAATGTGAAGATAGACAAATATAGATGGGCAAGTCAGAGGAAGTGGCAGAAGGTCGGCTTTCCTGATTGTTTAGATTCCGTTGTTGGGTGTTCCGACGCAAATGTACCTGATATTGCACAGACGGTTGCAGGCTCAGAAACAGCAGACCCTTCTAACTACGATTGGGCAGTGGCTACCGATTCTAATCACCTTATCTGCTTCTTGGAGGATAATCCTGTTCCTACCAAGGTAGATATTTCTGGAGAGATTGTCTGTCCAGGAGACTGTGCTGCTTGTGCAAAGAAAGAGGGAGTTTTTAATGTTGCTGGAAATCCAAATGTACTTACGTTTAAGTTCGGTATCTATTTTAATGATAAAGATAGCGGCCATGGAATGCAGGATGGGGAGTATTCGATTTTCTTAAGTGCCCTCGATAAAGTTAGCGTACCGCTAAACAATGTAGATGTTTCCCAAAAGGGAGATAACGGTTGGGTGAAATTCGACAAAAACGGCAATCTGTGTACGGGTTCAACTTGTCCAGGCAATTCCGACTTTGTACTTTTGTACGACGCGACTGCACCCCAAATTGGCCCTTATGCACAGCAAACATTTGCCGATAAAACATTACTTAACGAGACGATCGGCATTTCTGACAGCGGATCTGGAATTGGAGGGGTAACAAAGGCATTTATGGCGCGACAGGGGATGCTTGACGGGTTACCACTAGAGAATGATTTAACCTGGGCATATCATAAGGGCACGACAACACTTTTTGATGGAAAAAACACCAGAACGGCTTTGGCTGTAGGTACGACCTCAGTGAAATTGGAAGGTGGTGGTTTTAGGGCATATGATGAATTAACTGCTGGGATTTGTGCATACGACCGTGCAGGTAATATGAGCTGTGGTAATAGCACTATAGCTGGCACACCCTTCACGTTCCTTGCCCCGTGGTTAAAAACCTCTTACGGGGATATTTACAGTGTAAAAGAGAACGATACTGCACCCTTTGGTCTAACTTTGCCAGCATCTAACGGATTGGGTCTGGAAGACAAAACGCAGGATGTATACCTCCCATTTACCAAACAGGAGTTTACTATTGGCACCGGCTATTTGTTAACAGCCAACGTCGCACCAGGGACTGGTCTTATGGGTGGATACTTTCAGGGTGGGGCCAATCACCCGCTGGGCTTTACGAATAATTATAGAGTAAGTTCTGATATTACGGGGTATATACCCTCCCTTCCTGGTAATGAATATGCCAGATTGAAAGCGATAGCAAATTTAAATTGTGAATTGATGAATTCAGTTCCCATGGGGAGCTGTGCTAATACGGGGGCGGGAATTGGTGCAATAGGGGTAAAAGACTACAATGTAGTTACGTTAACAACTAATATTTTGCAAACGTCGCCAATAATACTACCCTTAAACTGTGTACACGCTAATGTTATTTTTGTCGAGGAAGATATTGTAATATCACGAGAAATTGTCAAGACTGCTCCTCTGAACAATAGTGGCTGTGTCTTTGTGGTGAAAAATGGAAAAACGTTGACTATTAGAGATGTTCCGAGTGATTTTCGGGAGTATCCGCCTAACCCAGGGATACCTACGTTGGACAGATTTGACGCAGCAATTATTGCCGAAGCTGGTGCAGCAGTAATAATAGATAAGGGAGATAAAGGTGCAACGACTCAGAGTACAGATCGTCTTGGAATTACGGGCTGGATCTATTCTGCTAATGAGTCTACAGCCCCAAAGTTCTTGAGAAATCTTGCAGAAGTCGATAATCGCAGATATCCTGCCGAATATATAAAGTATGATGTAAACCTTCTTGATGTGCTCAGTCCTTTATTGGGCTTTAACAAGACGGCAGACATAACGTGCGGTACGTCAGGTCATGTGCTGTGCAAGTAAAAATGCTGAAAATTACTCATCTGGTATAATTCCATATGTCCGAAGAAACCGAAACTAAAGAGGTAATTATTGCAACACCAATAGATTCAGATACCACTCCAACTGAACCACCCGGTCTATCAGACAATTCTACTGACCCAGGAAGATATTCAAGATTTATTACGGGTGTTGTCATGCTTGTTATTTTGCTTGTACTTGTTGGTGGTGTTCTGGCAATTACAGCACCGGCGACTTTTTCTGCTGTAATTAATGCTTTTTGGCTATTTATGTTTTGTTTAGTTCTCCTCTTCCTGGTTCTTGGTGTGTTAATTATGGTGGGTTTGAAAAACCAGGTGAAGCAAATACTTGATATCTTTGTTGAGGGGACGTTGTCTATTGTCGATATCATGAACTTTTTCAAACTAGCATTTAACTTTATTATTGATGTTTTAAAACAAGCCGTATACTTTTTGATTCCATTCGTTTCCTATTTGTTGGGAGCGCTTATATATTTTGTCCTGTTGTATGCGTATAAATGGGTTGGTAAAACGTACGATGTGACGTTATTCACCGTTGTACTCGCAACCGTTTTGGTTGTAGCAACTGGAATGTTAAATAGGCGATCAAAGGCCGAAGGCAAGGTAGAATTAGAATGGGGGCGTAAAGTTCAACTACGGTTTAAGGATCTTTTTGGAGATGCCCTAGAAATTGTACTTTTTGTATTCTTCTTAACAATGGATAGTAAGAACTTATTTTTTCTGCCTAAAGAATTAAATATTGAAATTCGTGCAGTGTTCAACGATTATAATTTTATGATTGGAGGTTGGACTTTTGACGCAAGCATTTACAACACCTTAACGTTGGTAATAGCAGCAGTCGGATTTGAAGTAATGAGGTTTTTAATGCGAATTGTTGCTGCAGGTTTTTCATTCTATAAAGAAATTAATTCGTATGTTGGGGATGGTAATCAGAAGATATCCGGGGCGGCTCAGATCAAATGGGCGTTAAGGCAGAGCTTTGAGGTTCACAAAGACGATGTGATTCGGTTTATTACATATACAACGTTCATAGTATTTGTATTTCTTGCTTTTCCTCGGCTTAAATTGTTGGCTATGGCGGTTGCGAGCTTGACCGCATTGGTTATGGATTTAGCTATGCAAGACCGACTAGTAATCAAAAGAGGCAACGATTTATTTACTAAGATTGTATCGTCACTCTTTAAGGTGTAGCTATGGCACAAGAGGATTTCGTTAAACGAAACGATTGTTTCGTTTGTGAACATTGCGGAGCGAAAGTATCGCCAGCAAAGAAAACATCGCGAAATCATTGTCCGACTTGTTTGTATTCAAAGCATGTGGACATTGTACCAGGCGATCGGATGGAAGTGTGCCAGGGGTTGATGAAACCAGTCGATTATGAATACAAACAGGGCACAGTGGAGATTCAGTTCAGATGTATAAAGTGCGGAAAATCTGGTGTAAATAAAGCAGCCTCTGACGATACGCTTGACGAATTGTTATCGATGAAAGTGCAGGGTTAATAAGGTAGGGTATAATAGGAACAAGTAAGTTTGCATATTATCAAATGGCAAAATTCAAGAAAAAAAACAGTGCAGCAGAAGATACTCAGACAGAGGAGCCCGTAGTACCAGCAGTTGCTTCGTCGCAACATATGAGCACTGAGGATAAACAAAAGATAATTGATGCCGCAATGACCATGATTGAGAAAAAGTTCGGTGATGGAAGTATCATGCGATTGGGTTCGAAGAAACGTTTAGCAGTCGAAGTGATTTCAACTGGAGCGTTATCATTAGATGCAGCACTGGGTGTTGGTGGAGTACCTCGTGGGCGCTGTATGGAGATTTATGGTCCAGAAGCATCAGGGAAAACGACACTTGCTTTAAGCATTATTGCAGAAGCTCAAAGAAAAGGCGGGAAAGCAGCGTTTATCGATGCAGAACATGCGTTAGATCCAGGGTATGCAAAAAAGATTGGTGTTGACGTGAATGATTTATATGTTTCCCAGCCAGATTTTGGCGAACAAGCACTAGATATTCTAGAAACTCTTATTCGATCAGGTGCCTTTGACGTAATTGTTATAGATTCTGTAGCAGCCTTAGTACCAAAGGCAGAAGTTGATGGTGAAATGGGTGATGTTCATATGGGGTTGCAAGCACGTCTTATGTCGCAGGCTTTGCGGAAAATTACGCCGCTTACAGCTAAATCGAACACCGTGGTTATCTTCTTGAATCAACTCAGAATCAATCTTGGGGTAAAATTTGGAAACCCTGAAACAACAACGGGTGGGAATGCCCTAAAATTCTATTGTAGTTTGCGACTGGATATTCGCCGCAGAGAAGAGATTACCAAGAACGGGGAGTTACTTGGGCACACACGTGAAGTGAAGATAGTGAAGAATAAAGTCGCGCCCCCGTTTCGTAATGCGTTTTTTGACATTCGCTTTGCCTCTGGGATAGACAAGGTGAGTAGTATATTTGAAGCCGGAGTAAAATACGGATGTATCGATCAAGCTGGGGCCTGGTATAGTATCGATGGCGAAAAAATCGGGCAAGGGAAAGAAGCAGTTGTGGACTATTTGCGTGATCATCCAGAAGTGCAAGAAAAGATTAAAAAAGTAGTTCTGGAAAAAGTACTATAAAAGCGCATGAAAGAATTTGTGCTGAGGAAAGAGCCTTCTGAGAAAAAACTTGAGCCTCTGAAAGCGTTGTTGGGTAGTCGATCACTTGCTTTGGTGTGCTGGAATCGAGGCTTAAAAACGCTAAAAGATATCGAGCAATTTACGAGCGATCAGCCACTGTTAGCGTCTTCTGAACTTTATGATGTTGATGGCGTATATCGATTGCTTGTAAAACACAAGAAGTTGAACTCCAAGATAGTAGTTTACGGTGATTATGATGCTGATGGCGCTGTTGCAGGCGCTGTATTGTGGCGATTCCTTGCAAAGACTCTTAAAGTTAATGCAACGGTGTACATACCCGATAGGCACGAAGAAGGGTATGGGCTTAATCGACAAGCATTAGATACTTTAGCAAAGTCTGGTGTTGGGTTAGTCATAACGGTTGATTGCGGTATTAGAGATTCTGCAATTATTGCCGGGATTATGGCCTCATATCCCATTGATATTATCGTAACTGATCATCATCAGCCTAGTGGCGAATTACCCAAAACAGTTGTCGTTCATCCGTTATATCCCGGGCATGAATCAAAAAACAGGTTCACTTCGGGCGGAGTAGTTGCCTGGAAAGTGGTTCGCTATTTGGAAGATAAATTTTCGTTTTCACACGAATATTCAGATAGTGTCGTTGATTTGGTAGGAATATCTTTGGTTACCGACATGATGCCTTTAATTGGCGAAAACAGAGAGATACTCAAAAGGGCCATACGTAAAATGCGAAGCTCACCTTCGTTAGGAACAAAGGTTTTAGCAGAAATAACACAAGTGCCTGTCGAAGATCTCTCCACCTATCATCTTGGTTTTGTTTTAGGCCCTAGACTGAATGCAAGTGGAAGAATTGGAAATCAATACACGAGTGTTAGGCTATTAAGCACGGATTCACTTTTTCAGGCGAGAAAATACGCACAGGAAGTTCACGAAATCAATGTGACGAGGCAAGCGTTGACCAAGTCGATGTTAGAGGCAGCAGAGGCAACAAGAGTAATTGTTTCTCAAAAAATTGCTATTGCGTCGGGTGAAGGTTGGGAAGATGGAATAATTGGTCTGGTCGCAGGGAAATTGATGAATAGTCTAGGGCTACCTGCCATAGCAGTGTCTATCGATTCAGCAAAAGGTATTGCGAAAGGTTCAGCTAGAAGTTTTGGTGATTTCAATATTACGGGTTTCTTCTCAGGATTTCCAGATATTTTTGAACGTTTTGGTGGTCACAGCAATGCGGCAGGATTTACGTTGAAAAGTACTGATATTCAAATTCTACTTACTGCTATTTCTACTGAAATCGAAGCGAAATATTCCACATATATTCCTGTAAACAGGCAATTTGTCGATTCAGTGGTTTCGAGGTCAGAACTAACAGAACATTTTTTTGAAATGCTGTCAAAACTAGAACCTTTTGGACAAGCGAACCTGCCCCCAATATTTGCCGTAAAAGGCAAAATCGCTCAGTTTTCTTTGATAGGGCAGCAAGGAAATCATGTGCGAATTGAACTAGAAACGGAAGACGGTACCCTTAAAGCAATGGCCTTTGATGGTTTAAAATATTTGAAAAAATTAGAGCAAGGAGTTCAGGTTGTGTTAGTCGGCAAGCCAAAACTAAATGAATACAATGGCCGAAGAGAATTGACGTTCTTTGTAGAAGATGTGGTCACAAATTTGGACAATGAATGACCATAGGCATAATCCAAGCAACAGTTATTTTGTTGGAATGGCGTAATCGATAGCCGGAACGTAAATCGCGATTTCACCTTTCGCCCCGTTCTGGAAAATCGCTTGTCCAGTCGCTACATATATTGGTTGCAAATAAGGCTGAATGTCAGTGGTTTCGTAATAGGCAAGTTCTAAATTATAAAGGTTTATTACGGAAAGCGGTGTTGAGGTCTTTGGGTTCAATGGGTCACTTGCACCTTCCGTTAGGTATACAATCTTTCCTCCGCCTTGCTGAATCATTGTAATAGCTGCAGATGGGGGTTTAATTAAATATGTTCCGCATGGTGTGTCTTCGACATTCCAGTTGTTGTAAATAATCTGCTGCAATCCATAAGCGGCACTACCGCCCTGATCACGCATATATATTTGCATGTTTGAGGTTGTAGGTGTTTTTCCTACTCTTCTAACGACAATCTCAGTGTATTTTACAGAGTTACTTAGACTCTTTCGTTGTTCTGAGACAAAGGCGGTAAAGTTTACTCGGCCAGTCGGAATATTAAGTGGATTTAAAATTGCTTGATCGTAAAGGAGAAGTTGATTTGTTTTTTGAAAATCGACGCGAACCAGCTGAGCTTTCTCCATCGAGTCAACTACTACGGGAACATCTTTAGCCATTACTACCGGGTAGGCAAAAGATTTTCCATTAGCAAATTCAGAGGTAAATAAGCCAAGAGCGCGCAGGTAGTTTGCCGCCTGCTCTGGGGCTCGATAAATGGAGGGAAGTTTCTGATTCGGAATCGTGGGTAATGCCGTGTTTAATCGCGAATAGGTAAAATTGAAGGTATTAGTATTAAAAACTAATTTAGACTTGAGGAACGAATTGTTCCAGGTGTACAGTGTCGAGCCAGGGGTGTGAATGACCGGTGTTGAAAAGTCCAGGCTTTTTGCTAACGCAATAGCCATATCTCTTGTGCTGAACTTTTCGCCGGCAATATCGATAGCGTACACATATGCAATTAATGGAACTTTTGAGTTTGGTAGAGAGGGAGCTAATGCTTCGACTTGCCATATTGCACCTTCCGCTGCCACACCTTTTTGTACTTCGATATCGATTTCGGGTAAAGCACCACATTTGTTGTCAGGAATAAATACCTGATCTACCTTCCAATTGATCTTCTTGTAATACTGAACTCCGTAATAACCGCCGACGATAAGTACAACAAATACTATTGCAAACTTTGAGAAGATTTTTGTCCAAAATACGGTTTCTGTTAGTGTCATGAGTTTGATATAATGAACCTATTGAATTGATTGTATCAGAAGTAATGTCATCTGTCAGAAGTGATATGAATAAGGAAATTCGTCTGCGCGCAGCCCCAAGTCCGACAGGGAAAGTGCATATCGGAACAGTTCGCGCGTACTTACCCAATTTTCTTCTGGCGCGTAAATCTGGGGGAAAGAATATCCTTAGGGTTGAAGACACTGATAGTAAAAGGAACGCATTCGGGGATTCGCAACTTGGGGTTCATGCAATGATAGAAGCTTACGAAGCTGTAGGCATTGTATTTGATGAGGGCCCGCATGTTGGTGGCGATTATGGTCCGTATGTCCAATCAGAACGTCTTGATATATACAAAAAATATGCAGATGAGTTGATTAATAATGGGCATGCCTATTATTGCTTTTGCTCATCAGAAAGACTTGCTGAATTGAGAGAAAATCAGAAAGCTTTAAAGCAACGTCCTATGTATGATAGGCTTTGTCGTAGCATTAAACCTGAGGAAGCAAAAAAGCGTGTTGCAAGTGGTGAAGCCCATGTTATCCGAATGAAGTTTCCAACGGAAGGAGAAACCGTCTGCCACGAAGTCTTATTTGGTGAAATTCGGGTTAAAAATCAAGATATTGACGATCAGGTTTTACTTAAGCAAAACGGTTGGCCAACCTACCATTTAGCCTCTGTGGTTGATGATCACTTAATGAGAATTACTACAGTCATTCGTGGGGATGATTGGTTACCGAGTTATCCAAAGCACGTGAAGCTGTACGAGTTTTTTGGCTGGGAAATCCCAGAATTCGCTCATTTGCCAATGATTCTGAATCCAGACGGGCACAAGAAACTGAGTAAACGGTACGGAGCGAACTCGATAATCGCGAAAATGCGAGAAGGGTATCTGAAAGAAGGTATTTTGAATTATGCAATTTTGTGTGGGTGGGCACCAGATGCGAAAGTAGCCCATCAAGACGAAATATATAGTATCGACGAGATAATTGAATTGTTTGATTTAGCGCATATGAATAAAACCGCTGCACGATATGATCAAAATAAATTTGATTATATAAACGGTAAGCACATTCGCCGTTTTACGCCGGAGCAGTTTGCTGACCGTGTTCTAGATTGGGCAGAAAATATTGTATTGAAACATTTCAAAGTTGATGTTATCTCCGGGCTGGAAGATTGGGAAATCTCATTGCAAGCAGAGGTAAAAAAATATCTGCCATTATGGAAAGCCGATATAACCAAATTTAATAAATGTCTTGCGCTAGAGCAGGAGCGAGTGGTTAAACTTTCGGAACTGCCGGCTTCTCTCGCGTATTTTTATATAGATGAATTTAACTATTCGGACTCTGATTGGAATATGAAGAACCGTAGTAAGTCCGAGCTGGCCGCTGCTTTAAAAGAGGTTTTTGACCGGCTAAGTGTGATTTTTGAAAAGGGTTCTGTAACTCATGAAGAATGGGAAAAGGTAGTGCGTGGTTATGCGGAAGAACTCGATTGGAAAGCCGGTGATTTGTTTCTTGCCGTTCGATCTGCAGTTACCGGTAGGCTGCAAAGCCCACCTTTACTCGAAAGTATCGAGATTATGGGGTGGCACAAGGCGAGGATTTTTATCGAAAAAGCAATAACTTGGTTGAGTAAATAGACGAAATCGTTTATAATTTGCGGTAGTTCGCAGGAATTGTTGTTGCCGGGTCGTCTAATGGTAGGACGGCTGCCTCTGGAGCAGTTAGTTTTGGTTCGAGTCCAAGCCCGGCAAATTTGTTTTGCACCGAAGGTGCCAAACAAATTTAACAATAATAGGCGAGAACCGATGGTTCGACTGAGAAGGCGTGTGGTGAATAACGAGCAGAGCGAGTTAATGAACCCCGACTGAACTGATACTGGGAGCGGAGCGAGCATGCAAGTCCAAGCCCGGCAATAAATGTGCATGAAGATCACAACTAAATAGATCTGTTATGTCAAAGAAGAAAGGGCACCGTCCCAAATTTGTCACCTGAAGTCTCCAAAAATATCGGGAATATCGATACTCAGATTTCTGGTTTGATCAATCGG
>PFQB01000107.1 GCA_002793355.1 Candidatus Dojkabacteria bacterium CG_4_10_14_0_2_um_filter_Dojkabacteria_WS6_41_15
AACCCCGCCTAGAGGATTGAAAATCCTCTGTCCTAACCGATAGACGATAGCGGCAATGGTGAATTATACAAAAATAATGAGTTTATAGCAATATCCTCACCACCACATTGTACTGTCTCTACCGATATTCCGATACTCGCACAGAGCCAGTAAAAGCTAGTGGTATAATTCCTTACCTAATCTGATATGAGTTTTATGAAATCCTACGCAAAATATGCAAAAAAACAGCTGGGAGTACTGCAAGAGCAGATTGAAACCGCACTTGCTCAGTATTTACAATCAGATTTCTGTACAGAAGCGTACAATTACCATTGTGTTGCTGCAAAAGCAGCTGATATTTTCAAAGATGTCGTTACCCGACCTGCCAAACGTCTTCGCGGCGCATTTGTTTTAGAAAGCTACAATATGTTCTCAAAAAAGCCATCAGTTGAGGTTATGAAAGCAGCCGTAGCAATCGAAGTTGTCCACGCTTACTTGCTGATTATCGATGATTTTAACGACAGATCCAATCTCCGAAGGGGTTTACCCACAGCACACCGACTGCACGAGACGTATCATATCCAACACAAAATGACCGGGGACGCTCTCCATTACGGTTATTCACAAGCGGCCGTCTCGGGCTTATTCGGTATGCACCATGCCAGTAATTTACTGCTAAGCATGGATTTCCCACCTGAACGCCTTATTCGTGCCTTACAAGGAGTCAACGATGCAATTAATGTAACCGCCTATGGCCAGATTCGAGACATTTTCAATCAACAAGGACCAAATACTGTCGAACACGATGTTCTTGAAGTTCATCGTCTGAAAACAGCGCATTACACGTACTTCAATCCACTTCAGTTGGGTGCAACTTTGGCAGGTGAAACAGCGAATAGCATCGCACGCTTCAATACCTATGCAGAAAATGCCGGTATTGCCTTCCAGATTCAAGATGATATTCTGGGCGTCTATGGCGATCCAAAAGATACCGGAAAGTCGAATATGGACGATATTATGGAAGGGAAGGCGACGCTATTAACCGTTTATGCGTATGCAAATGCAACCCTAGCACAAAAGGAAATACTTGATAAAACCCTCGGCAACCGCGAATTAGAAAAAACACCGGATTTATTTGCGCAAGTACAGCAAGTAATTATCGACACAGGTTCACTAGAACATTCAAAAGAGGTTGCACAAGAATTAGTTCGCAAAGCAAAGAACAGCATGTATAAAGAGTTCCCAGAATTCATAGATAACGACGGGTTCAAGTTTATCGTTGGTGTTGCGGATTATATGATTGAGAGGAAACTGTAGCATTGATTTGCCGAGGAGAGGAGTTGGCCACCCAACAATTTTAGGGTTCGTTCCTCACCTCTAAAATTGTACATCTTAGTCTTAGTGGTTGTTAAGCGCGGCCCCGCCCATCGTCGAACAAAAATGTTTGTTCTCCTCCGGGTTTCGACTCTATATAGCAAAAGCGGCGACTACCCAACTTTGTTGGATACTCGCCGCTTTGCCGAGGAGAGGAGTCGAACCTCCACGCCATTGCTGGCACCAGCTCCTAAAGCTGACGTGTCTGCCATTTCACCACCCCGGCCTAATTAACGACTTGGAGAATTAGAGATTTAACGACATCGTCCACTCAATTCTTCCTTCGTTTGGTATTTTACCATTAAAACGTCTTCTATAACACTAGAAATTGGCAACACTACTCTCTTTCGTTAAAATTGCTCGCTGGATTTTTCCCCCAACAAAGTGCTGCACCATTGAGGCTAATCCATTTAGGGCTTCTTCTAAAACAGGATACTCCTCAGCGCAATTTGCTTCAATAACCAATATCGCATTCTTTGTATCCTTTGTGAGCATCGTTCGCTGCCCTTCTCGCCAATTCCAGCAGCGACAAATGACACCTTCATCATCACGATACAGGACCTCGCCAATAAACGGCTTTTCTGCTTTCTGATCACCAAGAAGTTGAACTTCTGGCTCATTTCCCGTCGCTATCGTTAGCTGCAATGCGCCAATCATTTTATCCGTATCTTCACCACCAACAGGTAGTTTATACTTTAGTGAAATATAGTTGTAGATATCAACCAGCGTATTAATATGCTCAAGCACTCTTCCCTTCAATGCCATTCTAATAAGGTTTTCTATTGAACTTCGATAATCAGATGGTTTTGCACCAAAGGAACGATAAATTTCGCGCCATCGTGCAACAAATGGTACTTGAGTAATGGTTTCTAGGGAGTATTCCTTTGTAATTGTGGCAGTTTGCTCGGCAAGCTTCTTCAATAAAGTTTCGTTCGCATTCTGTGAGTTATCAATGCCCGATACTAACATGCACCCGATTCGTACTTCGGGATATTTTGAAAACAATTCCTCTGAAACACTGAAAGTCATGTGCTAATTACGCAAATTTACTTTTTCGCAACTGCTTTCTTAACTGTAGCTTTCTTAGCTACAACTTTCTTTACTGCCTTAATGCTTTTCTGTTTTTTCTCTTCAGTGCTTTTTGGCTTTTCTACTTTGGTGCTTTCTTGCTTTGGTGCTTTTGCTTCTGCCAGCTTTGGCCAGACATTTACAACGGTTCTAACACCATGTGGTCTGCGAAGATAGGTGAACTGAACGATGCCCGCAACACGGGACATAACGGAACTGTCGCGACTAATCATGGTATTCATGCCTGCTTTGAACACAATACCCGTTTGTTTAATAAGAATCTGTCCACCACGAACAAACTGTCCTTGGTTAACTTTAAGGCCTCTGCGCTTTCCTACAACATTTGCCTTTTGATGTGCCGAGGATGACCCGGCTTTTACGTGCGCCATATTATCTTTCTATAGTTTAACTATCTTTTTTCGAGAACAACAATCTCTCTACCGATAATGCTATCTCGCTGAAGCCAAAGGAGAGGACCTAGATCTACTAGAAACTCCGGTACTTTCCATGCTTCTCCGGACATCGGTAATGGTGGATTATACCACTCACCCCCATGTTCCGCAAGAAACGAAAAGGTAGGTTTAATAAACACCAAACATTGCCCTTTATGCAAAATCCCGCTGGCAACTTGCAACAAAGTTCCGTACAAACGACTAATCTCGCGCCATTCACGCTTTGCCAGAAATTCATTTCCAAAAGGTCGGTAGCGAGGTTTTCCAAGATAAGGTTCAGTCACCACTGCAGTTACCGTACGGTCGGCCTTAGATCGCTCAATTGCTTCAACATAAAGCGTATGTTTTGCCTGCGAAACTAACCCATTTCTAATCAACCATTGCATGTTTTGCTTCGCTTTAGCAATACTTTCTGGCGATTTATCTGTTCCCAAAACGGGAATGCCTAAGACCGCAGCTTGCATCGCTATAGTAGCCTGCCCAACAAAGGGATCCCAGATTTTACCTGTAGCCTGTGCTCCAGACAAATTAATCATCATTCGGGCAAGTTTTGCAGGTAATAACCCTATTTTCATATCTCGGGCTGGGCGCTCTGCATCGGTAATCGACCAAAACTGTGCATCTTGTACCTGAATCGTTTTAATAATATAAACCGTATTCCCACTTGAAATTGCAGAGAATTCTTGCCCCCCACGTTTTAATACGTGTTCACTGACTGCCGGTGCATGCAGGGCTTCGTCAAATCTGCCATCATACTTGGAACCCGGAAGTTCGTCCTTTAAATCGTGATGAAGTCTTTTTTTGTCGAGTTTAACGCCATAAAGCGAAAAGATATACTCTTTTTTTGTGGCTTCCTTCAACTGTTTTTTGAACGCACTAATAATGTGATTTTCTAGATTATCGTTTTTATCAAGCTCGGCAATTACTTCACCCCAGCGCGGAACCCCACCAAGTTTGAAAAAACTGTTTTGTACAAGCATCGTATCAAGTTCGAACATTGCAACACCCATCAATCGCGAGGATTCCTTAACTCCAAACATCAAGCGTAATTCAGCTAATGATACTTCGGGATGTGAACCAAGAAAAAATGCAATCATAGGTTCATTATACAGTTAAATGTGGAAATTACTTGGTAACAATCTCGTCTACCCGAACGCGAGTCAATTCTGCGCGGTATCCCCATTGTTTTCGGTAACGTGACTTTGCTTTGAACTTTCCTGCTTCAAATTTTTCACCACGGAATTGCTTAAGAATAGTGCAAACGACTTTTGCGTCTTTGACTACTGGTTGACCAATAGTTGTTTTATCACCGATTTGGGTCAATAGTACATCAGAAAATTCTAATTTGCTGTCGACTTCGCCCTCAATTCGAGGCATATCAAGGTATTCACCCTTCTTTAAGGAATATTGGTGAAGGCCTTTTCTAATAATCGCGTAGTCAGTCATGGTGGGATTGTATCAAGAGAAGGAGGCTATGTCAACGAAAACTTGCACGATTAACAATTCACAAGGTCTTTTTCTGTTCTACAGTCTGTAAATTGGAACAACTCGCTAGAATCCTTTCTCATTTGTTCTAGTTTTGACTCATCATTAAGCCCGCATACTGCTAACAAATCTTCTTTTTCCATGTCGCGATCGAGCTCCAAAGTAAAAGCAACTATAGCAGCCCCCAAAGCAACACCACGCACGATCATTTGATCTGTATCGTCCAACTGACGTGCTGAACGCTGGGCACGGACAGCTTTAAATACACCAGCAACCACTTGTTTGAAGGGTGGTCGATCTCCCCCCTCATAAGCCTGAGCCAGTGAATCTTCTATGGCGTTTAAGCAGAGTCCAACCGGTGAATTAATCATGGAACGCTTTAGACCCTGCTGGTCGACAATGTCTGCGTCATAACGCATTATGCGGCTATTTGTTCGTGTTGTTCGGTCTGCATTAAGGGAGCGTTTAACCGCTTCACAGGCAATCATTTTTCCGGATGGAATTCTGCAACCTAAATCTATATCTTTTACAGGTACAAGATCATCGCACAGAGCTAGCTGTGCTGCGGTCATACTGATTATTCGTGCCATTAGTTATTATACCGCAATACCCCATAGTCAGCAAGAGACCTGCTAGATTCTGCACAAACCAATTAGCAGGCCCTTCGCACCTAATCTTGTGGCTATATCCTGTGCTAATGAGCGGATATATGTACCTTTGGGTACTAACACCTCGATTTCTGTGAGCAGAAATGTGCACTTTGCCTCAGCAACTACTTGCGTTGAAGCCAGAAGTGATTGTTCCCACTTTGTTAACAGAAATTCATATTTCTGCGCACGGTAATTCACGTCACTTCCAATCTCAACAAACCTTTCGAAAGAGTCTTTCAATTTCTTACGCTTAAGAGAAAGAAGTTCAACTAGGTTTGAAGCAGACAAAACCTTATTTTGTATAAGCTTCCATTCCAATAATTTTGTTTCTACAAACCGTTTTTCGGCTGTTTTCCCATCCCGAATTAGCGAATATGCCGTTTTCCCGTTTTGTTTCGAGGCGTTAAACGCTGGTAATTCCTGAGTAAAGCCAGCAGACAATTCGATTAAAATCTCTTTAACTCTTCCCTCAGGAAAATTTACCTGCGACGGAGATAACTCTATAGGTAATTCTAAATCACCAGAAAAAGAACTTGCACCAATTAATATTTCAGCTCTGTAACGCTTTTCGCTTGCCAGATATTTTGTTAGCAGTTTTGTTCCTGCACCAATGCCTAAAAGCAATGCACCTTCTGCCAGCGGGTCGAGTGTTCCGCCGTGTCCAACTTTTTTACTAGTAATCTTCTTGTACATCTCGACCAACGCTGTACTTGGAATTCCATACGGTTTGTATACTTGAACAAGACCATCGACAATTGCCTTCTCTTGAACCCACGCATGAAATTGTGAACCGTCTACCATCCTCGAAGAATATTGTTGAGAATGTTTGCCATCGACTTAAGTCCTGGAACCACCGCACGATAATTCAAGTTGACATAACCTATTGTGCCAATGTATCCAACTTCTTCGCCGTCAAACAATTTGAAGGGCGTAAAGACGGCGATAAAATTTTCGAGATCTTTCCACCCTAATTCAGCACCAGAAAAAATGCCAATACCACCCGTCTGAAACTCGTAACGCTGCTTAAAAAATGACATTAACAATTCTGGATCTTCAATAACGTCCCAAAACTTCATAAGCCCAGATAGATAGTCCCCTTGGATTTTCTTAGGAAATTTTTCGTAAACTTTGAGAAGTCGAGAAATCCGATAGAATTGAATAACATCGTTATACAGAATAAATGAGGGCTCGCCCGTCCACTTGTGCAAAGTTTTCATGGCATCACGCAGCAAGCTTTGCACCTCGAAACGGGAATTGGAAAGTGACTGCCCTTCTTTGACAATATCTACGAAGTCAATCACATTCTCAACCATTAAGTTGCTAACGTAAAAGTTGAGGCCTTTGATAGTCGGGATTCGTCCTGAGGCGAAATGGCTTTTTGTTAAGTACCCACCGTGCGAAAGCTCCAAAAACTCATTTCGCAATGTAGCCGAGCTTACTTCAAAATCTCCGGTACGAAGTAATTCAAAAGAACTGATATCATGTCCACTCTCAATAAAGGACTCTATAAGCGCTTTAAGTATGAGCTTTTGGCGTTCGGTCATGCTCGATTGTATTATGATTCTATTTATTTAGCAATCGGCTCTCTGATTGCTGAAACCATTAAGTACCCCACACCAAAGCCAAACAGCAGCCCTGTTAGAAAACGTCGTGGATTGGTACTTTCGTAAAACCCTCTTTCCGGTGCCAAAATGTATGCAATCGTTTGAATTCCTCCATCTAATATCATCGGAATAATCAACAGTATTGGGATAATCTTTGGAATTCTCCACTGCCTCAGAAATTCAGATGTCAATAATCCGATTAGTAGCCCGAGATACATTCCCGTACATCTCGTGCAAACACCGAATTTACAGCCGAATTCCTCACCACAAACAAAACGATTCCTAAAATGAAAAGTGAAAATGTGATCAAATGGAACCTTGCTCCAAACTTCAGCTTTCGTATGCAGCAGTGCATTACCAAATAAGTAAAAACTTCTGTCTGCACGTTGATGGCACACCAAACCCAAGGCAAAATAAAAGTATTTTGCCAGCTTCTCTGCGCCAAGCTCAAAAAGTAGCGGAGGTAGTATGATTAATAGATTCAACGAGCCAACCAACCACTTTATTGGAGCTAAACTTAAGTTTTGCTTATTCTTTTGCACAATCAAAAAGTGTTGCACCGGCTTCCTGCCAATCGACACGACATAATGACTTATATACTTCGGTATTAAGAGGCTTTTTCTTCTCTTTTGCCCAAATTTCTTCTTGGTCACTAAATACAACGTACTTAACTTCATATTTTGCCAACAATTCACTCACTTCCGTAAGGTCAGTCGAAGTATACATTTTCTCAATATCGGTCATTCGATCAGAAACCTTAATCAAGGTTAACTTCCCGGTATTCATCAGTTTTCCTTTTCCATCATACCCGTTGTACCACTGTACATTGTGAAGAGGCCACCCTGAAACAGCACTCATGCCCGAATACGCCGAAATTCTAGAATAGTAAGAATACGAATCGTACGTTACAATTTCGAGGATTTTCGCATAAGGTTTCGTAAGCAAATAGGAGACGAGATTGTAGTCAGTCCCGTGTAAATCTCTCATATACGAATAGCCATTACTCAAGCGAGGGTCATTTATTCTCTGAAGCGTAAATCGCGAGAAATTCGGCGCAATATATTGATCGGTAGAAATAAAGGAGTAAGACAACATTATCGCGACACATACTGCAAAGGCGCCATAAACTAAGAACAGCCACCTTGGAGGAATGGTATTCTTAATTATTTGCCAAAACACGCCTAAAAAGAAACCGATTGAGCCTAACGCAAACAAGGACCAAACATGATAATAAATTTTGAAAACAGTATTCGTTCGTGCATAGGATGGATTTAGCGTAGAAAAAATATCTTTCGCATAAACAAATTCGACAGCAATAACAAGAAGTGCTCCAGTAATTATTAACACAATTGGAAGAAGTATCTGAGGTGAGAATACCGCCTTCATTCTTAACTTCTTCTCTACACGCTTCCATAAAAACTCATAAAGTATGG
Source organism: Candidatus Dojkabacteria bacterium CG_4_10_14_0_2_um_filter_Dojkabacteria_WS6_41_15 (assembly GCA_002793355.1). GTDB lineage: Bacteria > Patescibacteriota > Dojkabacteria. The sequence goes on from PFQB01000107.1 coordinate 8,046, forward strand.
CTGCGACAACAGTAATTATCAGGAACTGGCCAAACAACAAAAATATTTCCCATAACCCGCTAAACTGCTTGTTTAAGCCGACTCCACCTACTGGAGGCAGGTAATAGCTTCTAGAGGCAAGAAACTGTGGCAAGCTAAAAACCAAGACAGGAAGTCCTATAAACAAGGCAACTCGTTTGCCCCATTCCAGCATTTCTTTTGTAGAAACATGGTTAATTCGCCATAAATACCAAGCTGCTGAAACCACCAGAACTCCACCCAACAAAGCCAAGGTGAAAACGTCCCAGCTGTTTGTTAAGTATAAATAACCCAGCAGAATTCCTAGCAAAACACTCTTCGGAAACAGCCATTCAGGTTTCTCACCTTTAGTAGTGGCTGGAAATATCATGTCTATCAATAAAAACACCCCGAGCAAAAAAAACGGATACGACAAATAGTGTCCGTGAAGGTCACCTAATACGATTGAATAGGCAGGAAATTCATTTATCGTGTATGGAATAACGCGTGTTGCAGAGGCAAACCATTGATTAGCCTGAACGTGCTGCAATGTTTGGACCAGCAAATACAGGTTACCACCAAACGTCATCAACACAGACACTAACAAGGCAGGTAAATCTGAAAAGCGCATGACTTTTACGACCAAATAGCCGGCTTGTACAATCCACACCCCGATAAGCGAAATCGCTAAATTGTACCCAACAGCAGTTGGGATTTGGAAAAGATATTGAAATAAGGCCAAAACAAAATGGCCGAAGTAATAATAATTCATGTAAAAGCCAGAAAACCATGGGTTTTCGATTGGAATATGATTTTGCTTCATCAACGCGTTTATGAGCGCAACATCCATCAATTTCTCCGTACCTAGAATATCTGTTTTATACGTTCTTATGTATACAAGGAACAGGTACACCACATATGACAATAATTCAACGCCCACAAACACGAGTAATTCACGCTTAGAAGGCAACTGAAGGCGACTTTTGAAAAGTAACGCAGCTATCGCAATTACCACGAGTAGAATTCCCAAAGCTACAGGAACCATGTTCGTCCAGCCAGAACCAGACATAAAAGACAAGTACCAGACAAGCAGCGAAAACACAGTTACGCCCAAAAACTTATAAAATATTAACGGATATCGCTTCGGAAAAAGAGCCGACCCCAGAAAATATCCCAGTATTACAAAGGCTTCGGTTCCTAGAAAGTATATATGTATCATGTTACTATGTTGAAATAGAATGAGCAATTATATACTAGATTCACAAAGTGTCTTACTACGATTAGGACTGGCGCTATTCATAGGTCTTTTGATAGGCGTAGATCGAGACGAAAGTTGGCAAAAGCAATCTGCAATTCAGCACTCAAGATTTTCGTTCGTTCGCCCTGGTAAACAGGCGGTTGGGTTAGGCGGTGTAAGAACATATACGGTACTGGCTTTATTGGGCACGCTATTGGGCACTTTGTACTTGGTTAACACACAAACACTTCCCATAGTTATTGTTGGGTTTATCGGCGTTACGGCATATATTAGCATTGCATATTTTCTAAACTTTTTTGACCGACACACCTTAGGATTAACCACAGAATTAGGTATGCTGCTATTGTTTGCACTCACTTTTGCATTAGGTGCAAATCTGCTTGACTACAAATTAGTACTGGGCATAGCGGTCATAGTGTCATTAATCTCTAACTTAAAAGTTGAGTTTAGAAAACTAATCGGCTCGTTTACCCAAAAAGAAATACTCGAAAGTGTCGAATTTGTTGCGATTTCTGCAGTCGTATTGCCTTGGTTGCCAAACGTTACGATCACAATAGGACAAGTGCTTTCACTTCTCAATCTGAGTGCGGGACCGTTCGCTGCGATTGCGCTGATAAACCCCTTCCAGTTTTGGACTGTCATTGTATTTATCAGCGCCTTAAACTTTGTTGGATATTTCCTTTCAAAATTAACACAATCTTCGTCGAGTATTCTACTAACTGCATTTCTTGGAGGTATTGTATCCAGCACCTCAGTAACACATTTCTTGGCAGCAAGAAGCAAGGTCGCAAAGACTGCTTCCAACAGTAAATTGCTGGTCGCTGCAGTGTTACTTACAAATATGACCAGCTTCATTCGAATCCCCCTAATTGCCTTGGTACTAAATCCACAATTGTTTTATCAGACTATTCCATGGTTCCTTGTATTAATTCTTCTCACAGTGGGCATTTCCCAATTTTTGAGAAGAGGAGCTTCTAAACACGAAGCACCCTTAGCCATATTTACCTCCCCACTGGCAATTAAGCCGGCGGTGGCCTTTGGCTTATTGTTCTTGATTGTTTCACTTGCAACAAATATTGCGATCTACTGCTTCGGCAAAATGGGGTTTGTCGTTACTGCACTGCTTGCATCCTTCTCAGGACTGGATGCAGTCTCGATTATTACAGCCAAAGCTATCCCCGATGTGATATCGTTAACCGTTGGAACAAGCGTCTTGTTAGGTGCTGTGATTACAAATTTGGTCTTTAAGCTTGGCATTGTCCGTATATATGGAGAGAAACGCTTTGCATTCCTTTCAACCGTCTGGTTAGGAGGAATTACCCTGGCTGCCGTCCTTCTACTTGGAATTGTGCTGTTATGATAGATGCACATTGCCACTTAAATGCGACTTATACTGCAGAAAGCGTTGGCAATATTATTGATAAGTTTGTGGCCTCTCAAGGTGAAAGAATAGTAGATGTTACTACGAGTAGCGAGGATTTTTTAGTATCTCAACGAATTATCAGTCAATATCCGGATTTAGTATTTTCAACTGTAGGTTTTCATCCAGAAAGTCCAGATGGAGTGGCTGAAGCCTTCGAAAAACTTATTGTCGGGTTTACTGAACTTTCATCAACGTTGCCGAATGCAAGAAACATCGTCGGTATTGGCGAGACTGGGATTGACTACAGCTTTTTCGCTAATTTCCCCTCAACACATGTACAAGTGCTAGAACAGCAGCGCGAACTATTCGTTAAACATATTGCATTAGCAAAACAATTTCAGTTGCCTCTCGTTATACACGCCAGAGGAAGACATCTGTTGGATTATTCCGCATATTCAGAAATACTATCCATATTGCTTCAAGAAAGATTTCAATTTTCGGTATATTTCCACAGTTTTGGTGGAGATTATCAACTTGCAAAAAAAATAGTTGATGCTGGTTATTTCATCGGAGTCAATGGCATTGTAACGTACTCAAACGCCAAAGCAATTGCAGAAGTTGCGACAAAAATTCCTAGTGAGTTTCTGGTCCTGGAAACAGATTCTCCGTTTTTAATTCCAAGTAATTTGGAGAGAAAATTACTTGAGAATCCTAAGATAAATGAACCAATAGGCGTCTTGTACACAGCTAAGCGAGTCGCCACGCTTCGTCAAATTCAACTGGAAGAAGTACTGCAACGTGCCACCAATGCAACAAAGAAGTTGTTTGCAAAAATGCTGTAAGAATTGCCAACTATACTTATTGCATGATTACAGCAATTCAGGGAATAAGCACAGACAAAACACCATTTATCTCGACTATACTCGCTCCCCAACTTCGGGCAAGAAATATGCCCTTGTATTTTGTTGCTTCAATCTCAGAAGTACCGTTAATTCAGGCATCGTATACACTCCTCGACGGTGAAATCGTATTGCAACAACCTTTAGAAATTAAGAAACAATTATGTGCCTACATTGCCGAACAATCAGTGAGTATGGCTTTAATAATGGGAAAATCCCATCAGCAAAAGCTCGCGCTACTAGAGTTGGGGTTTTCCCATTGCCTCGAACTACCTGTTGCTACAGAAGTAATTATAAGGACCATTGAAAATAGCCTTAAGCCCCACCGTACAACTCACTTACAACTAAGAGAAAAAGCTACAAATTACAATACCAATGCCCAACTCTCCTACTTACACGACAAGCACGGCAGATACTTCCTAACAAATCACACAAAAAGCATATACTTAAGTATTAATGAGCAGAAAGTTTTAGAATATTTACTCCAAAGAGAAGGGTTTGCAAGCAAGAACGAGCTATCCTACGCGGGCTGGCACAATTTCGACACACGCGCGAACACAATTACCGTTACAGTAAAAAAATTGCGGAAAAAACTATTCACGCTGCGGTTGCCCTACACAATCAGAACACTTTACGGCTATGGTTACTCCTTGAAAAAAAGCGGCATGATTGATTCAATCGACGCAAACACTACTTATTACGATGCTTTGGTGTCACCATAAACGTCATAGACAGTCCCAGCATCATTTCTATTTGCGCTTGCAGGTAGGGGAAAAAACCTAATGTTAACGAGAACAATATTAACATTATTTGTTCAAAATAATGCCACAGAAAGAATACCAGACCTTTCTTTTTTGGAGGTGGGCCATACAATGCCTCAAGTACAGATCTGGAAGGAAGTAACCCCAACAACGAGATAGTCATAAGAGTACTGACAATTTTCGGCAAGACGTGTGCAGAACTGGACAATCCAAAATCTGGGTTTAGAAACATAATCATAGGGATAGAGAAACTCAGCAAGAAAACCAAAGTCGAATAAAGATTATATACACGAAACATTTCGACCATACTCTGAACTTTTTTCTTAAACGAAATTTTTCGATTATTGGTAATGCCTTGAATAGTCATAGGATAAACAATAGCACCCCAGCCCCAACGTCGCAGCTGCTTATACATTACAACATGAGATTTTGCATAGGTCTCTGCCAAAACTGCATCGTTATAACACGGAGCATAAAACTCCTCGCCTTTAAAATGCCCATCCGTTGCTAAAACTGCACGCCAATAAAATCCGGTGTCGTCCACCCCAATTTGAGGGTCGAAATAATCAATTTCGTCAAGTAATTTAAGATTAAACCCATAACAAGAGAATGATTGTTTCTGTTTTTTTGCAACTACCCACTCACTTAATAGTGCCAACGTTAAGGCGCCAGAAAATACGCGGACCAAAAAGGGAACTTCCCAGTAGTTGTTCGAGTACAACATCACTGCAGGAGAAAAGAACGAATAATACCGATCAGCTGACATTAAATAGGTATGTATGTAATTCGACAAGAATTTCGGGTGAATCAACATATCACTATCGTACTTAATAACCTGATAATTTGAGATGTCTTCACCTCTGGCACGCACGTCTTTGACATATTCTCGGGTAGCCCAAGCCAAATTTGGGCCAGCGATGCCAAAAGCTTCTCCAGCAATATCAGCAGGGTGAATGTAATAGTTAACTTCTGCAAAGGTTTGGCTATAATCAGCCACCAGTCGATCACCAGTTTGTTTTGAGTATTCGCCACCACGTCCCTCGATCCCAACTAATATATGTATCTTTTTGAGATCAAAGGTCGACCTTTTTACCGACTCTATAGTGTCTTGGATAACCTCATATAGTTCTTTTGTATAGGGAATTAATACAACAATTTGAAGATCCTTAAATGATTTCGGAAGCTGTTCTGGATTTGGCAAATCTTTCCAGTCGAGCTTTTTGATCATGGAATCCCAGTCTAATTCAAGTGCCCTTTTGTAACGGCGAAAACCGATAATATTGCCAAGACTAGTTACAGTTGTCTTGTACAACCAATAGACAGATAAAAAGGCAACATAATACAGAACAATCTTCGGACGACCAATCAAAGTCGCCCAAATCGGAGATAGCAACAATGCCAAGGTAATAAGACCAGGAATAACACGAACTATTTTAAAGAATGGTGAGTCGAAATTGTATACGTGTTTCATACCGTTATTGCTAAGCTTTCTGTATTATACCTCATTGACAAGCCAGTTGAAATACCGTAACCTGATACGTATGACACAGCCCTTGTTTTACAAAGACCTGTTTTCCGGTCAGCATTCCTATACGGAAAAAGAGCTTGGTCGAAAAGGACTTAGCTTGGCACAATTGGTTGCACAAAATATTCCCGTACCTCCATTCTTTATCCTACCTCCGGAACTCTTCCGTTCAATTATTGCCTCGGTATTTAAAGATACCTCAATTACTTCACTGGAATCTTTTCGAGAGCATGTAAATACGCTAGTTCTGTCAAAAGAAACGATGCAGCAAATAGAGGCGGAATATGCAAAACTATCTGGTTTTGGTAAAGCTTGGGTGGCAGTACGTTCCTCTATTGTTGCACCAGAGCACCCGACATCTTCATTTAGTGGACTTCTTGCTTCAAAACTGAACCTTCGAGGAACACGCGAAATCGAATTGGCAATCAGAGAAATTTTTCTTTCACTTTTCGCAGACCGCTCGTATGATTATCTAAAACGTAACTCGATCTCTTACGGCGATGTTAGCACCGCAATTATTGTGCAAAAAATGGTTCAGGCGGAAGTGTCGGGAATTATGTACACCTACGATCCAATTACAAACAATGGTAAACACGTTTCAATTGAAGCCGTTTTCGGATTAGGCGATGTATTAACCGAAGGCAACATTAATCCAGATATTTACACCGTTTCTAAAACTACACTTGAGATTATCGAAAAGAAGATTGTTCCGCAAGAATGGATGAAGGTTCGCAAAATGGGCGAGAAAGACACCCTAGAACATTTGCAGAAAATTACGATTTCGCAAATGTGGCAGTATTCGCAAAAACTTGATGATTCCTTAGTGCGAGAGCTAACCGCTTTGGCAGACAAAATCGAACAAGCGACTGGAACACCGCAGATTATTGAGTGGGCAATGGAGCGAGGATCCTTATACGTTTTGCAAGCCAAGCCAATGGAACTTGATAACACAGCAGCTATGCCAAAAATTCACGATGCTGCAAGAAAAATTAGCTCACTGAAAGATATTGATGAGTTTTCCGAATTATCGAATACGACAGAAATATCGTTTAGTCATGAAGCACCAATGGTAGATTCTCCCAAAATGCCACAAGAAACATTGCTTTTTACAGGAACGCCCGCAAGTTCTGGCGTTGCCTACGGAGAAACTATTTTGTTGCCTAATGCATCTTCAATGACCCCAGAAATGTTAACCTCCCTCAAAGAAACTACAACAAAGAAGCATATTTTGGTCACTGACGAGTTTACCTCAGAGCTAGAACCTCTTTTCTATCTAGCGGGTGGAGTAATTACCAACTTTGGTGGTGCTAATAGCGATGTCGGCTTAGTTACCAGAGAAACAAAAATTCCTGCAATTGTTGGCACCCGTATAGCAACAAGCTACCTGCAATCGGGAGCTTTAATAAAGATGGATGGATCTTCGGGGGCAATATACCGCGTTGATTTTTTGCCCGAGGAATTTCCTGCAACAACAGAAAAGACGGTAACGTTGCATAAAAAGAAAAAACTTAAGAAAAAAATAAACACTGCCGTTTCTCCAATTCTTGAACCACCTGCACAGGTACCGATACTTGAAGCCCTTGCAGGAAAACAAACCATAGAAAAAACGCCAGTACAGAAGAAATCGGTTCACGACTCGCCTATCAAGATTTTCTTAACCGGTAGCACAGTATCAGAAGCAGTATTCCTGCCCTCGAAACATGCAGCAATTTCTTCAAACGCTACAACGTTTATGATTCCAGTTTCGAATGCCGCAGTTTCTGAACGAGCGTTCATTAAAAAGGTAAAGAAGGAATCAACTGCAACCATTTATTTGCTTTTATCCGATTCTCCCTCGTTAGATGCGCTGCTTAGTGCAAAACGAACGTTGGCAGCGCACAGCATTAGACGATCCAAACGAGTCCCGTACATTGTCAACGTCGGTTCAATGTATGGTCTTCTTAACAGTAAGAATCTTATTGATCTAAGCATTGACGGCTTACTTTTTGATTTACCCAAACTTTCTCGAGTGTACAGACCGGGTACCACCTCCATCGATGCAGAGCTTTGGAAGCTACTGCGAGAAACCTTACGGTCAGTAAAGAAACAGAAGCTTTCTTATATTGGTCTTTCCCTACCTAAAGAGTTCTTCACTTTACCGCTGCGCAAAGAAATCCGCGAACTATTAAAGGAAGGGATTACGTCATTAGTTTTTGCTGAACCCGTAACAAGTGCAACAGAGCACGATATGCAGAAGATTGAGGAAGAGATTATGGGGGTGCAATTAGAAAAAGTTTGAGGAGAACTACTACAATTCTCTTTTTGCGAGCTCGACCATTGTTCTTGCTGTTTCCATAGGAACATTGTTGCTTGTGCAATTAAACAATTGCCGTAATCCACCTGCCATCAGGTGAGCATTTACCGGCTGCGCCAAGGTTGCTCGATTTTCAAATTGAAATGTATGATGTACGGTCAAACATGCATAACCTTTACGATTTCCAAAGATGGCCTTCACTACTGTTGTTACTCTTCCTTTTTGGTGATGAAATCTTTCAACCATTTCTAACTGATTGCATTCATCAGGGGTTTCATCATCAGAATATGACACATACCTAATAATCTCTCCTGTTTTCGGAATCATAGCAATTTTAAACGTTAGTTCTCCATGCCCAAACGGAATAGTAGTTCGAACACCTGGATAGGTTTCATCATCCTCTCTTCTATTGGCTAATCTACAGCTTACCCCACCGTTGGCGACGCGCCATCTTGCCTTACTTAAAGGAGCGTGACTATCAAATTTATTTGCTAAACTAGCCGCAGCTCTTGCTGCTAATGCCGTATCTATAGTCACTCTATCGCCTGCGCTGCCGCGAATAAAGATAAAATCCATATTTCTTCTTATCTCTTTTGCTGGTCCACTGTCCGCGGCCACTAATAGATTTGCTTCCATGATGTCAGTTTTGATTTATGTTACGTATTATCCTATATTATAACCAGCCCTTCAAGTATCACTTGACTTCTCAATTTCGTGCTACAATTCCCGTATGACCGAAACTAAGCCACTAATGGCGCAGTACGCAGCTATTAAGGCGGAATACAAGGATGCAATTCTTCTTTTTCAGATGGGTGACTTTTTTGAGTGTTTTTACGAAGACGCCGAAAAAGTATCGGACGTGCTTGGCTTAGTACTAACGAGTCGTTCTAAAAGTAATGATGCACCGCCAATGGCGGGTTTTCCTCAAAAAGCTCTAGATGATTATTTACCGCGACTAATTGCCGCAGGGCTAAAGGTCGCGGTTGCAAGACAGATGGAAAATCCGAAGAACGCAAAAGGAATTGTTAAACGAGCAGTCACCGAAGTTATCACGCAAGGTACTATTGCGACACAAGAAGAGTTGCTCTCGAAAGACAAGAATTACATAGGTTGCGTTGTAATAAATGGAAAGCTGGTTGGCGTTGCTTTTGCAGATATTTCTACAGGTGAATTTAAGTTTTATGAAGGGGCCATCGTTGGCGTTAAGGAACTTATCGAGCAACTAAAGTTCAAGGAATTACTGAAATCGACCAAAGATTCTAATAATTACACTGAGGGTTATAATATTGTTGTACAGCCCATTGACGACAAAGAGTTCTCACTTGAGAAAACGATGAAGGTATTGCTGTCTCATTTCAGTGTACCAAACCTTGATCCTCTTGGTTTGACCGATTACCCACTTGCGACAACGGCTGCTGGCTTGCTTCTCACCTACTTTAACGACACAAAAAAAACTGAACCAAAGCATATTGTGAAAATTGAATATTTTAATCCTCGACACGCACTCCATATCGATCCCACGACACAACGAAATTTAGAGATATTCTACAATCTAAAAACACATAGACTTGAGGGGTCATTACTGGGGGTCATTGACGAGACAAGAACGGCCATGGGTCACCGCTTGCTGTACGAATGGCTCTCCTTCCCGCAAACTGATCCGCAAGAACTAAATATGCGCTATGATATTGTGGAATATTATGCGAAAAACAATGCTTTGTATCAAGAATTGACAACTCTTTTGACGCGTTATCCAGACTTACAACGACTTACCAGCGCACTTGGATTGGGAAGAATTCATCCCAAGCACCTTATTGTTATGGCTGAAGCAGTTGAGAAAGGAATTTCGATAAATACCTTGCATAAAGACCTGCACGGTATAACTTCGTTAGACGAAGAACAAACGTCGTCACTATACAAGTTATCACAGAAAATATCGGCTGCTATTGTTATTAGCGCAACAAGACCAACTTTTATCACGCAAGGCTACAATAAAGAGTTGGATCACCTGGTCGAGCTATCCACAAATGGTGAAAGATTTATAAAGGATTTATACAACAAAGAAAAGGTAACCAGTAATATTCCTGGATTAAAGCTAAGTTTTAATAATGTGTTCGGCTATTCGTTCGAATTATCCCGTATCCAGAGTGCTAATGCACCCGAACATTTCATTAAGAAACAAACACTGGTAAATACAGAGCGGTACATTACAGAAGAATTGAAGCAATTGGAATCTCAGGTATTATCGGCTCGTGATCAATTGCAAATCCTTGAAGGAGAGCTTTACAAAGAACTAGTGACTTCGTTACAGCAGTACGTTCGAGCCCTTGCTTCGCTTGGGCAGCTCATCTCTTTCATTGATGTACTGCTTAGTTTTGCCACCTCCGCCCTAACCAAGCGTTACATTCGCCCAACACTAACGACAACTGAGCGAACGCTAAAACTAGAAGGCATGCGACACCCTGTAGTCGAGAAAACTGTTAGCGAATTCGTTCCTAATGACTTGACTGTAGACAAAGAAAGTAATTTCTTGATACTGACGGGACCAAACATGGGCGGCAAGTCTACTTTTGTTCGACAGATTGCACTGCTCCAGATTATGGCGCAAGTCGGCTCATTTATTCCAGCTACATCAGCAACAATACCGTTAGTTGACAAAGTCTTTGCCCGTATTGGAGCCTCTGACGATATTTCGACCGGCAAGAGCACGTTCATGGTAGAACTTTCTGAAGTTGCCTACATTGTTGCACAAGCAACCGAACAGTCATTGGTAATTTTGGATGAAGTTGGCCGCGGCACCAGCACTTACGAAGGAATTTCCCTAGCATGGGGAATTGCACAATATATTGCCAACCAAATAGGCTGTACAACCATTTTTACTACTCACTTCCGCGAATTAACTGATCTTGCTGATCTTTCATCTAAGTTTATTAATTATAAAGTGAATTTGAAAGAAGAAAATGAAACCATTTACTTCTTGCACACAGTAACCAAAGGGCGTAGCGATAAAAGTTACGGCATTCAAGTTGCAAAGTTAGTTAACCTACCGAAAGAGATTATTGATACAGCATTTGAAGTGCTGGAATCGTTTGAGAAAAAGGCGCTATCCGTTGAATTTAAGCAAGAAAACGATAACGCACCAAAGCAGGAAAACAATAAAGCGGTGAAGGAAGGGCAGTTGGATTTCTTTAGTGCTGTACAACCCCAAGAAAGTGAACAAAGCAAGAAACTTCGCGAATTACTCGAAGATGTTAATCCGAATACGCTAACACCAATTGAGGCACTGATACTGGTGGAGAAAATGAAGAAAGAACTAGATGAAAAAGAGTAACGAGCAGGTAATTATTCGTAATGTATTAGAATACTCACTTTGGACACTATTATTGCTTATTTCGGTGTATATCACTTACTGCTACTCGGGTAATCTGCTAAATAACAGTCACCCAGCGGTAATTACAGCAATTATTCTATTCTCTGTAATATTAGGATTACTCATAATTAGAAAGCCGCAAGATGTATTGTTGGTTTCGCTCATCCTCACTCACTTCGCTGTACTAATTACATGGGGAACTATTGTCCCATACATTCAATTCATGCCCTTAATATTAACGGCACTGTTTTTATTAAATAAAAAAGAAAAATTGATTCTGCCCTATCTTGGAGTTTCTGCCCTTTTCACGGGAATTGAATTCTGCGGATTACTTCCACTGGTCAAGGTAGAATACCTCGAAGTTGGTTTGCCTAACTTGACTATAACATTCATACTACAGATATTAACCTACAGCTTTTGGGCAATATTTCTTAAGTTCTATGCTCTTTTTGATAATATAAATGAATTAGGACTAAAGGACCTAGTTACTAACACTTCCAAAGGATTTCTTGCCAGCATCTGGGTAAAGGGATTGTATGTTTCGATGCTGCTCCATTTTATAAACAACTTTTTTAACTCAATTGTGTGGGGAAGCAAATTATCAGTAAAGAATGCAAGTATTATCCGCCTCTTGGCTGAATCTGACCGAGCAGATAGAAATAAGAGCTTTAAGCTTTCCGACATATTTACCTTACTCGAGATACCAAAAGCGAAGTTCCCACGAATGTCGCAACGGTTATCCACTAGTGACTCCAAGATTCTTTTCATTATTCTCCACAATATCATCGACAACTATAAGAAACACAAGTCAAACCCCTTATTCGTAGTCAACGTCAAGGAAAACAACATACTGCAAATTGTTATAGACACAAACACAGTAACACGCACAACAAAAGCTTTTTGGAACAGGAATCTCGGAACAACCAAGCATTTTCTACAGCTAACCGATAAAGGAAGCTTATTGATTGAGCAAGCTCCTGCGTTTAAAACTTCACTAATTTATAAACTCGGTTAAATACTTTTCCGATTTTCCTTGCAACGTTAGCGCTTTAAAGCAAGCGGTATTTGGTTAACTCTCGATAGTACCAACATCTTGCCATTCGGATAGTGTTACGGGAATTAGGCTAATCATGAACTGTTTTACTTCATTTTCTACAAATACGAACCACGTCCACCTTCACCAGAATCTCCATACCCTGGAGCGTTAGGTATAGGTAAATCGTCATCAACGACTTCTGGCGAAATGCTTTTACAGCTAAATTGACCATCCTTCGGGTGGTGAGGATCATTCCCGTGGTGACCTTTCTTGCGAGTTGGATCAAAATAAGCAACTGTTTCGTACCCATCAGACTCAAGCACAGAGAGCTTCACTCTAAACCCTTTACTTGTTGGTGTACAGGCAAAAGTTACCATATCACCAACTTTATCCTTGTAGCAACAAACTAAGCTGGGTCGTGAGCCAGTACTGCCTTTTAGCACCGTGATTTCACCATTTGGAGCAAATCGTGATTCGACAGCACCATCAATATATACTCTTGCTAATAGTCCTTTTACACTATTTGGTACTTGATTATTTGCTACAGAATCTATAGCTTCGAAACGTCTGGATGCATGCCCGCTCTGATGATCAGCTATCATACCGTGTTTTCAATAATTATTTTTCGGAGCTGCACTCGTATTATAGCATTGATTGACCAAAGGCAACAGATTATAGGCTCCCCTTGCGCTGTTGGTCAGTAAGTTGCGATTTGTTCAATCTCCTTAACGCAAGCACCGCAATTGCTAGATTAATTGCAAAGATATACGCGGGAAAAGCTGCTGTTCCAATACTCCACAACGTTATTGCGCACAAACTCAACATTCCTGCAACCGTATCTATTGCAAAGAAGCGCCAATCTTCTGTTTCTGGATGCTTGTAAGTTTTTACAAGCGTTGGGACCATGCCAAAGAAATCAGCAAGAATTGAGGCATAAAGACCAAAACCTGGGTTTGAGGTTGTTTGCCACAACACAATACCTACGCTGGCAACAAACATGCAGAAGATATCTAACCTGCTCCACCCACCCCAGCCATACTTCAAACTCAACAGAAAAATAAATGTGGCTTGCAGAAAGGAGACACCTGCTAACCAGATTGCAACCGTATCATGCCGAGCAAACAGGGAAAAGGTTGTAATCATCGTAGTAGCCAAGATGACTAAACGTGTAATCCGGTGAGGTTTTGCTTCGCCCTTCAAGATGGAGCTGGCGTAGACTAACGGTGAGCAGAGCGCAAGAAGCGTGCTGACGACAATAAGTAGTTGGGAGTAGTTCATATACAGACTCCTGCAATTTAGTTGAGGCTTTTAGTCTCGTATAGTAATTTTAGAAGAGTTTGCGGCGTTGCGCGAATAAGCGCGCAACGCCACAACAAAACCCAGTTCGTCGTTTATTTCTGCAACAACTATGCCAATCTATTCGAATTCCGTTATAATAGTGTATGAAAAGTAATCAACCAGAATCAAAAGAACTATTAGTTCGTAACCTAGCAGAATTTGGGCTTACCAAAGAAGAAGCGCTCACCTACATAGAATTAACCCGTTCTGGCCCAGCAACCTCGTATCATTTGCACCAATTGACGGGAATGGGCAGGTCTACCCTAGACAAAGTACTAGACGTGCTCCTTGAAAAGAACCTTGTGTCCCTTAACCGAACAGACAACACTAAGATTTATACCGCCCACCCCTATAAAAACCTTTCCAATTTGGTCGAAGTTAAGGAAGCGGAAGTAGAAATGATGAAAGAATCCTTAAATCAAATTTACGATAAATTCGCAGGTTTATCCCCGGAATCGACAAAAGATAATGCACAAGTAATACACTACTACGGGATGGAAGGATTAAAACAAGTGGTCTGGAACGCCTTGCGTGCCAAAGACGAAATGCGCATATTTGAAGTTTCCCGCTTATCCGCCTTTATGCAAAAGAAATTCGCCGAGCGCTATCGCGAAGAGTGTGTTGCTCGAGGCATCAAACACTACGACTTAACAAACGAAAGCTTCATGCCTGGCTGGACTGATGTGCACAAGTTTGTCGAGCAAGATGAAACTCGATATATCGACCCCGCAATTCTTGAAATCAAATTCGAGATCTACATTTACAATGACGTCGTAGCCTTAACTGATTACCGAAATAACGAGCTTTTATGTCTAGAAATCCATAATTCTTTTCTGGCAAGCCTACAAAAACAACTCTTTGACTACATTTGGAAAGACGCGAAAAAGATGGTGGTAACGGGGCCAAGAGGTGAAATGACCGTTGTAAAAGAATAATCCTCTACTTGCCTCCGAACAACTCTTCAAAATTCATCGTCGCCCCAATAATTGCCCCGAAAACCAAGTAACTACGAGCTAAATCCTTTATTTCAAGTGCACCTTGCAGTTGCGATAATGCCTCTGGTAGCTGTTCTTTCAAGGAAGTAATTGGCAGCAATTCAGTTTCGAATATTCGGAGCACAAAAGCTTGCACTACAGCCAAGTTTTGTCCTTGATTTAGTGCCACTTGTAGCTGAAGTATCCCTGAATAAAGATCTGTTAACTGCCGTTTTAGTGAAACCAGCTCCGCTCTATCAAGATTTTGGATAAGAGTAATAATTTCTTCAGTTTTAATCGTGATTTTTTGATTTAATTGCTCCAGAGATTCGTTCGTTGAAACATGCTGCAGCAATTGTTGGTGTTTTAACATGCACTGATTAATTTTCTTCACATCAAGTGGTACCATCTCTCTGTTCTCCTCATCTTAATTAATGATATAATTGCACACTGCCTTGGACATTAACTGACTGTTTTGGACACATTTGGACAATGGCAGATTATCAAGATCTATATAAACAAGGCCTCCCCTACTTTCAGCACGACGTTGAGAAAATACTTGCTGCCCTCGAACAAAAACAGTGTGTTGCCCTTTGCTCTGCTTATAAGATGGGCGACCACCGATTTGTTGATTATCTCTACTCCCTCATCAAAGACACTAATCAATACGATGTATTTTATGATGCCGAAAATTCGTACACAAAAAACAAATTGATCGAATTCCAAGAAAAACACAGTGATAAAAACAAAGTCCTTCTGTTACCCTGGTTCTGGCGAATGAATCAGTCAGTGGTAAAAGAATACACCTCCATTATGCGTGACAAACGTAACAAATTCACTTCGGTAATTATTCTCGACCCTACTTTTCTAGATAAGCCTGAAAAATTATTTCCTGACACCAATACACCTACCGAAATCATGATTACTCGCAGTTTACTTTTACCGGGTGAGATTTCCAAACTACTTCTTACTCGTGAAAAGTTGGCTAACCGTACAATTCCTCAAGCACAAAAGAAAAAAATTGGTATTCTTAGTGGTGGCCATATAGGACTTGCAAAGCGTTTATTTACTTTGGCAGTTCAAGGAGAAACCATTTCACTTGAGAATCTTATTGTCGACACCGCAATCAGATCCGATTTGCTTAATTTGGAACATCAAATTCAGACACTCAGCCAGTCGACAGCAAAAAAAATAGGCTTATTGGATAAAAACAATCAAATTAGCATTCCTTTACTGCAGCGCTTTATAGCCAACAAAAATAAGGTTTCTACCGTTCGGCTTTCGCCATTGTATCAACAAATCCTTTCAATATTTCTAGCCAAAGAAGGAGCCATTGTTAGCAAAAAAGAGTTACACGAAATTATCAACAAAGAGAAAGTATACTCGCTCTGGGCAGTATACAAAACTATTTCTAGGTTTAAAAATGCAATAAAGCCAATATATGAACTTAGAACCGTAAATGGCAAGGGATATCTATTAACTCGGAATATTGACCATGTACAATTTCAGATGCGCACCTGATATTTCTCCGAACATACTGCACCGTATTGGTCCAGAAGTATTCTCTCCAAATACTGTTGCTGCAGAAATGTCACTTGCGCTTATCGATCCCGATTGCTACCAGAAAATGATGCAGGAAAGACGACCCGAACACGAAATTGAACAGGTAGGTCTTGCATTACTTCAAGGACAACAAAATATATTAAACCTATGTCCAGGTAATGGTGTTATTCTTTGTGGCCCAGCTGGAGCAGGAAAAACTTCACTAACAGCACATCTGCTCGGAGGTCTAAAACATATGAAGCATACACCTAGCGCCAAGCTCCTAGATAAAGAGCGTACAGCGTTTTTTCGAGAACGTCCCGACTGTGAGGATCCTCATTGGTATGAAAGACAATTACTTGAAACATGGGTGACAATTCGTACTGCAGCACTATTTGATATGCTTACGAAGGAATTGCCAAAATTGAAGAAACAACACTCACTAAGCACCGATGAGATTATTATTGGTGGAGTAATTCAATCACTAGTCACGTTGTGCGCTTACACAAATACGTACCAAACAGATCGGCTCACAGGTGAAATTCGCTTGCCTGATTCGATGTTGCAGCTAATTATGCTTTCTATGACATATTGGACCCCACGCGTCTTTGTATTCGTTGATGCAGAAAAGTCAGTACGCAAAGAACGAGTAGACAAGTCTGGCGAAATAGACCCTTTCGAAGTATTGAAAAGAAAGCTTCCGTTTGATTTCGATGATACTCTAAGAAAACTTACCGTAAACACCTTAAGATACATTGAATTGTACGGGCAATCTCATAATGTTCCCTTCAACTTTGTCTACTATCCAACCTCTGGCGGTGTAGCTCCAAAATTAATAGGCTCCACTATTTTTACTCCATCAAGTCTTTGTGCATATATTTATTCGCACCAGAACCATCGCGAGCTACATCACTATTGGTCAAGAATTACCGATTGCTGGGGTGACGAAACTGATTTTGGATTTTGTGAGTACTAAGCAATATTTTCCGCTATAATGCTCCATGCTAACAAAGCACAAAATTGCCGTAGCAGTTCTTATCGTGCTTTCGCTTGGTGCACTCATCACTTTTTTGCTGGAATGGCAGTATTCTCCCTTGAATAAAGCGATTGCTTGGTATCACCTAAAAACAGGAAGTTTTGCAACGACACAAGAAGCATCAAAATACGTCACGACCTTGCTAGATAATGAGCAAATATCGGCACAAAAGCTGGCAAGCTATCCATACTTGGCGGTTTCGGAACAGATAACCGAAGTTGTCGAAACCGCCAAACCGTATACAACGGGAACCTCAGAAGATCAGAGTTTCCTTGCCGAAAAAACTTATACCTTTCCCTTCGGACAAGATGGCATATACGATCTTGAGCACCATTCTTTGTTGGTCGAGAGCAAAAAGGCTTCAAATTTTACTGTGATTGGAAAGACCTTAGCAGGACCAATCAACCAAACCGTATATGTTGGTAGAAAAAATGCTGAGGAATTAAAAAAGGAAGTACTTGCTCAATGGAAATTATTAGTAATTGCACTGGGGAAAAAGGATGCGAAGCAAGCGGAAGAACTGATTAGCTTCGCCGAATCAGAAAAGTTTGCAAAAACTGCCAAATTGTCTGACTTAAGGTATCGGTTGGCGCCGACGCCAAGCGTCGCCTTCGCCGTCGGCGCCGAAGATGCCCACACCATCCGTATTGGCACACTATCGCTCAAACAAAAGAACTGCTCGGTTACCGGAGAAATCTACCTTGTATACCTGAAGGATCGACGTGTATACCGTTTGGACAACACCTACACCGCTCTAGCTTCAATGTGTGCAAAGCCTAAGCCCGTCAACTCGACTTCCTCTTCAACACTATCTTGTTCAAACTGTTGGTTAGCCCCTGTTAGCAAACAATACGCGCTACCTACTGGATTCACTCCTTATGTGGTCAGCACCGGCCTAAGCGGTGGTGGTTATGTGACTCCTGATACAAAATCCGCTCTTGCAAAACTATTCGCTGATGCTAAAACCAATGGCATCACCGTACGTGTATCCTCCTCGTATCGTTCCTACTCCACGCAAGAATCCCTTTTTAATACCTACGTCAACAACGAAAAGAAGTATGGCTTAACTACAGCGCAAGCAACCGAAAAAGCCAATACCTATTCTGCAAAACCAGGACGCTCCGAACACCAACTTGGAACTACAACTGATCTTATGTCCTGCAAAGCACCCTGTTCTTTCTACGATTCAGCAAACAACGCGCTATACACCTACCTAAAGAACAATGCGCATAAATTCGGATTTGTCATTTCATATCCCAACGGCTCACAATCGTATACCGGTTACGTGTACGAACCCTGGCACATTAGATATGTAGGCACAACCTATTCGAACGAACTATATAATCACGGTATTTGACTAAATCGGGATATTATCTGTATCAGTTTTTGTTGGAAAAGGGGAAATACTAGACCTATAGTGTTGACTTCGGGGATAATACTCTAGTATAATTAGAAATCTCTTACGAAAGGAGGTCAACAAAAAATGGCACCAGCTAAAAGCAAGCCAAAGTCCAAAAAGGTCAAGAAGACCGAAAAGCACCGCAAGATCCAGAACAAAAAGAAAGGTGGTTGACCATGGCCGGAACGAAAAGTTCAAAACGTAAGACCAGGAAGGCCAAGAAGCGCCGAACCCACAGGCCCCAAAAAGGCAATAAGGGCAAGCGCTAACTTGGAGTGATGGGTAAAACCTCACACAATATAGGTAGGGTGCATCCGCATCCCGTGGAGCCGAAAGGTCCTGGAGCAATCGTTGCGATCACTTGATCAAAACCCTAATCTCCTCTCTAATTCCACAAAGCACTACCTTTATCCCCCAAACAACCTCTCCGAAAACTCCAGCCCCTTCTTAATCAGTCTGATATCGTAATTTTCGTTAACTCCGTGCATGTTGCAGTCGTCGTTGGCGAGGGAAATCAAAACGGGATCAACACCAAAAACTCGTTTGATATCGATAACAATCGGCAACGTTGCACCACAGAAGTCGATAAGCACCTTGTCACCGTAAACTTCTTCCAATAAAGCAATTGCCTTTTTGTGCATCGACGAGGTAATGTCAACTTTTATCGGTGCATTGTCGCTTTGCACGTCGACAATTTCGGCAGTTGCATAGTCAGGCGTATTTTCGACCAAGTATTGACGAATCATATTTTGCACAGTTTCAACTGACTGATTTGCAGCAAGTCGTGTATTCAACTTTATGAACGCTGTTGCAGGCACGATATTCGAGTACCCACTGCCCGTGTAGCCTCCGTTAATTCCCGACGGAACAATCATAGTAGTAAAGCCAACAACCTCGCAGAACGAGTTGTTTTTGCCCAAAAACCACTTCTTCACACCAGTCTGCTCTAGAGTCTTCATTTTGACGCCATCCATATCTTTACAGAGCTGAAGCTCTTCAACAGTTGGGACTAGGTCCTTGTCATAAAAACCTTTAAGAACTAAGCGGTTGTTGTCGTCGTACATTCGCGCGACCAGCTGCGAAGCCACGACCGTCGCGCTTGGAGCAGCACCACCATATAAACCAGAGTGCATGTTGTTTGCAGCAGTTGTCACTTTGACCGTGAGATTAAAGGTTCCTCTAAACGAGGCGGTAATAACGGGTTTATACGGCATTTCACCATCAGAGATTATGTATTGGTCGGCTTTGAACAATTCTGGGCGTTCCTCGAACAACTTCGAGATACCACCACCGCCGGTTTCTTCGTCACCTTCGACAACGAACACGATATTCTTAGTAAGTTTGCCTGCCTTGATTAACTCGATAATACTCACCAAGTGAATCATAAATTGGCCTTTGTTATCAACAACTCCTCTACCCAACAACTTTCCGTCTTTTTCGGTCAACACAAAAGGATCAGCATCCCAACCATCTTCCTTGTTTGCGGGCTGCACATCATAATGGCCATAGACAAAAAACGTTTTTTTATCCGCCGAGACGGTGTATTTTGCAATCACAATTGGGTGACCATAGCCATCAACACGTTCAAATACGAAACCATTGTCGGTAAAATACTTTTTAAGCCATTCAACCGCACCCTCTATGCCAGATGCAAATGCCGGGTCGGTAGAAATACTTTGCTTAGAAACAAGTTCTGTAACTTGCTTCTTATATTCATCAAAATTATCCATCTTTATTTGCAATTAATTAAGTACCGTTCAGAAATTTTACCATCTTTCACTAACTGAGTGGTAAAGTCATCTAGTCGTTGTGTAGAAATAAATTTATTTAGTGCATACATTGCCTTAAGCCATTCTTGCTTTGCATGCAGAAACACCCGTGAAAAATCAACTGCTGGTTCCAGATTCGCCTGAGACAAGTTTGTATAATGTACGCTCTTGTCCCCTATGTCTTTGCCAAAAACGAAATTGCCACTTTCATCGAAATACAACATATGCGACTTATAACCTGAGCTGTTACCTTTTTCGATGGCAATCAATTTAATAATGAACCCTGCATGTACGACCTCACCATTACGTTTAATCATTGATGCTTTTCTTACATGGCCGTGCAAAGGTTGCCCTTGTTGGTAAAAGAGGATCGATGGCACATAATTTTGCACAACAATTCCTTGATAATCCACATTGCTTAGAAAACTTTGTAGTTCATCGCACGGCTTACGATGCACATGTTTTCCTCCAGTCGAGCACCAGCTTCCTTCTTTTATGGTGACCCACTGCGTAAATCCATCGAATGAAGTCGGATGCGTATCGCGAGAAAACACGATGCTTTTGGGCCTTGCAATTAAAAATCCTTCTTGCTGTTCTTGTTGCTGCAACAGCTCAAAAAAGGCGGACTTAGCATTAAGCAAACTCGAAAGATACATCTTTTTGTGACTCTCATTTGCGACGTTATATTGCGACTTGTCAAAATGCTCCCAAAGATACGCGTATTGTTTGAAGTTTTCTGAGGCAGTTTCATGAGTAAGAAACACATTCTCACGCAAATCAATTCCTAACTTGCCGTTAATAAGTATATGCTTCTTTTCTGGAGTTGCGATTAACGTGGTGTTATTGCCTTCAAAATACACACGCGAGTGTGAACAAGAGTTTTTGACCGGATTTAGCAACATGCCGTAGATATCTCTATACTGCGTATTGCCATAAGGTGCGACCAGCGCTTTCAAAGGTATTTCGGAAAACAATCCTGTGTTCGCGTGCAAATCAGAAAGTACCGTAACAGCGATACCTTGTTTCTCTAAAGATTCGGCAATATAGTAACTCATATCAGACTCCCACTCAACGTCGTACGTCGTATAAGTTGGACTTGCTACTCTTCCTAGGGTTGAAAGAAACGCCTCCATGTACTCGTATACTCGCATTACCACTTCTTTGGGAAAGAATGATATTCCTTGCCTTTTAACAACTATCTCCTTAAATTTAGTTACCTTAAGAAGTTTGTAGCGTTTCCAGAGCTGGTTATAACACCACACAATGCCGTATTCACTAGCAAAAAGAATCTTCAGCCGACTAACGTAGTCTTTTGTATACAAAGACGTCAATAAAGGGCCCTTTATGCGCAGCTTGATACAGAATTCATCAACTACACGGTCTTCTGTTGCACCAATTTGCTGTAAAGAGTTGATAATCACCGCTAAAAGCTCGAGTATTTCTTTTTCTGCAAGACTAGGAAAAGCAGCTTTTATGGCTTCCTTTACCGCGGACTTTGCTGAAATCGAAAGGTGAGTGTCATCAACTGCTATTTGATCCAAAATTGTTCTGAATACGAATGGAAAGCCACCAGCAGATAACGCGTTTGGATCAATGAAACCTGTATCGTTACCTTGCGGATCCCATAAATACTCTATTTCGGCATGAGAAATAAAGCACTCCTGTAAGCTTCTGAGCTTTTTTTCAATGCTGTCCATAAACGCGCTGTGCTGTTAATTTAACTATGGCATTCCAGTCACTTTGAATAAGTTCTTTTTTTAAATATGTTGCCACGTTTATTGATTCTTTATAGGTTCCTTTAATAGTACATACAGGCCAATCGGAGCCAAGCATAATTCGGTCTACACCGAATTTTTCTATAATAGTGTCGATACATGGTCTAAAGTCTTCTTTCTCGACAGTATTCTTAGATGATTCCGTCAAAAGCCCCGAGATTTTGCAGTAAACATTGGGATAACACGCCACCTTTGTGATATCTTTTCTCCACAACTCAAAGTCGCGACTTATTCCGTTTATCGCCGGTTTTCCCATATGGTCAAGCACGTAGTTTGGGGATTCATGCTCACTCAATTCTTGCAGCAAAGTATGGAACTGTCCAAATTGGTGTCTTTTAATCAGTACTTCATAGCTGAACTGATGCTTATTCAGTAATTTCATCGCTTGGATAAATTTAGGTTGGCACATAAAGTTTTCATTCAACTCGTCTTGGACAAGATGCCTGAAAGCTACCAATTTTGTTTTGGAACTCGTTTGTTTGTACGCTATAAGCTCTTGTTCAACAAGGTCACCAAGTACGTCTACCCAACCAACAACGCCTAAGACATCGTGGTTATTCTCTGCAATTGAACACAGAAACTGGGTTTCCTCTTTCAACTGCCTCGCTTGCACAAGAACGACTTGTTCTACATCAGCTGATTCCTTTGCAACTAATAAATCGTCAAATAAAAAGTCTTGCGCCAGGGCATCTATATCTGGTGTTATCCACGGAAAATCCTTCCGATTATATCGCCACAAATGAACATGCGTATCAATAATGGTGCTATTCATGGTTACTCATTGACAATTCATGTGCCAACATGTACCTAAAGTTTCTCATAAACGAAAGCAGTGGCTCTGCTTGTAGCTTTGCCGTTTTTGTGCTTAAAATATCGGCACAACTAATTTGATAACTAAGCTGTTCCATCAGGTCATGAGAATTGTTCTCTCGCTTGCTTTTGCTTATCGTGTCATACCGTGCATTCTCAATTGTGGGCAAAATCTTGGCGACAGAGAATCCCAACTCTTTTTCCGGTCTTGCCGCTAATCCCCTCCAGATACCAACGGCGCCAAGTAAATCCAAAGTATCTGCATCAACCAAAACATCTAGAAGTTGAGATGGTCGAGGTGCTAATTTTTTGTGGTTGTGCCATGAAATAGCGTAGACAACTTCGGTGATTTCTTCTAGAGTCATCTCTTTACCTGCGATATCAAACAAAAAGCTCTGTGCCATCTGCGCGCCAACTTCGCCATGTGCCGGCCTTTCGCACAAGCCTAGTCCGATGTCATGCAACAAACCGGCAATTTCATAGAGTGATGGCTTTTCCAGACCTTCGCGTTCGGCAATACACATTGCAATATTCCCAACGCGAAATGCATGAGAATAATCGTGGGAAGTCTCTCTTCCCATGTTCTCTTTTACAAAATTTCGTATTCTTCTTTTTGTTACTGCTTTCATATTAATTTTTAGAGTCATCTAAGTGTGTATAGCCACCGTCGACAAAGAGTAGTTGTCCTGTCGTATGGCTACTCTTTTGCGACAATAAAAACAATACATAATCCGCTATTTCTTCAGGCGTTGTTAGCCGTGTGCCAAGATTTATTTTCTTCAGAATCGCCGGTAGTCTACGTTCTCCCTCTTGTGTTTGCAACCAACTTGCATACTGCGGGGTATTAACCTCGGCTGGGATGACACAGTTAACGTCGACATTAAAAGGCGCAAGGTCAACTGCCCACTCTCGGGTTAATGCGTTAATAGCCCCCTTTGCAGCAGCATAACCTGACGTTCCTCCTTGTCCTGTAACTGCCACCTTTGACGATATATTGATGATAGAACCTTGCGCTTGTTTTATTCTTGCTACCAGCCCTTGTGTCATTTGAAAATAGTGAACTAAATTCTTGTGTAGTGAAGACATAAATGAAGCTACGTCTGAGTTCAGGCCAATACCATCATTAGCGCCAGCATTATTTACTAAACCGTAAATATCTGTATGATCCAAGTTCAACTCGCTCAGAACACGCTGTGTATCCAGCGGATCTGAAAGATCGCACAGGTAAGTTTCAATCATTTTTCTTTTAAATAGCGAACTATGCGCTTGAGCCAAAGATTGCAACCCTACTCTGCTTTTATCGATAACAACAGGAATTGCACCTTCTTGAACAAGCCCATTAACTATTGCGGCACCGATGCCACTTGCACCTCCTGTTACAACAATTGTTTTATTTTTTAGATCAAGGTCCATATTCATGGTACTAATTTACTCATAACTTGCTCTGCAACCTTTTTTGCTGGCTGCATAGTACTAACAAAGTCAATGGGAATACCGGTGCATTCAGCGAGAATGTGTCGCGTTAATTGCGTCTGGAAGTTAACAAAGTTGCTCTTGCACGAATCTGAATTTAGTGCTAATTCGTTTTTTTGCAGTTTCCTGATTTTTATTACTCTTGAGTAAGCAACCTCTGGTGCTAGATTAAGAAATATAACCTTATCCGGTTTTCGAAGCGTTCTCCATATAGAAAGTACTCGAGCATCGCCCTTATTTACCTGCTCTTTTGCAAGAAATTTATAGTAATAGGAATCACACAAGACATTCGATACTGACAATGCTTTTTCTACAACATCTTGCAAATACGCAACAAACAAGTGATAGTACGCACTTCTAAACTCGGAACTAAAGGTTGTAAATTCGGGTATTGCTTCATCGCGCACCGTTTTAGCTATACTGTTTACTGCAGTATAATTACTCGGCACGTGTTCCTGGCTGTAAGAAACAATTTTCCATCCTGCTTTGTTAATAAGTGATAGAGTTGTGGACTTTCCAACACCATCTCCACCTAGCAGTACAAACAATTTATACTTCATACAGCTGCCCACTTACTTTATACGCTCCAGATGCAGAATCGAATAACACCCTTGTGTAGAGTGCCTTGTCTTTCTTGAATGGCCGTTTTTCATAATTTCTGAACTGGACATTAATACTGCTTAACGCATTCATTTTCCTATCGATAAGAGATTCATTAATAATGTGCGAAACATCAACAAGAAGCTGTTCAACAGTGGAGCAGTCGTCCGCAAGGTCAACAGCATACTTTCTCCAGTGTCCAAAATACATATACCCATTTTTATTAATATTTTCGTCTTTAAACATAGGGCACATTGAGCGAAGTCCTTTAACGTACGCAGGAGTTAACAAACTGGTAATTCCAACATTTGCTTCTTGATATAGAAAAACATTCGGTGACTTTTGCATGACACGTTTAGGATTTCCTAGTAAAAAGTACATTTTTGTGAACGCAGCCTTCCAAAGTTGCTTCTCTTCTTCACCAAGGCGTTTATGCAATTGAAGAAGAGAGCCTACATAGGTCTGGAAGTTAAATTCCGACATAACCGCAACCACTGCCATTTCTGGATTTGTTTCCTCGGATAAGACACCTGACGCTGCAGCGATTCGCACCTGCATAAGTTTTTCTAATTGTTTTTGTCTTGTATCGTTGTTCATAGAAATTTAACATTTGAATTAATCCGCGCTTTCGGTTTAAGTGTTCGATACCACACTTGCATGCTTGAAATCAATTCGGGGTTTTTTGACTGTTCTTCCAGGCTAGCAAGCTCAGTTACATCGCACGTACCATACTCTTCCTGAATTCGCACTGCTTTGTTTATACTTTTTTGCAGCTCATCGTAAGAAAAATTCAGAACTACTTTTTGGGAATTATAGACAAGTAAATACAAACGCAACCCCAATGAAATGATTTCTGGTGTGTACCGAGGTTCGAATTGCCTCACAATATCCGTAAGCGTGTGCCCTTCCCATCCTCCTTTACGTGCGGACGCGACCTTACCTTGTATTGCAACTCTTGCTGTCGGCCTGCATATTACTGTACAACCTAATTTTTCCAGCACTCGACCAATTGTAAGAAAGTCAGAAGTACATTCAGGGTCAAATACCAATTCCATCATGTCTCCAGGATTGACTACCGGCACTAGTCGTCTGAGGGCAATAAACATATAGTTATACCCAAACACATTGGCAGAAGATATTTTTCTTAGCCGTAACCCGTAATTAGAAAAATCCAAATATATGTTTCCGTCGCTGGATCTTGCGTCTAGCACAACGTCAAGTTTTTTTAGTTCACGCAAAAGCTCTTCGTGCGTAATCAAAAACTTCTCCGGGGTGTACAATCCGGGGTCGTACATTCCTAATAACTTGTACTGACTCTTCCATTCTGGAAGAATGTACTTATAATATTCGTGCCCAGCAAGAGACGACTCCAATTCTTGTCTTCTCGTTTGCATTCTTTCTTCGCTAATGCTGTAATTTCGGGAAGACATCTCAATGTATGCCTTCCCAACCGAAATTCCATCAGACAAGTCGCTGTTTTCTCTACCTCGAAGATATTCCCCAAGTTTAATAACCTGATTATCAACATCAAAAGCTAATCGGTTATACAGATAATCCACATCAACATTGCATGCTTTACGCATTTTATACAAGAAGTCTACATACAATAAATGCCTAATATGGCTGGGATTCAACGGTTTCGTGGGATCAATTTGAACGGGGAAGAGAAAATATTTCATTTTTTGTTGAGTTAAATAATAAAAAACTTCCCTTTCGGGAGGTTTAACATTTTTATTTAGAGGTTTAGTTAATTCCCGAAAGTTGCTTTGTGGACGAAATAAATTGGAAGGGTTGCGAAAAGTTTGGTCCAACGCATAGGGGAAAGATGACACCCGACGCCTTGTACGGCCGTGTTAAAAAGCAATGCAATTGCTTCTAATAAATTTTTGGACACGGTTTGCGTCATGTTGAACAGAATTTTACAGGAGTTGTATACGGGTGTCAAATCATCCTAGTACGTTAATACAATCCGGTACGATTTTCCTGCAATCCGCGAGTAAAACCAGTTAATTAAGATTTGGCTCATTGCTCAGATCATTCTAATCTCGTCACAGTTTCACTACCCACTCGACCACCTTTGCCAATACGGTAGTTTTCGAATCAGGTACGTATTGCTCAACACTAACCAAACCGTTGCGGGCGACTAGCACCACCGCGTGTTCGGAAAGGTCGCCCAAAGCCAGCGTGCAAATAAGGATTCCGCGAGGCAATAAATTTCCTGTCGCTACTCGTAGCTTCGAATCCGCACCCAAACGAACACCGAATTTCTCTACACCATTCTCATTGTCGTATATTTTCGAACCGCTTTCGGTAGCAGATAGAATACTTATCAGCTCTGAACTTGTTGCTGGAACTACATCAATAACAGGCACAAATCGCGAGGACAAATATTCCGTACTTGCGTCTTTAAAACTGGGAAACGACGAAGCGGCACCGAAGAACTTACTGACATCAAGATCTAGCGCGTCAGCTAAAAGCAATATCTTTTGCAACGAAGAAGATCTTCCTCGTTCATACCTGCTAATCATCTCCCATGTTACGCCAACTTTCTTTGCTAGTTCGGACTGAGACAACCTTTTCTTTTGTCGCTGTTCACGAATAGTTCTTCCAATTTCAATATCTGTCATGGATTCACTGTACGAAATACCATGTCATTCCGCCATGAAACGGAAATCTATAATCTTTACAGAATTCTTACGCAAACTTTCAAGAATTGGGGTACAGTAGGACATGACACCAAAGTCTATATCAATACGACATGAAATTTATTTCAAATTGCTTGCAACACTAGACCTGCTATGGACAGACAATTTTGAACACGAGCAAGCTCTTAATCAACAAACACTTGACACCATCGAAAGATTAACCCGACTTACGGAACAATTGGTGTTGTTGGCGCAACGACATTTACTCGAACGTCAATCCGACTAACCTCGCCGGGTACATACCGAGCCCAATCAGGTAGCCAGACAGGTGCGAATTTGACCTCCGGAGCCTTTTCTAAAGAAGGAAGTTTTGAAAGGTACTCCAACATTTCTGGCCATTTCTTACCGGTAACCTCATTCCTAATTTTATCGATATCTAGGCGAGAAGTAGCCAGACCGTTAGCGGTAAACTCGACAGTTACTTTATCATCCTTCGCAACGGTAACTTTATCTGCTTTCACCGACATTTTCTCGATCGAAACCCTAGATGCATCTGCAGCCGACAGATTCTTTTCTGCTTTGTATTTATTTAGCAACATTTGTTCGGCTAGTTGAGAAAGTGATACTGCATGATAGTACAGCGCCGTCGTCGTTGTAAACAGCGCGACAGAAGGTTCTTCGTCTGTTTCCTTCACTTCAGCACCTACCGCCGGGTTCGCCGTTGGTTTACCTTTAAGCGTTGTTACGACTGAGCTTTTAATAAACTCGTAGTTATTATCAAGATTCATATACGAAAGATCTGACTCGGCTTCAGTACCTAATTGAGTTTGCAGGGCTTTAACGGCTTTATCCACATCTTTTTGGCCAACAACTACAAAGGTGCGTTTTGTGCCACCACTTAATGCAACACTATTCTGTCCAGAAAGCGTGGGAAAGCCCGATATGACAAATGGGTTATCAGCCGGCAAATTATACTCCTCACCAAATTCGGAGGCGGTAATAGTCATAGGTGCAGTCACGTCTACGACAACAGCAGCGCCGGTCACCACAAACTTCTTCCCACCCGAAGTTACCAAAGTGCCCACAGGAACTGTTTTGCTGGCCATATCACTATTGATAACCGTTATCGTACCCGTTGCTTTCGTTCCATCCGTCCCGCTTTCTGTCGCTTTAAAGGGAAGTGTTCCATTCTTCTCTACTTTCTCTTTGGTCATTTGAATCTCTTTGCGATTAATGTCAAAACCCGTGACTGCAGAAGTTGCAAGCACAGAATCCGTAATAGTTAAGGCGCTTGATTGCACTGCAATGGTAATATGCACTTTGGGAAAATAGTAGTAATAGGCAGAGAACATACCGGCTGCTGCAATAAGCGCACCAAAGAAAATAAACAGAACGATTCGGCCAAAAATATTTGGCCTACCCTTTTTCGAAACTTTTGCAATTGAACTACCTACCTTCTTCGGAGTTACATCGGGATGAAAAGAATTAATCTCTTGTGGAGGAACTATCGTATTTGCGGTGCCAGTTGCAGCTTTTGGTCGCCCGAAAAAAGAAGTTTGCTTCTTTTGCTTCATCATTTTTGAGAAATCAATGCCAGTCACATTCTGGCTGGCTAAATTCTCGAGTTTCGAGGGCTTTTCGCTGTTTTCATGCTCAGTAATTGGCTCTTTACTGTTACTCGGATTGGGGGCAGGGATTTCGGAGTTTTCGTAATTATCTCCAACCTGCTCTGGCTTTGTTGTTTCGGCAGAGTTCCCATGCTGTGGCATTTTAGTGCTTTCTTGCTTTACTGCGTTCGTGCTTTCACTTGCCTCTTCTTCGTTAATCACTTTTCCTCCTCCAGTAACGATTTCTGGGATTGGTAAATGATCTGGAACGGGCGTCATATATTCTACTTTCTTTTCGATATGATGCGGCAATTCCTTTTGAGAATTCATGCCGGCCAGTGTGTTTTTGTATTCGTCAAATTGCTGTACAACAGTTTGCCAAACATCGCCAGTAACCGCGTCTTGCGAGGTTGAAGCAATGAAACCAGCCTTTTTAGCAAGCTCGTAGCCGATACCTTGCGGAACTACTAAGACCATACGCTTTCCTTTTTCAAGCGTCTTTTTGCGAAGCGCCTTCAACCCAATCGGACTGTTCGCCAAGTCGTTACCTTCGGGTAATACCAACATCACAAAGGCAGCATCAACCTTGATAATTGCATCTAAAATCAAATTTATGTCATCATCGATTGTTACATTGATTTTCACTACTTTCTTGTCTGGTGTTGCGTCAATCATCGTTAATAAGTTCCCAAGTAATTAAGGTTTGGCTGGCGAATGACGTCCCAATAGAATTTCGCCAACGAAGCGGGTGTTACATCATACGGATGAATCAATAATCCGCTCTTATCATATACCCGGTCAAGTTTATCTGGAGTAACTAGCAGAACCTTTGGCAAGCGCTTGAAGGGCAAGTGTTTGTGCCATGGATACGAAAGGATTGCCTCTTTGAGGTCAGGTAACATGGCACCACCACCACAAAGGAAGAACTGTGCAGGGAATTCTGGAACGTTTTCGAATTCTTCCATGGCAACAACCAAAGCGTCTAGCCACAGTTGCACATCTGGAGCAAGTAAACGTCGAACCTCGTCACGTAAATCTTGCGGTAATTCCCCCGTTGAATACTTGATCTTTCGCCCTTCGGCAATATTGTAACTAACGTCCATTGCTTGGGCTATTTTCTTGGTAAAAGCTCTACCCCCGAAGGCATACATTTGTGTTTGAATAGTGTCACCGTTTTGCACCAATGCTACGTCTGTTGTGCCACCACCAATGTCAATAAAAATTCCAGAGAATTGCGAGTCCCAACTACCTGCAAACGAACGTGATACGGCGAACGGTTGCGTTACAATCGATGCTATTTCTAGATCTAAGGCCTGCGAGATTTCACGTAATTTTGCTACATATGTCTTCGGCGCAAACGAAGCATACAAATTCAACACAATTTCCTCGGAGGCAAGCCCGACAACCGTATCGACCTTGAGGCCATCGGCAAACATACCCGTTACAGTAATCTGCAAAACTTCTACATTGTCTTCGGTGGTATCCAAACGCTTTGCTAATTCGCCCTTACCTTTGGTCAAAATGTCACTAATTACATTTTCAACGACCGAGTTTGCCTCTGGTTCAGTTATTTTGCGGTTTGCATCACGCCCACGATCGTAAGAAACACGAATAGAGATGCCATTTACCAGTTCACCGGCCATTCCAAGTACCATCTTTGTGGGGACTTCGTCCGGATCCAGTTTCTCGACAAGTTTTTGCACACACAACCTGGCATTTTCCAATACAGTATCCTGATTCAGAATTACTCCGCTTCGCATTGCATGCGTTTGCTGCGTAACTTGATACGAAGACCAAATATCGACACCAAGGTTTGACATCGAAAAAAGGAGCCCTTTCATGACTTCCGTTCCAATGTCGAGAGATAGCAAATACTTGCTTGTCGTTTTTGGCTTTTTGGCCCCTCCGAAAAGGGAGAATAGCTTCATGGTTCAGTATAGCACTACCGATTGAGCACGGCAATATCGAACAGATAGCACTTACTCATGCGCAACATCAACAATAATAATAGGATACCTTCGCAACACTTTATGGAAGAAGGCACCAACTCTCGCGTAAATCTCTTTCTTAACCGCTTTTTCGTCGGAAACTTTGCCACGTAAGCCTGCAATTCGCTGCTTGATTTCGGCAAGAACTGACTTTTGCTTATCTTCAGCATCAATGCCTTTAACCACAGTTGAAACCTTAGTAACCTTTCCCTTTTCAAGTACCAGAGATACCACGACAATGCCATCTTTTGCTAAGGCTTTTCGCTCGGCAATAATCTGCGCACCATCTTCGAGTATCATGTCCCCTACCGCATAAATCGGATCAGCTGCAACTTTCTTTTCATGCTTAATTATGCCGTTTTCGAAGGCAAACACTTGCCCTTCTACGGGGATAAACACAGAAGATTCATTAATACCTGCTTCCTTCAGTACTTGTCGATGTTGCGCGGCAAACGAGGTAAACCCGTGTACGGGAATGTTGTACTTTGCATTCAAGGCCAAAGCCATTTCCTTCATATCTTCCTGATTCGGGTGACCACTTGAGTGAACATCCATTAAACGGGTGTTAATGATGCGAACACCACGACGGGCAATTGCATCCATCAGATTCTGCACTTCCATTACTTTCGTTGGAATTACACTTGAGGACATAATGACCGTATCGGTTTTCTTCAGCGAGATAGTCTTATGTGTTCCTTTCGCAATTCTGGTAAGCGAGGCAAATTCCTCACCTTGGCTACCTGTCGATAAGATCAACAGTTTGTTATCTGGATGTTTATCCAAATCATTTCTGCCCAACATTACATTGGCTTGAGGGTGGATGTACCCAATTCTCATAGCAATCTTGATGTTACTTTCTAAACTTCGACCTGAAACAAACACCTTTTTGTTCAGCTTTTTCGCAACATCGATAAGACCGCTCTGACGCGTAACCAGTGACGAAAACGTCGCGACGATTACCCGACCGGGAGCTTTCCGAATCTGCTCTTCTAGCACATCTCGGATGTACAATTCTGAATTTGATTTTCCTTTTTCGAAAGCATTCGTCGAATCGAGCAAAGCTACTAAAACTCCTTTGCGACCTAGTTCCTTAATCTTTCCCATTTCTGTGGGAATATCGTTGATTGGCGTTTCATCCAACTTATAGTCGCCGGTATACACGACACGACCTTCTGGGGTATGAAAACATACACCATAAGCCTGCGGAATACTGTGCGTTACATGGAAAAACGAGATTTGCACATCACCAAACTTGAGAATATCGTCTTTTGCAACGGTATACAGTTTGGCTTGCTTGTCTTTTCGCGATTCTGCGAGTTTGTCTTTA
>PFQB01000039.1 GCA_002793355.1 Candidatus Dojkabacteria bacterium CG_4_10_14_0_2_um_filter_Dojkabacteria_WS6_41_15
TGAATCATCGTTCTCTCTTCAACACTCAACTGCTTGTATAATTTTCCCATGCAACATTTTCCTCTAAAAATGTTGCACTTGGTTTTTGAGCGCGCCCCCCCTTATAACACCCTGCTACTCATCACTTTTCACAAATCGCTTGTTCGATGACTTCTTGAATTTATTCGTGAAAGCATTTGATTACGGGCTATGACCAAAATTCTTGCTTTTTCCGACGTACATTTGAATCTTGGCTGTGTTCGTAAGTTAAGGGCACAAGAAAAAAATAGCTTTGATGCTGTCGTAATAGCTGGTGATATGGGTAGTGAAGCTGTACCAGATTTGCTTTCGATAGTTTCTACATTTGATTGCCCGGTCTATTACGTTTATGGGAATTGGGATAATCAACTTGGTTATGAAGAAAGGTTTGGTGATCAATTCCACCTTCTTCATTTGCAAGTTGAAACAGTCGGCGAGCTTTTTATTACAGGGTTTAGTGGTTGCCCAACCCACTGGGGGAACAACCCTATTTCTTTGCAACTCAACGAAGCGCTACAGAAAAAATATTCAGCACTTCTTACAGGAGTTAAGAATGCATTTGATCTTGCCCTAGCCGAATCTGAGCCAATCTCTCAACAACACCAAGCAATTGATAAACGCAAAACGGGTAATGATTTTTATATTCCCGCTCCTTTCCCTTCGGATCCGAAGAGTGAACGAAAGAAAAAGGCTATCTGGAAAAATTATGAAAGCTTAAAGGCGTCGCCCGAATACAAAACTTACCTTAATGATGCGCTGTTAGTCCATAAAGAAATTGAGCAATGGCATAGGCAGTGTTTATATGGAGTCCTGAAAAACTCCAAGATTGATGTGGCTCGGCTTATGCTGATCACTCATGAAAGAATGCACCGCATTCATGAAGAAGAAGTTAAAGGATTGGGATTTCACTTGTTTGGTCATCGCCATGGATTTAAACGTACCCTATTTAAGGGTACGAATTATGTGAATGTATCCGCGTTGGACAATGTATGCTTTGTAGTTCTCTCTGGTAATTATTACAATGTAAATGCGGGCACTTACTGCGTAATTGATTTCCGACCAGATGATCAAAGCAGTGTGCAATGCAAACGGCTTTATATTCCGGAAGGTTTGGAGCTAATAGATTGGCGGATGTCGGATATTTGGTTGCCTAGCGAAGAACAATTCTTGTGACGGCCGGAAGTTAAACCCTAATACTCATACTCAAGGTAACTTGGGCGAACCATTCACCCTTTAAGCCTGATTGGGAAGCTGATGTGCTCTGATGAAAACAAACCGTTTTATTACGAAAATAAGTTTTTCGTTATTCGTGTGCGCAGAAAAAACGCGCGGGGCGATTGGTATGTCGGGCCAAAGAAAAGCATTGTCCCT
>PFQB01000052.1 GCA_002793355.1 Candidatus Dojkabacteria bacterium CG_4_10_14_0_2_um_filter_Dojkabacteria_WS6_41_15
AGACAACAAGGTAGGCATGACGAGGAACAGCGCGAAGAGCTGAAAAAGGAGATACCCCGTCCGTGAGGGCGGGGAGCTTCATAGTCGGTGAGGCAGCTTCTTTTCTTGGCGAGGATCTTCGTGGTGGCACGCACAGGATAGTTGCTTTGATGGAACTGAAACCTGAATCAGCTGTAACTGCAGATGACATTTTGACAGTAAATGCCGCAATGACTGGACGCGGTAGATACAACAATGTTGTTGAGCCGACAAGGGCTTACCCCGTCGGGATGATTGGTTTGGGCTTAGAGGGAGAGAAATCTCAATTTGTTGTAGTTTGTGTGCCTAGCGAATATGAAGGTAGGCCGATTCAACCAATTCTCGATAAACTTGATGGTGGCATACGTGCGCTTAAGGGTGTTGGCATGTTATAGTCGTTCGTGGGTAGAATGCTGCAATAGGATTACCAATTTTGGGAATTTGGATAGTTGATTTATGTATGATTAAGTGATTGGTATGTATAAGTATCTAATTGTATAATGTACTATGTCAGAACCAGAGTTGGTACCATTTTCAAAAGCACGTCAATATATTGGTGTCAGCGAGGCAGTCGAGTGGTTGAGTAGGAATCCAGACGCGTATGTGGAACTTGAGGCTATGTCTGCCGAAACTCAAGATTTTTTCGGGCAAACGCATAAAATTGGTGCTGTATTGGAACTTGGCACCTCAGGTGCACAGTTAGCAGAGCAAGCTTTGTATGCTCAAGATATTATTAACGGAGATGCGGCGCGAGGACTTAAGCCTGATATACTGTTCGAAAGCTCCGTTGTTAGACCTATGTCAGGGTCGCAAGCTGGTGCAGCATACCTTTCCCAATCGAATGTTGTTATTATATTTGTTCCTGACGAAGAAGAAGGAGAAGATATCAAAATCCACATTGCACATCTTGAGGGCTCAATACTTACTTGCAGGGTGCTCTTAGGCATTGAGTGAATTGTATATAGTATTCGAAATTTTATACATCGGATATTAATATTATTCCCAAAATTCAGTGCATTTCCAAATTATTTTCACTTGTAAAGTGAGTAATCCACGTAAAATATCTAGGCAGATATTGCAGCTTTGGACAACTTATTAGGAGAACGTTATAATTACGCTATGAATGGAAAACCATTAATGGAATCCGACCATTTTCTTTGAAGATTGTCGACGTAGTCAGCTTGGCTTTTGGGAATAAAATAGTGGGAAGAAGAGCATCAGAATGCACAAGTAACCTCATTTTTTTTCCCGAGCATAGCAAGCGATATTCTCAACAATTGCCAAGTGAACAAACTTAACCTTATCTTCGAGTGACGCCTTATCAGGAAACAATCCTCTAATCCCAGAGAAGCCTGCAACATTGTTTCTTTCTCCGTTTTCGGCAAGTCCAACCAGTATATGTGCAAAGTGAACAAAAAACAAAGGTAGTTTCTCTTGCTTATCGTCTCTTTGTAGTTGACTTTGCACTTGAGCAATACCTGCCATTACTGACTGGTGTTGTAGAGCATAATTCAGTTGAAGAGCAGGGAAATTTAGAGCCGCCGTAGTAATTGTTTTGTTTTGTACAAATTTATTTACTCGAGTATGAAAGTCTTTGTCACAAAGTGACAAGTAATAGCCTGCTGCGACCATAATTGCGCCAATTGGCATTTCTTGCCCAAGAATATTGACGGAACGTGCTGAATCGAATTGTTTCATAAATCCGTCTTTTTGGTTATAGAATAATTCAATTGCCAGGTGGCCGAGCAGCGTCGTCGCATTTTTGTGAACCTTTTCAGAATCTCTGAGCATGCGTACAGCTAATTCGCCAACTTCAGCCGATTGAAAGGCACTACGCGTTTCAAGGATAGCAGCAGCGGGAGAGGTTATCATTTTCATAGACTTATCTTATAGTATTGATTTTATGACACAAACAGAGTAAAATTATTACTAAATTATTCTTACCAGCAATAAATAACCATGAAATTTCAGTTTATCAGCGGAGAAGAGATCGATCGGGGGGTGGTTTTGTTCAGCCTCAGCAATCTGTATCGAGTTCCAGGACTGCAAAAGCGCTTTCTTTTGCAGGAATTCACGAATTTGCGTATCCTTCCGTTGCAAACGACTGTGCTCCCTCGAATTCGTAAAACGTTCACGTATGATTTTATCGACGAATTGGCTACTGCAGAGCTTAATGTACCTGCACTTTGCAAGGGACATGAGCATGTTTTTTTCCGCTACGAGGAGTTTCTTGACACAACGAATGGCGTTTCCTCTCGCGAACTGCGGCAGGCAAAAGAAGCGTGGCATAAAGTCGAGAAGGATTTTGTACAAGTGCTTACGCTGTTGTTTGAGCAGGTTGAAGAAAAAGTTGAGCACGTTACTGTATACGTCACTCATTACGGACATGCAGGTTCCTACTGTTATCACAAAAATGGGAAAATGATCGCGGTGTATTGGAATATTGCATCACCACTGTTGACGATCGGGGCAATGGTTATTCAGGCGCTGGTTCACCTTTACAACTATCAGAAATGGTTGCGTAAAGAACCAGCATTTATGAAATCGGGGCTGTGGCACAATAAAGTTTCGATTGCAACGGTGCTTGCGAACCTACCCCTGATGACCAGAATCTTCGGCGATAAGATTGATTCCAGTTGGCTTTTTAAGGATGTGACCCAAACCCCGGCAATGGTCGAGAAATTGCGTCTGACGGCAAACGTTTGCGACATTGAATTGTCCAATCCAATCGAAATTAATGGGATAACGATCAGTGGACTCACGCAAAGTGAAGACGCACTCCTGCGAACATTGGCCGAGAACAGAGGACGGTATGTGAGCTCCAGCACGATTGCAAAGACGCTTTGGCACGAGAACGCGAGCTCCAAGTTCTCCATTTACTATTTTCCCAAGTTGGTGTTTACCTTACGCAAAAAGCTCGATGCGGTAGGTATCAACTCGAGGCTGATTCGGTCTCAGAGTGGTGCGGGATACTATATTGAGTAAAAGACGCTCACATTTTTAGACTTAGTTGCTATGGAAGTGCTGAAGGACCTGGCGAAGAAATAGTTCGGTTTTGACACCGCACTACTATAGGAATAAAATACTAAATGATAAAGAAGATTTTGTATGATACTCATGAACCGCTAAACATGAGGTGCGCACCCATGTTGCCAAAAAAAATTAGCGACTTGATAGTGGAAGAAGCGAAAAGAATCCGAGATAAGTACAATGTAAAAGATGCTTTAAGTGACCTTTCCCCATATCTCTCTCCTTGGGTAATGAAACTTCACAATGATTATGTGAAATTCTTTAACAGTTATTTTACTTCACCAATTGGATTTGATTGGAATCATTCAGCAACGTTGGGGCTACTTGATACTGTTTTACAAGTAATTCCGTTATTCGACACAAAACCTAAAGTATATATAGACAAATGCCAAGAATTATGGAAAATAAGGCAACTTGATAATCTTGCTGACAAACTTCTTTCCAGAGTAGGGAATATAAGCGAGGCAGACATAGTAATTATTACCCACGGCACACCAGAAACCGGCTTCTCAAGTTTGTCTATAGACATTGTGGATAAAACCAGAAAAGATGCGATTATTATCGTGGATGCAGCACAAATGTGGCCGCTATTATTAACTGCTAATCCGTGGAATGCAACCATTAATAACATTCTGAAACAAAGAAGAACTGCAATAATAGGTGATTTCCATAAGCTCTCAGGCTATGGCTTAAGAACATCCTCAGATATATCAATTCCTATGGGGCTTTCTTTTGTTGTGTATAGTGAAAAATTATACAAAGAACGGCTAAACCAAGCAAGTAAGCCGTTACTCAGAAAGAACAAAATTGAGCAGGAACATTGGGATTTGATTTATACTAGGAAGATTACGAATGGAATACCCTCACACTATATTGTCTACCCACTTGCATTCCTAAATGTGATAAAAAACAATTTGAAACATCTAGTACTTGATTCTCTGGAAGTCGCGCAAAAAATACGAGAGGAGTATCAAGCTACGGGTGAACTCACGTTTATTATTAAAGAGATCGAAGAAGAGAAGTTGAAGCGCAACAACAATCTGTCTATGCATGTTTTAGAAGGGCAAGGATATAAAATAATTCAAGATCAAGTATTACCAATCTTTTGTTCAAAAGGAAAATATTTTGGGGTTGT
Source organism: Candidatus Dojkabacteria bacterium CG_4_10_14_0_2_um_filter_Dojkabacteria_WS6_41_15 (assembly GCA_002793355.1). GTDB lineage: Bacteria > Patescibacteriota > Dojkabacteria. The sequence continues at coordinate 4,184 of PFQB01000052.1, forward strand.
TCAAGTATATTTTGTTTCCTTACTGATGGGAAAGAAAGCTGCGATGAGTTATAATAAAAAGCTGTATCAGTATTATTTTTCTAGCTAAATTTAATATTTCCTGATTATGTTCGGACCAGTTATTAACGCAAAGTACAAGGGATTGGAAGTGGTTTTTAGACCACCCCGAAGAGATGAACTAGTTCATATTGGCAAAGGAATGTCCAATTTTAGTACCTTGAAGTATATTTCGATAGGCGCAAGACCAGAAGAGGATAGAATTAAATGGTACGAGGCACATATTGACAGGTTTAGTGGACTTAAGAACGATTTGGTTTGGGTTGCTCAACCTAAAGGTAAAGATATATCTGCAGTTATAAGTTTTTTTGATATAAAAGAATGGAAATCAGCCCACTCGGGGATAACTATTTTCAATAACGATATGCTTGGAAAGGGGCTTGGAACACTGTCACACCTTCTTTTAATACATTTTGGATTCAAACAGCTCAATTTATCTTATATATATGGCGACATAGTCGATGGTAACGTCGCTTCTGTACGAGCCGCAGAAAAAGTTGGCTATTTTAAAACGGGATACACGTTCAAGCAGTTTTATGTTGATGGAAATTACCTCGACTTATTACATTTTATCATGATTAATCCGAACAAAGCCGTTGACTTGTCGAACAATGCACCAATTTCTATAGAGATGAGGGCATCTATTGAAATTGTGGAAGAAAAACTTAAGCTGGCACAAAAATGCCTGACATATCTTTAAAACAAGATGGTTGAGTGATATTTGTAGTATAACTGGAGCATGCGTTTTTAGTGCTATAATTCCTACTATGAAAGGTACAACACTAACTCCCGAAGAAATTCGGCACATTGCGGATCTTGCAATGATTACATTGACCGACGAAGAAGTAGCAAAGTACCAACAACAATTGCCCGCCATTCTAGAATATGTGCACAAAGTAAACGAAATCGCCGACGAATCAAAAGGTTTTACCTCGCACGTAGATTTATCGAATGTTTTGCGCGAAGATGAGCCCGAAGAGACACTCACACAAGAGGAAGCAACGCAAAACCGAAAGGGAACAGCAAAAAATGGATATATTACGGTGGATAGCGTTATAACGTCAGGAGGAGACAACTAATATGAACCAGGATGAACTAAAAAAACTGACGATTTCCACTGCAAGTGAATTATTAGCAAGCAAAAAACTCTCATCTGTTGAGCTAACGCAAGCGACCTTAGACGTTATTGAGCAGCAAGAACCTGTTATTAACGCCTTCATTACGGTAACCAAAGAGATTGCGTTAGCGCGCGCGAAGCAAGTAGACGAGTTGCGCGCAAAGAATGAAAGACTTTCGATTCTTGCCGGAATTCCGTATTCACTTAAAGACGTTTACAACGTCAAAGGGGTGCAGACAACGGGTGGAGCTAAAATTCTAGAAGGCTACATTTCGCCATACGATGCAACGGTAGAAGTATTAATGAAAAAATCAAACGCGGTGTTACTTGGTAAAACCAACTGTGACAGTTTCGGCTTTGGAACAACAGGAGAACATTCGGGCTTTGGTCCAACGAAAAATCCAATCAATATTGAGTATGTTCCGGGCGGGTCAAGCTCTGGTTCAGGAGCGTCCCTTGTGTACGGTGGTGGCGTATTTTCAATCGGCGAGGATACCGGTGGCTCAATACGATGCCCAGCATCATTCTGTGGTCTAGCGGGCTTGAAAACGACTTATGGGCGTGTCTCTCGATACGGAGCAGCACCTTATGCAAGCTCGTACGACACAATGGGGCCAATGGCAAGAAACGTTAAAGATGTTGCAATAGTTTTAGAGCATTTAGCAGGTCAAGACGCACGCGACGCGACAACAGGAACGGCTGAAGTATTGCCGTATTCGACGCTACTCGATAAATCAATAAAAGGAATGAAAATTGGCATGCCAAAAGAATATTTTGGTGAAGGGTTGGATCCCGAAGTTCGAGCAAGTATGGAACATGCTGCCGATGTCTTTCGTAGTCTTGGTGCCGAAGTAATCGAAATCTCACTTCCCTATACCGAATATGCCGTTGCTGCCTATTATGTTATTGGAACTAGCGAAACCAGCTCGAACCTTGCCCGATTAGATGGGATTCGTTATGGAATTGAAGGGGAAGGCGACACGTGGATGCAGAAGATTAAAGATGTTCGTGGTAAAGGCTTTAACGACGAGGCGAAGCGCCGAATTATGGTCGGAACGTATGCGCTCTCTGCGGGCTATGCTGATCAGTATTATAAAAAAGCACAGCAAGTACGGCAATTATTGAAGAAAGATTTTGTTCGTGCATTTACCGAAGTCGATGTCATTATGACCCCAACAATGCCCGTTTTGCCACCGAAAATCGGGGAAAATGAAAGTGATCCACTCAAGTTATGGCTAATGGATGCGTTTACTGTGTCGGTAAATCCAGTTGGTGTGCCAGGACTTTCGGTCCCAACCGGTTTTGCAAAGAATGGGCTACCAATCGGCATGCAGTTAATTGCACCGCATTTTAGGGAAGATATCATTCTTAATGTCGGATATCAGTTTGAGCAGGAGGTAAAATAGCATGGTCTACGAACTAATCATTGGTTTAGAAATCCACATTCATGCGAAAACAAAGTCGAAAATGTTCTGCCGTTGCGACGCAAAATACTTTAGCGCGCCACCAAATAGCCACGTGTGCCCAGTTTGTCTGGGATTGCCCGGCGCGCTGCCCGTTCCAAACAAAAAAGCGATAGAGCAGTGCATTAAGCTTTCCCTTGCTCTCGGGTGCAACATCAACAAATTTTCAAAATTTGACCGCAAAAACTACTTCTATCCCGATTTGCCGAAAGGTTACCAGATTTCGCAGTACGATCTGCCTTTTGGCTACGAAGGCAATGTCGAAATTGAGTCGACAGCAGGTACAAAAAGTATTCGTATCACTCGGGTACACATGGAAGAAGACACAGGGAAGTCGATACATTCAGGAGCGAAAACCATGCTGGACTTTAATAAGTCAGGCGTTCCCTTGGTTGAGGTGGTTACCGAACCAGATTTCCGCGAAATTAAAGACGTTACCTTCTTTGCAAAACGTCTTCGACAAACCGTCAAATATATCGGTGTTAGCGATGCGGATATGGAAAAAGGGCAAATGCGCTTTGAAGTGAACATGTCGCTTCGCAAAGTGGGCGAAGCTGCCTTGCCAAAATATAAAGTCGAAGTCAAAAATATCGGCTCCATTTCAGTCCTCGAGAAAGTTATTGCTTACGAATTAAAGCGTCAAAGTGAACTGCTCGACAAAGGTGAAACCCCCGTCCAAGAAACCCGTGGTTTGCGCGATTTAACCGGTGTTACGCACTCTCAGCGAATTAAAGAAGAATCCAATGATTATCGCTACTTCCCTGAACCGGATATTCCGCCGATCACGTTTACCGATGAGCAAATTTTTGCCAATCGTGAAACCATGTGTGAATTGCCAACCGATAAGAAAGCTCGTTATATGAAGGATTGTGGACTTGATAGCGCATTGGCCGAAACTCTAATTGCAACAAAAGGTCGCGCCGAATGGTTCGAACAAGCAATTGAAGGCGTTACCGACAACAAAGTAGTTTCGCAAATTGCTAAGTGGTTTGTTGGCGATGTTATAGCCTTTATGAACGCGAACAAGGTCAAACTCGCGCAATTAAAGCTGTCGCACGAAATGTTGCGCGAATTAGTCGAACTGTTGAATCTTGGCAAAATTTCTTCGACCATTGCGAAGCAAATTTTGCCAGAAATGCTAGAAACCGGCAAAAAAGCCAGCGTCATTGTCAAAGAAAAAGGCCTAGAAGTCGTCAACGACGAAGGCGCCATCAACGAAATCGTCAAAAAAGTGATCGCAGCCAATCCAAAAGTTCTCGAAGATATGAAAAAGAATCCTGCAGCCTACAAATTCCTAATCGGCCAAGTCATGAAGGAGATGCAGGGGAAGGCAAATCCTCAGGTTGTTGATAAAGCGATACTGGAAGCATTGCAAGAGAAATAGATTATTGGTAACTAGCTATGGGATTCGGAGGCGAAGGTGGTGAGCCACCACGATATAGAAGTAATGGAGGTGCAAGTGGTCCTCGTGAATCAGATCCATACCGCGCAAGAAGCATACCTGCAATTGATGCACTCCCTCGCCGACCGGTTGAAGCTGCTGAAAAAGTAATGACTAATGATGAAGCGTTAGCAGCATATCAAAAAGCTCAGGGTTCACTACGAATACGACGATTCGAACTCGAGGTGAGAGCCATGATAGATAGCGTTCCTGGTCGCCATAGCAAAGAGGACGTAAAAGCTCAACCTTGGCATCATGCCGCGGATAGTTTAGAAGAAGAGATCACAAGAAAAAAAGAAAAAGTATATGCTGTCGCGAAGGCAAGACTTGAGCAAATGGGAATTCCACTGCCAGAAAAACGAAAAGGTTTGAAATATAACCATAATGATCCAATGGCAGTTTCTGCCGCGAACTTCATGATGCAACCCGCCTAGCCTGTTGCTACGTAGTGCCAAGTTGACACTAAAGACCACTACGTAGTATAATCTTTCATGCAACTAAAAAAGTCACTTGAAGAATTAGGGCTCACTCAAAATGAAATCACCGTATATACGTACTTGGTTTCTAAGGGCGAAAGCTACGGAAACCAAATATACAAAGACAACTCTCTTGACAAGTCGGCTTCGTATAAGGCAATTACGGCACTTATCAGCAAGGGTTTTATTGTTTCCTCAGCTGATTCGCGTAATCAATTATATAAAATTTCTCCTAAAGAAAAAATTGTCTCTATTTTTAAACAAAAAAAAGCTGAAGTAGAAAACTCGAAACTAAGTTTCCTTACCGCACTGGCAGATGTAGAACAATATTCTGCAGACCATTATCATGATGAAAATGTGCAGGTATTTACTGGCGCAGACGCAATAGACCGATATCATCGGGAATTGATAAAAGGTGATGTGACATTAATTCGTGATCTTGCAGCTTCCAGTATTGCACTTGCGGTCGCGGGTGACAAAAAGCAATTAGATAAAACCATGTCCTGGTTTATAAAGGAACGTGTTTCTCGAGGTATTCAGATTCGAGTTATGTATGATAAAGAATCAACACCCGATGAATATGATGTCAGTAATGTGTCACTTTTAAAGGAATGCCGACGTTATCAAAAAATTCTCAATCATCAATCAATGTTTTCAACGTTCGGAGACCGAGTTGGTTTTACCACATTGAAAAACGGCAAGTATTGGGCTTTAGTAATAAAAGATCCCCTTATCGTTGGTTTGCTGAATAGTATTTACGACGCGATGTGGGAAGAATCAGAAATTGTATAAAAATACGCATGTCATTACCAACCATTAACATATTTAGCAAGCAGATGCCAAAACTCGGCATTGGGACGTGGGGAATTGGGGGGTATATGACAAAAAGCCCATATTCTGATTACATTAACGAGATTACTCAAATAAAATTCCAAATAAGCAAAGGATTGTCGTTGATTGATTGTTGGATTGCACAAGGGGAAGGAGGTTCGTTGGAATTGATTCGTCAGGCAATTGAGGAGTTTGATCGGCAGAAGCTGACTCTGATGTGTAAATTTGATATTCACAAATACAAGAATGCAACGGAATTGGAAGTGATTTTCCAGCAATATCTAAAACAGTTGAACACAGATTACTTGGATGTTTTTGAGATTCACAGGCCCGTATTTTCTGCAGTTTCAGAAAAGGAAGTGGAGAGTTTTCTGAAGGAGAAAATAAAAACAAGGAAAATTCGTGCGTTCGCCGTATCTAATGCAACAAGTAACGATCTCATAAACATCGGAAAAAAGATGAGTGTTCCAATTGGCGCGGTCGAAATCTTGTACAACATATTCGACCGCGAAAGTGAATCAAACGGGACAATTGCTTATTGTCAGAAGAAGAAAATCCCAATAATTGCCTATCGCCCGTTAAATCGTGGTATGAGCAATATTGCCCATACAATTGAAGACTTCGGGAAGATCGTCTCAAAATATAATGCAACCCCCAATCAAGTTGCACTTAACTGGCTCCTGAAAAAAGAAGGTGTGATGGCCTTGCTAAAGAGTTCCAATCGAGCGCATATTAACGAAAATCTTGATAGTATGGCGTTCGAACTTTCGCTTGAGGATTGTCAGGTAATTGATAGTTTGAAACTACGATAATTCAGCTATAGGCCGTTTTATGGTAAAATTCGTCTACAATGTTCAACGTCCTGTTCAACTGGACTGCCTTAGATAGAATAGTTGAAATTCTTGACGAAGATACAATTTCCATTCCGTACAATAATTATCGAGCTTCGACTCGCTACTATGCAAAAGTCCAATTCGTTTTGTTGTTCGTTCAATTCCTAATTAATATTGCAGTATATGTCGGAGTCTTTTATGGCCGGTTAACCACCAGTACGCTGATACAAATCTCTATCTTTGCGTTGTGCTTTGAATCAATAATGTCATATGTGCAAAACAAGTACTTGTTTATGGCTGATGACTTATTAGCTATTCAAGTTATTCCACAGATTATTACTACACTGCGGTCAAAGGGTTTCTCTTCTGAAATAATCCAGCCTTTTACTTTCTCTACCTCGATACTTGCAGGTTATTACTTAAAATTGGTGAACATTGTAAATAGTATTTTGGATATTATTATTGTTATTGCGTTAATGGCCCTGCTAGCCGTTACGGGGAAGGGAGCGATAATCGTGCCGTTTTTCATCGTCTACATTTTGGTAATGGTAATCGCAGGTTATTTCTTCCGAATAAATATGAAATCGATTGCCGATGCGATAATTAATAAGCGAAAAGTTAGCAACAGCGCTATTGCAGTACGGATCTTTTCTCCCTTCGTTTCCAATGCAGGCCAAAATGTGATCGTTCGCTACATGGTCCCTTATGCAATAATTTCACAACATTATGAATGGTTGCTCCTATTATTCACGGTGTTTGGGCGGGCATCAACCTTGTGGGAATCTCTTTACCAGTTTGAACGACTCTCTGAAGCTAGTACAGAAATGCAACGAGCTTTGACTATGGCGATTGAAGTGTCGGACATGCATATCGTCAACAATTGTGGTTATTTGAAACAAAAACGAAAATGTTCATCCTCGAAAAAGAACAGCTTCTCGGGTATATACTTGGATAAATTCGCCCCAATTTTGCACAAACAAAAACATGCACTCCAGCACACGTATACATTTAATTTTTATCCAGGGGTATATCAGCTTATGGGCGCAAATGGCGTGGGAAAGACAACGTTACTTAAAGCCTTAACTTTGCCAGATAATTATCTCACAAGCTTTTCAAGCGGGAAAGTGTCATTTGATGGAATGCCTTTTTACACGGAAAATAATTTAAAGCAGCACAGAGTTCGATCGGTTTATATTGGGCATTTGTCGCTGGTCCCCGCAATCAGATTGCTAGAGGCAGAGGAGGCGAGGAAATATCCACTTATCGCGGAACTCCATGAACATGTGCGTGAACGAAATCCTAATTCACCGCTGTCGGAAGGGGAGCAAAATGTCATATTGATTTATCACTATTTTTCGGTTGCAGCGGCAATCGGTGCCAGACTTGTCGCTGTCGACGAGGCGCTTTCAAGAATATATGATGGAAAAGATAAACCGCTTCGGACAGAAGTTATGAGATTTATTTGTGACATGACGAAGAATAATGCAAAACTTGTAACTATCATCGTCGATCACCAAACACAAATGAAACGTGCAATCAAATTGCTAATGACCAGAACAGAAATTAATCCATTATAGTGTCTGTTTCTTCGAGAAGTTCGTGATTTGGTAATTCCCCTGGTGTAGGCAGTTGCGCCAGAATGTACGAGGTTCCTCTCCCTTTTCCAACGGCCTTAATCAAGCCTTTTTTGCTTAAATCGTCGAGGTCGCGGAAGGCGGTCGCTATCGCAACATTCATCATTTCCGCATACTTCTTACGAGGTAACTTTTTATGTTGCTTGAAATAGGTAAGAATCTTTAGTTGCCGATCATTTAATGATGCCCTAATATGCGGAGCAATTGAAGATTGATGCTCTAGCGCGTCGTGAATGGTTTCAACTTGGATTGAGTATTCTTTTACCAACTTTTCTAGGAATTGTGTAAAGTGAGTAGGGGAGGGATCAAACGTAAAATCGGTTCGTTTCATCGTTTTTAGGCAAGAAGACATGACAGAAACAGTGCCAGAAATCCAATAAGGTGTGGGTTTTACGATAGAGTAGGTACTAAGCAGTGCGGTTTGCAGATTAAATTGCAGAAATGGGTAGCTGGAGATCAGGTGATATGCGGTCATTCCAGCAAGAAGTAGTGGATGGATATTTTCGTCTGGGTAAGAAAGTAATTGCCGAATATCGGTCCAAAGTTGATATGTTGGATGCGTCGTTCTGGTGCGAAGCCCATCCTGAGTGTAGGTTGGTGTTTCGTGTGGAGCCCGAACTTTGCCTTCTTCCCAGAAATCGCTGAAACCGTCGGAAAGTAGTTTGTTTTCATGCTGCATAACCGCCGTTGTAAAGCTATGCTCGCGCATACTTCGTACGTACTTCATTGCTGCAATACAGTTTTTCAATAGTCGGAAGTGCTGCGGCGCTGTTTGCCCTTCGGGGGAGTCCAGCAAATCTTTTGCGTCGTCTACGTTGAGCGTCAGCTCCATCGACGACGCCAGCGTAAGTAAATCGGTAATTTGCGTGTCCCGCGCCTGTTTTTTATAAAAGGCGGTATGGTCGGCTGTTCGTGGCAAAGTCGCGATGGTTCTCTCAATTAAGGTCAATTGAGAAACGAGGGTGTGAGAGATGGGTAATTCCATATCGTTATCGTATCATAGAATTATGGAAAGAAAAGCCTACTCATAGCGAGTAGTATTGACAGTACTAGTACGCCAATGTATAATTCAGAGTGAAATTACCAATTGGTGAAAAAATCAAAATTGCTCGTACTGAAGCGAAGTTGACTCAAAAAGAGCTTGCTGCACGCCTACAATGCACCGAAGTTATGGTTAGCCGCTACGAATTAGGTGCAGTTGTGGTATCGATAGAGAAACTACAGAAAATTGCGGAAATAGTCAGCAAATCAATCTCGTATTTCTTTGATCTTGATGGCTCTCGCGAAGCGAAAGTTATAAAAAAATCCGAAATTAAAAAAGTCTTTGTTTTCGACCTTGATGACACACTCGTCGACGGAAGAAAATTTTGTGGCGAAACCATTGCTCGAGTGATAACCAGTCAGGTTCCCTCTGCGGATTTCGATCTTATTTGCCAAATTCATGACGCAATTCGCGGAATGGCAATTGAAGACCTGTACATCACCATACTAAAAGACCTCAATATAAAGGCAGACATAAAGAAACTTCTTGCTTATGATCGTGTTATTCAGCAAGAAAGCATTTACAAAATGAAATTGTTTGATGGGGTTATCGACATGCTCGATTTTCTTAAGTCAAGCGGCAAGAAACTCTATATTTGTACGAATCGTTCACGAATGCTGCTAGATAAGGTTCTAGAAGAGAACAAAATTGCTCTTTTCTTTGATGACGTAATTTCCTGTGCAGATGCTGGTTACAAGAAACCAAATCCATATTGTTTATCAAATCTGATTCAAACAACGGGTGTTCCAATTGAGCAATTTATTTACTTCGGCGACAGTGAGATTGATTCACAATTTGCGCAAAATGCTGGAATTGAGCACATTATCTTCGATCAGTATTTGAATAACAACAATCTGTTCACCAAGTTGGTGAATATGTTTTTGGAGAGGAAGAGGGAACAATACTAGACGAGTGATTCGAGTACAGCTTTTTGCAATGGCTCAAGAAAGTCAATCGCATCTGTGCCTTCAAATGACGAACAAAAATTTGTTTCTCGGAATGTACCATGAGCAGTGTTTGTCGATGTGCGGTTTCGTCGATTATTACCTGCTGTTGCACTTGCACTTTCTACGTCCCAGCTTTCATCAAACCATCTTTTCTTAATTCGGATCTTGTCGATTCCATCATCATGGAAATGCATTGCGACAGAAACCTTCGTCTTATCTTGATCTTCCCTAGACATGATATTTAGAGAAATTTCATTCTTGACGTTGTTAATAACGAGATTTAACCGGTGTCCGTTAACAATAGCAGTGCCACGAATAAACGCCTCTGGCTTGTCACCAAACGTAAAAGCTAAATCTTCAAGCCCTGTGTTGCTTCCTAGAATATCGGCAAAGTGATCTAAAGCTCGAGCATATCGCTCACATTCAATCTTTGTCACCAGGCTACCTTGTGTTGCCTTGGCATCGGTTAATGCATGGGTGAAGTGCTCGATAAGACCTTTTCTATTTATTGTGTCCGTTGTCATTGTTTATTGACGAAAATGTTATCCTATAATTATATGCTTATGGACTTGGAACTGCAACCTTGAATGGGACTCGGTCACCTCGCGGCATTTCCTTGCACATTTGTTTAGAAAATGCTCGCTCCTCGCCCCCCGGTAGTTCGAACGTAAAATCGTTTACGTTCTCATGCTACCGTTTCTCGTCCCTCTTTGAACAATTTGGAATATAAATGGATTCCATTTATATTCCAAATGCCCCCGGTGGGACTCGAACCCACAAATCCAGCTTCGGAAGCTGGTGTTTTATCCATTGAACTACGAGGACCAAGGACTCATACCATCATTTGGTGAAACTATAATTCCAATGCGTCTGCAATACCTTGCATCGCGGTAAGTGAGATTTCGATGAACTTTTCAATTGGAATATTGAGCCCTTCTGGTTTCTCACATTGGGCAACTTCAGTTCGTCTGGTTCCTGCGGCGAATTTTGGTTCTTTCAAAAAACGCTTCAATACAGAGGAAACCTTTACATCAGCGATTTTTCGGGAAGGGTAAACGTACGCAACTGCGGTAATTAAGCCAGTTAAGCTGTCTACACAAAATATTGCCCATTCGCCTAGGTTCGATGGCTGTCGACCGGTTAGTTCTGGTGCGTGGGCTTTTACCATATTTAATACCGTATCTGAAATTTCTAAGCCATATTTAGCCAACATATCGCGTGTTCTGGCTGGATGTTCTGCTTTAAATTCTCCCCCGAAATCACAATCGTGAATAAGACCGGCAAGTTTCCAGTCCTCTTTCGCAGGTTCGTTCGCTGTAATGCGACCTTGTGCTTGCAAATAATCGTAAATACCCTCCATACAGGCTTCCACTGCAAACGAGTGTCGCAGAATGTTAGGTTCAATCTGTTTTTCCAGGGCCGAGACAAAATCTTTTCTTTCCATAGAGAATTATACTCGTACTTTGTGAATGAGTGCAAGCAGTGTAAAATACAGAATGGCAAGAAACAAACGAGCATTAATTACAGGTTGCACATCAGGCATTGGGCAAGAGGTTGCTCGTAGTCTGGCTGCAAAAAACTTTGATCTTATTTTGATTGGGCGAGACGAAGCACGATTACGTGTACTACAGTCCCAAGTATTGGCATTAAGTACTAACCCAATAAAGGTTGATTACTTTGTTTGTGATTTCGAGAATCTTGAACAAGTTTCTAAAATCAGCAAACTTATTGGCAAGGCATATCGCGATTTAGATGTTTTAGTGAATAACGTGGGAATTTGGGATTCTAAGCACCGCAAGGATTCGCATGGTTGGGAAATGACATGGGTGGTGAACTATTTTGCGGCTTTCATCCTTACCTACAATCTGTTTCCGTTGATGAAGCAAACCGCGCGTGACACAAAAAACATGCGAATTATTAACGTAGCTTCCGATGCTCATAAGTTTGGGCAGATAAACTTTCCTTTGGCGCAAACTTTTCACGTATATAAAACGTATGGTTCAACAAAGTTGGCAAATATTTTGAACGCTTCATACCTTGCTGGTTTGGTGAGAGAGGATGGAATCTTTGTGAATTCGTTGCATCCAGGTGTTGTTGCAACGGGTTTATGGAGGAAACTGCCAAAGCTTTTGGTCAATATTGCGAAAAGGTTTATGAAATCTCCAGACAAAGGTGCAGAAACAGCAATATTCCTCGCTTCCACGCCAAATATGCGATTAAGTGGGCAGTACCTTGAAGATATGAAAATTGCCAAACTAACTGATTTGGCTAAAAATACCGACTTACAAAAGCAATTATTTGGGGAAACGAAGAAGTTATTGAAAGAGTACTTAATTGGGTAAGTTTTCTGGAATTACCGCCGAATTGTGGTTTGCCGAATTTTGTTGAATCTACTACAATACGCTAATTGCGGAGAGGTGGCTGAGTGGTTGATGGCACTACTCTCGAAAAGTAGCATACGGTTTACGTATCGGGGGTTCGAATCCCCCCCTCTCCGCCAGAATCCTTAAAACTCCGCAAGACTCGGAAACATGGCACTAAAGTGCCCATAACACCCTCGCAAGAATGACATCAAAATCGGAAATGTGTAAACGTTGTCCTGTAATACACAAAACAGCCTAAAAATCACTAATAAAATCCCCCTTGGTTCTAAGCTTTTTCATACTATTTTTCTAGAAGTAAAATCCATGTAGAATGTTACAAATTAAATATATTGGGCTCTTGTATGAAAAATAAAAATTTATCGTATCTCTTTTTAGCTCTTGCAATGACCATTGTGGGGACATCCGTGGTTGTAGGAAAAATAATAACAACCTCACTGCCAATCTTCCTATCCTCGTTTATTAGTTTGTTAACTGCTTCCTTACTGTTTATGCCAACACTATCTAAGAGAAATGTATTTAGTTCAATTAAGAAATCTGATCTTTTCTATCTTATACTTCAGGCATTTCTGGGTACTGTACTCTATAGAATACTTCTCTTCACCGGCTTAAAATATATTGATGCAAGTTACGCTGGAATTTTGTCGGCGCTTCAACCGGCTTTTATTGCATTGCTAGCAGTTGCTTTTCTCAAAGAAAAACAAACTTCAGTTCAAAAGATAGGTATTTCACTAGCTGTAATTGGTTTAATACTCACTTATTCCTCACAAACTTTTAAAATCGATTTGAACTCTGGCTTGTTTATTGGAACAGCACTCATATTATTATCAGTCATTGGTGAGGCATGCTTCAGCGTATTTGCAAAGAAATTGAGCCCTAAGATTGAACCGGTTATGATTGCAGGAATAGTTACCGTAATAAGTACACTTATGATGCTTCCTCTTGGTATATATGATTTTCTAATCACTGGAATACCACAAATCACTTTGGTCGGCGGTCTAGCTGTTGTGTATTATGGAGTATTTTTGACATACATTTCCTTCATCTTATGGTTTAAAGGGTTAGATTCAGTCAAGGCAAGTGTTGCGGGAATATTTACTGCACTTGTACCAATATCAGGAATACTGTTTTCGGCCTTGTTGCTTCGTGACTATCCAAGCACGTTTGAGGTAATCGGTGGGATGCTTATTGTTGCAAGTATACTTTTGGTTGTTTATAAAAATGAAAAGTAAACTGGTTTGGATCCAGTACAAATAATTTACTTTAAGTACAACAATTTTGCTGTATCGAACGATGCGGGAAGTCCTCTTCCTTCTTTGTTCTCAAAAGCAAGTGAGGTCAATCTTATTACCTTCCAACACTGATTTGCAACATCTTCATTTTCGCTTAATAATCGAATTATGGTTTCTCGATAGTTATCTATTCCATTCCCGCCAATTTGCAATAAGAACAGTTGACCGATTTGATCGGCGGGGTTATACAGTCTTAATGTGCTAAGCAATATTTTAGAATCAAGTTCTACATTCTGATTCTCTTTTTCGTACTGAACTAAGATATCTCTCTCGTATTCTATTAATGTCAGAATTTCTTCTGTAACAATACTTCGGGAGATTGGAAGGCACTTTATATGCGCTAATGGGACATTCTTGGGTATCGATAAGTATTTTCGGATAAGTTCACTAGTATAATTTGAATATACTTTATTTAGAAAGGGCTTTAGTTTGATACAAGAAGTATCTAGTCCTCCGGTTTCAATTTTTCTATCATAAGTTTGTTGTGCCAAACCAATCACATCAACATCAATAAAGATAGTCATATCAACGTCACTTTGGTCATGCACATACCCATTTGCCATTGAACCATATACTGTTCCTCCAACAATTTCAGGAAATTCTAACTTCATTGTTTCAAAAGCTTTATCAAGTGAGCGAATTCGATTTCCATGCAAGTGCCGTTCCAAAAGCTCTGGCTTAGAAATAACCACAGTTTCTCCCATTAGATTTGTTTCGAATGTTGGTTCGCTTGAGTACATATTAGTTTAACTGATGAAGTTAATCGCATTTTCAATCGTTTTAGAGAGGCAAAAATTTGCAACGGCATATGCCCGAGTGTTTATGGATAACTTTTTGCTAGCAGTGAACGCTCTTCTTAAGGCAGTAGTTATACTACTCGCGTAAAGTTTTTTGAACCGAATACTTACTTTTTCATTTGCAACCTCAGCTATTTCTTTGGCTCCAGCATAGAACAAAACGGGGACCCCACACGATAGACTTTCTAAAACCATATTAGGGCACCCTTCCTGAGCAGATGCCCATATGGTCACAGCAAACGAACGGTATTCATTTGCAGCTATCTCAGGAGTGGAAAGTGGGACATAGGGCTTTACAGTAATTTCATTTCCAAGGTTGTGTTTGGCTATTTCCTGATTCAACTCTGTTACTGCCATTTTACAATCGTTACAACAGTCTGGTGGATTCGCTCCAATTAGTACAAGCTGAGAGTTCATTCGTATTTCCAATGGAAGTTGAGCATATGCACGTACAAGTAGAGGAAGATTTTTCTCTTTGCTGAAGCTCCCAATATATCCATATGTAAATCCCTTTTTTTTCATAGTCTTAGGGCAGAATAGTTTGCTATCAACGCTATTAACGAGGTATTTTACTCGGCTGACTTTATTTGTTCGTCTGACATTTCTTTTTTCTGAGCGAGATAAACAGACATAGTCGAAGCATCGCAAAATAATTGCTGGGACATACCGTATCAATCGTTCGTAATCACCACTTTTTACCAATCTGATAACTGTTCGAGTGCCAAGAGGCTTACCGAATAACCCAAGTAGAACATACGGATAGGTGAGGAGTATTGATTTTGACCTAGAATCGGGTGCTAGACCAATCATAAAGTACAGAGTCGTTGGTTTATACTTCAGTCCATAACTCAATGCTTTACGTGGAATCTCTGCATTGTCCTCTGGTGAATACTCATCAATTCGGGTCATGTCATCAACAAGGACGACGGGAACCATTTGAATACCTACTTTGCTAAATTGCTCCTGAAAATCATGAAGGTACTTGCTAAAATATTCACTCCCTGGATATGTACGGTCGCCATCCACAGATTCTCGTACTTCTTCGTGAACTGAAGTAAGAATATCAAGCCTCTTTTCCCCCAGTTTGTCATAGTATTGAACAACACGAGGACATTTAATAAAAAGGAGGTTCACAGTTGCGCCTAAACAGCCTTCTAGCAATAAGTCATCTATTGCACCCGACATGTAGGCAGCCGTTCCATCGCCAGTTTTAATCTTACTCATTATGCTTCTTGCTTGAATGAAACGTGGAACTAGGTCAATAAGAAATTGTTCATCCTCAATACCGCGCCTTTTTAGGAATACCGTGCATTTGTTGACGAGTGTGTTGAGAACAATAGTGCGCCGCTCGAGTTCCGTAATATCGCTCTTGTAGGTATTGTGTTTATACTCTTTCTGCAAATGAGCATCCACTTTCCTTCCAGCTTCCGCACAAGTGTTTGCGAAACCCTGTGGCATTTCTTCCTTCAGTGCTCCGCATATATATAAAGCCACCTTATGCGAGGGCATACTCGTATCAACCTCAACTTGTTGTGCAACTAAATAGTTGTAAGCAGAGTAACCATCCTTCAACTGAAATTTGCGTACAGTCTCAATTCCAGTAAGTTCTTGCCCTTTATTTGAAATGTCAATCAAAGGTAAGCAGTCGTATGTATTTAGTACTTTCTGAGTTAATGGATGCACTTTTACCTCAACGAATAATTCATCGGGTGCTCGATAACCAAGTTTTAACAGCGTAGCAGTAAATTTTTTATGAACGCGATCTGGGATCGGAATCTGAACTTTCACTCGAATACTTTCAGTCTCGCCGTTCGTTGTTTTCATAGTCTCCATAATTCTCAAATAATTAACTTAAAACAGAGAATTAGGCAGGATGGGGTTCGAACCCATTACTTAAGTTTTGGAGACTTATGTTTTAACCAAATGAAACTACCCGCCCAATACAGGGAGGATGTTTGCAGGAATTTTTATGAATTTGAAAAAGACGTAACAAACAACCTCAGATTAGAGGCGCCACCAGAATAGGTTGCTTTTGCTTGTTAACATTGTGTAATTATACCAAATGTTTTAACCTTGAGCAAATAAAGAGTCAAAAGGCGTAGGTAACGGTGTTCGAACTAAACGGCTAAAACGCAAATAAGTACGCCCATAATATCGATAGTCGTAATACTAAAGGACGTTGCGAGTTCGAATCTCGTCAGCCCCGCATTTTGTGATTAATTCCTTCAAGACCCGTCAACCTTATCAATTAACGACCAAGCTAGCGATTGTTTTGATAGCTACTTTTCGGAAATGTGTAAACGTAGTCCTGTAATACGCTAAAAGCCGTAAAAACACCAAGTGCAAAAAGTCGATGGTTCTAAGCTTTGGAACCGAGATAAGTCTATTCTTTGGTCACAAAAGTATATATAATTGACGATGACTATTTCGGATTGGATTCAGGTTTCTATTGGGGTAATTGCCCTCCTAGTTGCATTTATTGGACCGTTGATGTCCGAGTACTATAAATATAACTTCCGTTCCCCCAAGTTAAAAATAGATTTCAAACATAGTAACCCATTTTGTCATAAGACAGTTACAACAAAGAGTTACCAAGTCTATTATTTTCGTTTTGCTGTAAAAAACGAAGGAAAGGTAGCCGCGGAGGATTGTACTGTCTTTCTAGAAGGAATTTCAAAGAAAGATAGTTCCGGTGAGTATATTGAAGAAAGGGTTTTTACTCCAGTGGTTTTAAATTGGTCTGCAAAACACGATTCCGAAAGGCGCGCACTAACAATACAGTCCGGTAATCTGTTTTTTGCAGACATTGGTTATATCGTTGACCCTTCAACTTTTCATTATGAGTCAATCTTTATTGGATATTCACCTGAGGATAAAAAGCAAATTAATTTCGTTTTTTCAGGTGAGAATTCACTTTTTTCACAGAAGGATTGTTTAACACCTGGAGACTACAACTTAAAAATTTGTGTCTACTCAAAAAATGCGAATCCGGTACCACTTGAACTTAAACTATCGTGGTCAGGACAATGGAAAGAAAATACTGATGAAATGTTTCAGCACATTGTTATAAGACGATAATCTAGTATTTAATACGAAGTTCCCGTTCTTTCAATATAAATAACGTTTTAACTCCAGTTAGTACATTCTGCCTTTCTTCTGGTGTTCCATACTGGAGTATGTGAAGGAAATAGTCTTTGATCATTTCGGATTCAGTTTGATTAATTACTTTCGCTATTTTCGCGTTATTCCTGTGCGGAGTAGTTTCAAATGCCTCACCATTTTTCCGTTGCATAATTTGTTGTAAATGATCCAATCTTTTGATCTCGTCCTGAAAAAGATTCCAGAGGTACTCCTTGTCTAGCTTTATCTGAGGCATAAGAGCAACAATTTGTCGTATGAGTTCAGTCTCAGTGATGTAGGGTTCGGGACAATCATAATCCTTAATTCTGCTGCAATGGTAATAGATGTGTGGATGAACATCCCCATTCTTGATTACTCTGTACTTCATCTCTGCTGTTATATTTCCACCACAGCTTCCACATTTGCATATCTTTTTGAAAGGGTAAAGCTGTTTATTCCATTGTTTTGGCGTTGTTTGTAACCTTATTTGTACCTTGTCGAATACTTGTTTGGTGATGAGTGGTTCATGAGTTCCCTTGTACCATTTGTTACCAAACCTAAATTCACCATAGTAAAATGGGTTCTTCAATGTTTCGTAAATTCTACTTAGTGAAAGGTCTTTTCCACTTCGAGATTTAAAGTCCATCATACGTAACCATTTTCTAATTGCTCTCCCAGACAATCCTTTCTCCGCGACGTGCATGAACATCTGTTTAATAATTGGAGATTTCTCTGGATCTACAATGACACTCGAAATTCTATTCGATTTCATCATGTTGAGATACCCTAAAGGTGCCATGGTTGGTCTAATCCCAGCCTGACATTTGCTACGATGCCCTCTCTTTACGTTTATACCTCTGTTATCATTTTCGAGCTTCGCTTGGGAGCAGAGTATCATGAGCAGAAACTTCTCGTTCGGGTTGTTTGTGAAAATCTGAGAATGAGTTCGGATAAGCGAGAGTTTTCCTTGATCCATCAAATCTACTATTCGACCTAAGTCGCCTGCATTTCTCGAAATCCGATCAGGAGCCCACGTTACAATGCCGTTGTACTTGCCACTGCTTATTCCTTCGACCATTAGGTTAAACTGCGGTCGTTGACCAGTTTCTTTAGCCGAATGGCTTTCCGTAATGATGTCGACGACCTTGATATGTTCGCGCTTTGCCAATTCACTCATTTCGTGGAGTTGGCTATCTATACTCATTGCCTGCTTCTCATCTGATTCTGATGATTTTCTGGCATAGAGGCAGTATCGCATGTCCGGTACTTTTATTGTTTTTTCCATACAACACAAGTACCGCAAAGTTGAGAGGAAGTCTAGCCGGAATTCCTTATTCTGTAGCTGTATCCTCTCCCATTATTTCCGCCTGTTTAATCACATTATCAACTGCCAACTGTTGCATATCTGGGGGATAGCCATAACGATTAAGCACGCTCTTAACAGCAAGTCGTAATTTTGCACGAACACTTTCCTTAATTTTCCAGTCAATTGAGGTGTTTTCTCTAACTTTCTGGAGTACTTCCCTTGCAATAAAGGCTAATTGCTTATCACCAAGTACCTGTAAGGCACTTTCATTCTGAGAGAGGGCATCATAGAAAGCTAACTCATCTTCTTTAAGTCCAAGTTCAACCTGTTTTGAATCTCCTTCACGCATCTGGCGAGCAATATTCATTAACTCATCAATAACTTCGACAGTGGTAATAAGGTTGTTGTACCTATTAATGACTCCTTTGAGTAGTTCCGAGAACTTCTGGCTTTGTATGATATTCACTCGTTGCTTAAACTTGATTTCATCGGATAAAAGCTTCTTGAGTAGTTCCAATGCAAGATTCTTGTGAGTCATATTCCTAACTTCGTTCATGAACTCATCGGAAAGTATTGAAACGTCGGGCCTTTTAATGCCAGCGGCATCAAAGATATCGACAACCTTATCAGTTACAATCGCACCTTCAACGATTTGCTTAATTGCCATCTCAATTTCACGAGGAGATTTTTTGCCTTCTTCACCAATACCACGCAACTTTACTATTCGTGCTTTTATGGCTTGAAATACTGCAACTTCATCTTTATGATTCAAGGCGTATTCGTGTGGAACTGCGATCGAGAATGCTTTCGATAATGCAACTACTTGCGTAATAAACTCATCAGTTTGTTTGTCTTTGCCACTTAAAATATGTTCTTGCGCTTCAAGGAGAATAGATAAGCGCCCTCGTATATCAGCATCAAAGTACCTTTCATAATCAAAACCATTAAACATTCTGGAAACTATCTCAAGTCTACTGAGAAATTCTGCGACAGCTTCTTCTTGGTTCAGTGTAGGCTTACCTTTACCACCACTTTCAGTGTAAATTGAAAGTGCAGCCTTAAGGTCTGAAGCAATACCAATATAGTCGACTATTAATCCTGCCGGCTTGTCCTTATAAACACGATTTACTCTTGCAATTGCCTGCATAAGGTTGTGTTCCTTCATTGGCTTATCAATGTACATTGTGTGCAAACAGGGAACATCAAAGCCTGTAAGCCACATATCACGAACAATAACTAGTTGTAATTCATCGCTAGCGTTCTTGAACCTATCGCCAAGTTCTTTTCGTTCTGTTTTATTTGTGTGGTGGGGTTGAAATTCGATTGGGTCTGAGGAGCTTGAAGTCATTACCACTTTAAGCTTTCCTTTTCTAAGGTCGTCATTGTGCCATTCTGGTCGTAGTTTAACTATCTCGGCATATAAATCAACTGCGATTTTTCTACTCATACAGACAATCATTCCCTTTCCTTTTATTGCACTATTTCTTTCCTCAAAGTGTTCAACAATATCCTTTGCAACAACCTTTAATCTTTCCGTGTGTCCGACAATAGCTTCTAATTGAGCCCACTTTGCTCGTGCTTGAGCTTCAAATTCTAGGCCTTCAGTTACTTCATCAATCTCTTGGTCTAGCTGTGCAATCTGATCGTCTTTCAAGTGAAGTTTTGCAAGACGTGAAGTGTAATAGATTGGGACTGTTGCACCATCTGCTACTGCCTGTTGAATATCGTATACATCAATGTAATTCCCAAATACGGCAGGTGTTGAGGCATCTACCTTTTCGATTGGTGTGCCTGTAAATCCGATAAAGGTAGCACTTGGAATTGCATCTCGGATATACTTAGCATGTCCATACTTCATAAGAACATTCTGTGATTTCTCATCAACAATGGCTTTGCCACCAAATCCATATTGGCTTCTATGTGCTTCATCCGCAACAACAACGATATTCGACCTGTTTGAAAGCAACTCGAATACATCTTTTCCTGCTTCTGGCTCGAACTTTTGAATGGTTGTAAAGATAATGCCACCTGCTTCTCGTTTTAGAAGTTCCTTTAAATGCGTAATACTTGTCGCTTGAATAGGTTCTTGTCGTAATATGTTTTTACAGTTTGCAAAGGTTTCGAATAATTGACCGTCTAAATCGTTTCTATCGGTTACCACGACAACTGTTGGGTTATTCAATTGCTGTACCACCTTTCCTGTATAAAACACCATAGAAAGTGATTTGCCCGATCCTTGCGTGTGCCACATTACTCCTGCTTTATGGTCGCCTTTTGGTTGGTCAGTTACTGAAGGTAGATAGAAGTTTTGTGGAGCGTCTTTTAGGAAACTTTCAGTTTGTGCAGTTGCTCTTATAGTCGATTCAACAGCCTTATTCACTGCATAGTATTGATGGTATTGAGCAACCTTCTTTTCTTTTGAAATAATCTTTTGGCCTGTTTGTGGGTCTTGTCGTTCGGAACGTTCAAATACAATGAAGTTACGAATTAAATCAAGAAGTACGTCTGGTCTTAACATACCTTTAACCATGGTTTCAATCTGTGGAGTTGTTGCACTATCATATCTAACGCCATCTATACTTTTCCATGCGGAAAATCGTGAAAGTTCAGAAGTAATTGTGCCTGATTTTGCATCGAGTCCATCGGAAGCAATAACAATCGTGTTGTATGTAAAAAGGCTTGGAATTACTTTCTTGTAAGTTTGAAGTTGATTGTATGCACATTCCATTGTGGCGTTCTCATCCACGGCATTTTTAAGCTCAATAACGAGTATTGGGATACCGTTAATTAGGATTACAACATCAGGGCGTTTGTTATGGTTATTCTCAATTACAGTGTACTGATTTGTAACAATAAGCTCATTATTTGTAATGTTTTCATAGTCGATAATCTGAACACTCTTACCTCTATCAACGCCCTCTTGAAAGAACTCTGTTGGCACACCTTCAACTAGCATTTTATGAAAGGCTTCGTTGTTTTCAAGTAAGTTTTGCGTTACTGTGCTTAATACCTTCTTGTGTGCTTGGTCTTTACAAGTTTGCGGTAGGGTTGGATTTAGACGTTCTATTGCTGATTTGAGTCTTTGTACCAATACAATGTCAGAAAGGTTTTGGCGTTCTGTTTCAAGCGTTTCAGGGGATACGTAGGTGTATCCAAGGTGCTCAATTAATTCGATTGTTAGTTTTTCAATTTCTGATTCGTACATCACTATGTTTGTAATACTTTAACTATGAACTCAATTGCTGCTCGATTATAAATGCTGTTAACGCTTGTCGGAGGAATAGCATCGCTTTCGTATTTTTCTTCTTGTGTCCTGCTTCTAAAGCAGAACACTGAGTATGTAGGGTCGGCTTTGATTGCGTTATCTTTAATGACTTCATGTATTTCAGACGGCTTTGCATTGGGTAAGACTATCTTGATTTCTGATTCAAGTTCTTTATATGTAAAAGGATACAGCTCTAATAAATTTCTTCTTCTAACTTTTGTAACTTCAATGCTTGAAACCGGTTGGACTTCACCAACTAACTTTAAGGTAGTGGTTCCTGTTTTTTGATTAAACTGTCCCTCTTTTATGAACTTGATTTGCTTCAACAACGACTCATCAATAACTAATACATTACTCTCATTCTTTTCAATGATTCCTTTCTCTGTATCTAATATTGCGGCATTTTCTGGCTTTATCCTCGCAATCTTTTGCATTAAATTACTCCAGTGCAAGTTAGTTTTATTTATTCTCTGTTGAATAATATTGTTTAGTTCCGCAAAAAGAACTTTTTGAGTTCTGC
>PFQB01000031.1 GCA_002793355.1 Candidatus Dojkabacteria bacterium CG_4_10_14_0_2_um_filter_Dojkabacteria_WS6_41_15
CAATATGACTTAATTGAGCGAAATCAGCTCACATTCTTTGAGTATGAAATAAATTAACCGCTAGATACCCCGTCAGCTTGCTGCGGGGTTCTTCATTGTTAGAAGATTAGGCATTATTGGAAAGAGTTTTGGCGCAGTTAAAGCATTTGCTTTTGCGAACGAATTGCAATTATTCTGTCTAGGTTTGTTTTCCCCTGCAACATACTTTTTTGAACGAGGCAATCTTAATGTTACTTTAAGTAAGAAATACTGCGATATTACAAAACTAAGTGATTTAGTGCTTCCAAATAGTTATATTCAAAACATAAAAACCCCTGTGTTGATTATTCACGGAAATCAAGATACTACAATTCCGTTTTCAAACTCTCAGTCAATGATGGATTTGTTACGGACGGAGAAGAAGGAATTATTTGTTGTTGAAGGCGCAGATCATTCAATGAAAGAAGTGAAATATTCGGATTTGGCATTTAACAAAATGGCGGAGTTCTTTAAGGAAGTTTATAGTAGAAAATAATCATTACTCCTCGACAAGGTCACTATTTGTCAAGTGCCCGTTTTTTAAGACACTTTTCTAGATACTTTTTTGGTGCCATACAAAATGCTGAATGTATCCGCAGGTTGTTGTAGTAATACAGGTAGCTGTATACTTCCTCCGCTAATTCTCCTGTTGTCTCAAAACGCTCTAATGCAGCGGTAGCTCCACGTCTGTGAGGGCGGGGAGCTTCATAGCCTGGGGTTCTCCCGCAACGGAACAGAAAGAAATTAACACACTATCCCAGGAATTTCCTATACTGCCCAATTTTGTTTGGCTCTTCAACAATTTTCTCTATCCATCCAGGAATCTCCTTTTCAGCGATTTCATAAAGTTTTTTGTACAGAGTCAAATAAAAGATTGAGAGTCGTTCTTCCAAAATGGAGCTTTCAATAATATAAGATGAATTTGAATCGATATTTTTTGAAAGGTGAATCCTGATGGAGTGAACATTTTTTAAATATTGATTGAAGGTATTCATATGCTTCTTCAACACAGAAACTCCTAATTCATTTTGCCAACGAACTAAATATTGATTTTTAATATCCTGATATTTAGGCAAATTTAAGATATTCAAATAGTACATTCTTTTATCGCTTTCGCACAATTTCTTTAAAATGGTTGGTGACAAATAAATTCCTTCCAAAAAATAGCACCACTTTTTGTAACGGCTATAATCGAACAGGCAACGCTGTACCTTCTCTAAGATAAAAGGGTATAAATCAGTAATGGTTTTCAGATAACCTTCGGGAGATTCGTATGTTGCCTTCCAAAGATAGGGTTTTGAATCTTTTTGGTTTGCAATTCGTAGTTTTTCGTTGTCAAGCGAGATTGATTGGTTGATTCCCAGTTGTTGTACCACAAAGTTAGCCATTAAAGTCTTTCCTGCTAACCCACCGAGGAAGATAAAGAGCGGTTTTTCTGATTTTGGCGAAATAAAGAATTCCTTCATTACTTCTATAGTAACGTACCTTTTTCTTGTTTCTCCAGTCAGATTATTTGCTACAAGAGCAAATAACTGATCGCTGGTAGAGGCACCCTCCGGTATCTCGCTAATAATTGTTTCTGCAAGATCATACGATTGCTGAAAAAGTATTCCACAAGTAGCCAGTCTGCTAGATAGCATAAGAGGTGAAACAATTGTTCGAATACCGTTCGTTTTAATATATTTTTCTGAATTATCGGTTAAATATTTTCGGATCTGAATTTTTGTGTTGAATTTGTTTTTTGCAATGCGGAAATTACTTTCAATAGTCTTTTTGTACTCCTTACTATTGCTAAGTATCGCAAGTAACTCTTTTGCGGCTTTAATAATTCCAGTTGTTTTGACTTGTGCTAAACCTTCTTTATTAATATCAGAAACCTTGCCCATACTGATTGCTTTAAACCCGGCCGGCTTTAAATCGGTATTAAAGATAGGGTATTCATAATAGACAATAGGTTTCTTTGCAAAGACCGCTTCCAAAAACTGATTGCCAAAACCTTCCCAAAGGCTTGGGTAAAGTACGGCATCCGCATATAAATAAGAATCCCACAGAGAATATTTCTTGATCCCAAGTCTTTTCTCTTCTTCACTTCCGACCAACTCTTGAACCCACAAAATAGTGACAGCCAATTGCTTCGCTTTTTGCTTTAGTTGATTCACATATTTTGTTTCGTCTACATGATAATCATTTGGCAAGATGAGTATTACCTTTTTTGGGGTAAGGTTGCTTAGAGCCGCACAAAAATCAATTCCAAGCTCAATTCCTTTACGTGGTCTAATTCTACTTGCCAACAAAAGAACAAGCTCATCGCCTTTTAAGCCAATATCTTTTGGAAAATCCTTGTTGCTTGCATTCTTTAACCATTGTGGCTGGTCATAATCGAAAGTATCTGTAATTACATCAGAATTAAGATTTCTGAGCGATTTCATTTTTCTTTTTTCCCAAATACTTAACACTGTATGCGATAAATTGGGTAGCTTTGGTGGAAAATATTTTTTCAATATTCTCTTTGTATAAGAATCTGAAGGAGAGTATTTCCCAATTCTTGGCGGGTCCCAGTAGAAATCGTGGTGTACCGCAATCGCTCTTATTTGAGGGTGACTTTTAAGGAAATCATAAAAAGCAATAGTTGCAGGAAGACAAACAGGCAATGAAAAGAAATTATGAACAAATAGCAATGAAAACTTATTCTTTTCCCATAAGGCATTGAGCTGTAGTTCGACCTCCTTCGCTATTTTAGCAACGTGTTCCTTGGTAGTATCGCTAACATGACCACTAAACACCTCGGCTTGAATCTGAATAATTTTTAGATTATACTTGTAGTCAAGATAAGGAATGTGAAGATCAGAACAGGGTGAGTTCTGGTCAGAGATAAAGAATACCTTATGCCCGAATTGTTCTAGTATCTTGGCCCTCTCATCAATTTGAAGAGACACACCGTCGGTAAGTCCAATTCTAAAATGTGCTATACAAATTTTCATAATTCCTGCCAAATATATGAATAAGGTTCCAATGCATATGTCCTACGCAGATAAGTAACATTTACGGTATCGGCGGATAGGTTGTGTAACGCAAGGACCTTGTCCTTTCCTGCTCCACGCACAAGGGAGAATAGTCGCGAATCTAGGGTTACAATTTCTTGTTCGGCATCAGGATGAAATGCCGTCAGTGACTTTCTTTTTTCAAGTAGGGCCATTAAACCGTTAAAAATTTTGGCCTCCTTGCTCTGTGGTTTAGACAATTGAGTGACTATTTCAGGATAAGAAATTTTTGTTCTATTCATATCTCGTCCATGGTTTGATTTCGTATACGCATCAACATCGTTTTTTGTCCCAAACAGTGATAGGTAGTAAATACCCGGAACACCTTTTAACGAAAGTGCAACAGCACGCGTAGTGAGGAATTTTCGCAATTGTATTTCAAATGGTTGATTACTTCCCTCATTGAGAGCTGACCACCAAGTCATATGCATCTCCTTAATTGAGGTGTCCCCATTAGGGAGTTTTCGATAAGAAAATACGGCACCTTTCTGTTTTGCATTGTTATATATGACTTCTAATTCCTGCGGCTCTAGCTCGCTACTAACAGAATACATATTTATGCCATCGTGAATATCAAGGATGTTAAAGTAAGTATTACCTTTCTGAACTTTCATATTCTGAGCAAAAGCAGATAATTTTGTTGTCGAACCGGTGTATAGAGAGAATAGCACTAATGGTGCAAGTGAAAAATTGTAAACTGCATGTGCTTCCTCCTCGCTTAAGTAGGAACTGTTCTCTGTAATCGAAGCGGTGGTTGTTTCGGTAAACATTAGCGTGTTCGAGCGGACCCCGTTCAGAATGTCTCGGAATACAGAGGCAATGAGATGATTTTGTGGTAAATGTTTACAATTGGTGCCTAGTTCCTTCCAGAGGCCTCCAATGCCATCAAATCGTAGAATACTTACATTCATGGAAAGGTAAAACAAGAGTATTTTCACCATTTCTAACAGAACGATTGGGTTGTGATAGTTGAGATCAATCTGATCAATAATATTGCCAACACTGTATGTTGACCAAAGATAACGGACACCTTTGGAAGTTGTAAATGGATTTAATAGTGGTGCAGCCCTACCACGACGAACATTTTTGATGGCTTCTTCGGAAGGAAGAGCGTTCGGAGGATACCAGATGAAATAATCTTCGTATTTATCACTTCCCCGTAATAGTGCTTGAAACCACCTGTGTTGCACAGATACATGATTACTGACTAAGTCAATCATTAAGCGATATTGTGCTGCAATATTGCTAATATCTTTCCAACTTCCAAACTCTTTTTTTACTTTTTTATGGTCAATAATAGAGAATCCTCGGTCCGAAGAATAGGGTGCGAAGGGTAGAATATGAACAATTGAGAACCGATCCTGGATATATTGTTTTAGAAAGGTTTGCAGAACTTGAAGAGAGCCTTTCTTTTTGTCAGAGAAAGCATCCGCATAAGTGATGAGGGCAATATCTTTTTCATCCCATAAGGCTGGGGGATTCGAGTTACGATAAGCTTTAAAATCTTTGAGGAGAAGTTTTATTTTTTGGAATAGTAGAGCTCCCTGCTTATCCCCATAAAGAGAAGACAATTTGGTCTTAAAATCTGTACCCAACATCGAGAAATGATATCCCTTAAGCAGATAAAAAGCAATAGAGGGTATTCCCAAGCAATTAATGTACGGAAGACATGTCGACTAATAATGTAAACGGCCGTAATAGTCGTTATACCAGGGTATCAACAAAGTTTAGGCTACAAAGCGGAGCGTAGTAGCTCATTAGTGTATCTTAGAGCTGCACGTTTCTGTTTGCTTGGGCAGCACCAAACAATCGAGTTATCTGTCGGTTCGGGTAAACAAAGTTTCTTATATCCGTAATAAGAAAAACAGGGGCTCCGCCTATGGTGACAGGTAAAATATTTAGTGTTGAAAGCTTTGTAGTGTTTCTCAATACATTTTTGTTTGCCCACGCAGAAATAGCTTTTAATTGTGCAACAATAGCATCATTACATTCCGGTGTTAGAATTCTATCTAAAGTAGAAAGTTGCTCGACTGGGACTTGCCTACCTGGCGGAGTTATGTATGTTCTAAGATTCGGTCGACGTATACCAAAAGATTGTGAATAAGGAATATTCTTGCCATCAATCATAACTTTACCGATTTTGAAAATCGGGTTGACTAGCAGCGGAATATTGCGTCCGTTTGGTAAACGTATTTTTTTACCAAGGATTGCCTTTGCTAGCTTGCCCGTTTGATATTGATAATTTTCAAGGTCCATGAAGGGAGGAGAGAAATTTAAACTCTCGGCAGCTTTGTCGTAAACTTTTATACAAATAGGTAGATGTCTGTTTAGGTAAATACTTGTGTCAGCACCATAGGTTACAAAGTTATCGGGTGTTGCACCAATATCTGCCAATGTGAGAATTTGACTTGAATTTTCTGGCGTATTTTTATATGATTGCACCGGCATGACAGATTTTATACTAAACGAATTATCTCTACAATAATATGGTGTCGACTTCTTAATGGAATATTGGAGCAAAACTCCTCGACAAGGATTCGAACCTTGGACCCAGCGCTTAACAGGCGCTTGCTCTACCGCTGAGCTATCGAGGAACAGCGTACGTGTAATTATATAGTAGGTGAGGAAATTTTCCAAGATAAGAGATACAATCCCTTATGGCAAGTGATTTAGCGGAAGGACTAAGTAAAGTTACTGATAGGGGTACCCAAGAGGCAATTTTTTATATCCTTTGTGGACGTTTGGCTTCAGGTTTAGAGAACCATGATGCGGGTACGGCGCAGTTGGTAAGTGACGCTAGTCAGGCTTGGGAGGCCTCGAAAGTACACATAAGAAATCTTGCAGAGGTTGACCCAAAACAAGCACTAGAGCTTGGAATACTTTTAACTTTATTGCCAAACAACGACAATAAGGGACTTGAGCCTATCTTTCAATGGATTCGCAGTGATGGCCCAATTTTGCTCGCAGAGCAGGGTGTCAAAGAGTTGTTGGGAGCATATGTTAGGGAAAATCCTAGTAGAGGATTGGCGTTGGGGCTTGCGTTGATGAAAAATATGGACTTCCAATTAGAGAGTATGCGAAGTAAAGATGAGGTATTTAGTGATCCTCGGTCCTTTTTAGCGGTGACAAGTTTTTTCCTTGCTACAAGATTTGTGGATATTTCGTATGCTGATAGCCAATTCCTAAATACCCTTGCAACTAAAGCAATAATGAGGCTAGAAAACAGGTTTGTTTCACGTGCAGTTCGCTATTATAGCCAAATTTCTGACACGTCTTGGATTGTTGATGAATTGGAGGCTTTTTTAAGCAAGGAAGTTCCTGATGTTCGTAATGCAAGCAGAGGGAAAGGAATGACTCCAATTCATTACTAAGCAAACTTGTTTGCAGTACAGCGCGCGAATTACGTTTTGCTTTGGCTTCAAATCCAGCATATACAAAAAAAGGTTACCGTCCATCCTTTCGGATAGCCGATAACCTTTTGGGTCGACGGGGATTCGAACCCCGAACCAACTGATTAAAAGTCAGATGCTCTACCGTTGAGCTATCGACCCAGACTCCGAATTATAACGCACTTGGGGTGTTCGTGACAAGAGCGACGTTGGTAGCAGCTTCTGTAAGCGAATTTGTCATCGTTGAGTAAAAGGAATAAAATTGGTCGCATGTTAGAGCATTGGTTCCTTCTAGCCCTTGCTGCCGGGGTTTTTTCAGTTCTGTTCAATACGCTCAATCGACATCATCTACAAAAGGGCAATGATTCTACCGCGTATGCATGGTGGTTTGAATTTTACCGTGCGTGCTTCTTTGCAGTATTTCTCTTTTTTGATTTTCAATTTAGTTTTTCGTGGCAGAATCTCATTGCTCTTCTAATATTGGGTTGTTCGGAGTTTATCGCAGTCTACTGTTTTATGAAGATGCACTCTCGAATGAATTTATCTGTGTCGTCAGTTGTAACGCAACTGCGAATCTTCTTAGTTCCTCTTATGGCTTTCCTTTTTCTCGGGGAGCTTTTGGCACCAAATGTCTATATGGGAATAGGACTTCTTGCTGTAGGCTTATGGTTGACCGTTTCATTGGCGGGCTTACGAGATACAAATGGAGGTATAAAATATGCATTAGTTTTCGCTGTCGCTAGTGCCTTCTCAAGTGTTCTCACAAAATATGTTTCTGGCTTTGCCTCAGTATCTGTTATTATGTTTGCCTTTTCTGCTGTGCCCGTCATATTATTACCCTTCTTTATGAATAAAAGGCGTGGACGATTACTTCATTCTTTCATAAACTATAAAGAAAAAAGTTTTTTTGCAGCGCTTGCAAATATTGGAACGTTACTCTTGTTGGGTTATGCATATAAAGTCGGATCAGTAACGCAGATTACGGGAGTCTTTTTGAGTATGTTTGTTGGCAATGTTTTAATCGGAACATTGTTTATGAAGGAGAAACTGTCGATAAAACAAGTAGTTGGCATGCTATTGGTGCTACTTGCAATTGCGTTGCTATACTAACTCGTTCAATCTGATAAAATCGTAGGAGTTAGGTACTAAGTTTTGTTCATTTATAATGAAAAAGAATTTCTTTTCACTGCTGCTTGGTCTGTTCTTGATTACTCTTGGGGTAAGTTCTTTGCTTAACTCATTTGGTTATCCAATAGTGCAAAATCTAATTTCGACATTTTGGCCTTTATTTGTTATCGGGCTTGCGGTATCACGTTTTGTTGCAAAAGATATAAAAGGTGGTGTTATCCTTGGTGGACTTGGCGTAGTTGCGCAGCTGAATATGTTGGGTGTAACTGATATTTCATATTGGCCAATTTTCTTTTCTTTAGTCTTGATAATGATCGGAATCTCGTCCATCGCTAAAGGTATCACCTTGCCGAAAAAAGGGCAGACAACCACCTTGGCTGACACAACCTTTTTTGGTGGTTTAGAAAAGTCAATTACCGATAAATCCTTTTCTTCAGGTAGTTTCATCACATTGTTTGGTGCTACTGAAGTTAATTTAACCAAAGCAGCGTTTAAAGATGGGGAAGCCGTGATTGATGCTTTAGTTGCTTTTGGTGGTGCAGAAATAAAAGTTCCCTCAGATTGCAAGGTAGAACTAGATGTAACCGCAATCTTTGGTGGTGCTTCTGATAAAAGGGTCGTCGATGATGCCAATATGACCCAGACACTTCGAGTTAATGGGTATGCGTTGTTTGGGGCAATTGAGGTGAAGTAGTAGAGATTTATTTCACAAGGCAAATATTGAAAGTTCCCCAACCGGTATAGGTGTATGGTTCACCTCCAATTTTTAAACATTCGTCTTTATCGGTAACACCTTGATATATTTTAACCATATACTTTTCTTTTGGTCCAGGACAATTATCGCTACAGGCAAAATAATCAACAATAGGAAAAGGTGGAGAATCTGTAGGCTGCTGTTTGGCCAAGAAGGAATAATATATGAAATAACCTAATGCTAGAATTAGTATTCCTGCAATTAGCGGTATTAGTTTGGACATAATTTTGCTAGACATATTTAAATTGTAACATAGTTGTAAAATACGCATCATTTCATGTATTGGCAAATTCGGAGTAGTAGCATTTGCCACTGCACCTTATGGATTCGCTACGTCACTCCGTTTCTGGCTTATCTCATTCGGAGTAGCGGGGCTCGAACCCGCGACCTCACGCACCCCATGCGTGCATTCTACCAACTGAACTACACTCCGATTGGTGATTATATCCCAGAATTAAAGCATTCGCCACCCGCAACTTGACACCCCCCTGGGGTGTGCTATACTATTATTGATGGAAAAAGATATCACAGCAAGAATCAGAAACTTGGTTGGTCAACTAGAGGCAGTTGTACGAATGAGAGATTCTGGTGTACGATGTGACGAGCAATTAACACAGCTAAAGGCGGTTCGTGCCGGTGTCAGCGCAGTAATGCAAAAGATCATCGAAAAGGAACTTGCCCAGTGTACAAAGTTTGCCGAACGTAAGCAGGTGATGGCAAAACTTTTTGCAGAATTGATTCACCACGCGTCCTAGCCGATTGCTAATAACTAATAACTAATAACTAATAACTAATAACTAATAACTAATAACTAATAGCTAGTAACTAGTAACTAATATCTAATATCTAATATCTATCAACTAATAAGATGGAAAATGAAATAGAAGTCGTCGGGAAAGAACAGTTTGAAAAGGAAGTATTGAAAGCAACCGGAATAGTTCTGGTAGATTTCTGGGCTCCTTGGTGCACACCGTGTAAAATGCTGGCGCCAATATTATTGCAGGTCCAAGAAGAATCGGCGGGCAAGCTCAATGTCGTAAAGGTAAATACCGAAGAGCCCGACAATATGCCCCTTGCGCAAGAGTACAAAATTATGAGTATTCCGAATATGAAAATTTTCAAGAACGGAGAATTTATAAAGGAAATAATTGGGTACCGAACAAAGGATGCAATTCTTGAGGAATTATCTAAAGTTTAGGAATGCAATAATAGCAGTAAAGCTAAGCAATTTCTGGTTGACTCAACGGTGAAACCCTGTATACTTGGTTTGATGAAGATTAGTAAAAAAGTGTTGTTTATCAGTGTAGTGATTCTTCTTGTTAGCGTGATTTTTGTTCTTGTTCGTGTCTTGTCAAAAAATATTGAAGTGGCTTGGAACAATGAAGATACGTGGACGACAAAAGAAAGGCTGATTTTTCCCAAAGAGGTTTCGAGCTTAAAGGTAAACAGGCAGGTAACTGCAACAGCGACAGGCGAAGCGTTTTCGTTCCGCGCAGATTACTGTTATTTGTATGCGATTACACAATCAACTGATGGTTCAAAAGCGACACTTAAGTGCAGCTTATTACCAATGTATTATTTGCAGAATTTAGGTACAGCCACAAAAGAATGGCAAGAAAAGTCGGACATTTTAATGGAAATATCAAAAGAAGACATTTCGCCAACGTCGTTTTTGGGAAGAATTGATTTATCTTTCGAATCAGTAAGCGAACTTGGTTCGCAGAAAATTCCTGTATCAATTGCCATTAATGGAGAAACACGCCTGCCAACAAAAACGATAAGTGCTTCGATTTCACACTTCATAACAGCGCTTTTTGGGAAGAAGACTGAAGTCGCCGTGAAATTTACCGGATACGAGGTTAAAAGGTTGAATAACACAACCGATCTGCAGAAAGAAGAGTATGCAAAAACTTGGGTAAAAAAAGTAAACAATTTAATAAAGATGGACTTTGTTTCTAAACAGGCACAAAAAGTTGGTGCAATAGAAAAACTAAAGGTGTTTAAACAATACTTTACGCCATCAGCACTTAAATGCTCGGATCTTTCTACTTGTATAGCCGGATATAGTGACAATCCGGCGGAGAAAGTCGCCTATTATATGTATGGCCTATACCAATCTGATAGAAGCAATTTCGCCAAATTTATGGAAGAATTCAGCACGTCGTTGTATCCGTTTACTCCTAAATACCCCGCAATTACAAAAGAGCAGGTTGCTGCGAGTGGAGGAGTTAATTGGACTACATTTACCGTGTACAACTTCCCGATTTGCCCGATTGCCGAGGTTATCAAAGGAACTACCTCTGGAGCAACTGTTTTCTTTGGAACATATGCAAAAACTGTTGCGTTAGATGCAGAAGTAGTTAAAAGCAACGAAGCTGTACTTGATGGGTATAAAGATACCTTATGGGTTGAGGGAGAGGGATGGGATTCTGATTTTATTAAGCAATTCGATCGCGTGTGTGGCTATGTGTTTACTAATCAAGGTATTGGGTCTGCTTCCCTAAAGCAAAGCTTAGTAGAGGTCTATTTTAAAATGCTCTCGATACAGACTGGTTCCAAAGTCACTCCCGATAAGAACAGCATAGCAAACGAAATATATGAAAAATCAGCTTATTCTCCATACTCATCACCACTGTTGTTGGACGCTTCGCTTATGAAAGAACGACAAAATGGGCTTGAAACGATTGACAAGCAGGGTAGTGCCTACGTAGAATGGAAATCGTTATTAAATTCGTTAATATTCGTATATTTATATGAAACACTATAGTCATATAGTCTTAGTATTTATTATAGTTGCCGTTGTAACTTGCTTTGGAACGATATCTCGGGTGCAGGCGCAGTATCGGTGTAGTGGTGAATGCCATAATTGCGGACCAAGACCGAAAGCTGGTTACCAAAGGTGTGACGAGAATGATGATGACGCTGAATTTGGCTGTTGTTATGATTATTCCTGCAATGGTGACTGTGAGGATCAGGGTGGTAGCGACCCTGGCTGTGGAAACTGTGACTATTTTTGTCCTAGAGTAACAACACCAACACCAACACCAACTCCGACTGTATGTGTGTGTACCGAAACTCAATGTCCTCCAGATGATTGGGATAAGTTCAAAATGCGTCCAACACCAGAAGGGACTTACGAAAGCTGTCCAACAACGGATTCCTGTAGTACGGTACCCAAAGACTGCTTTAAATATAAGAATACCCCCCCTACCTGCGAGATTCTCCCTACTTCCATCGCGATGACCAGGAATGATGCTCCGAAACAATTTGCATTGACCATAACCGACAATGATTATGGTGATACCGTGCAGATTACCGGCGCAAGGACAGTCGATTCCGCCGGGAAGCTTAATTCGTGTGTAAAGATAACTACACTTGGTGGAGGAGATGTCTTTAATCTGACCGTAAAAACCGGTTCAGATGATCCTGCGAATATTACACAAACAACCAATTTATTGGTTAATTCTCGCGGACGACATGGAGTGTTTGAAAACATAGGGGGTAATTCCTTATGCCAAGGTCTTCTACAAATAGAAATCAGGGATGTTGACTCAGATGGAGCTGGACCAGATGTCGCAGATACTGCATTATGCGAGATTCCTATTTCAGTTTCAAATGATCCTCCTCATTTGGAAAATGTACAGCTCTTGGATATGGAAAAAGTCCAAGGGAAGAGTCCGCTAACCCGAGAAGGCAGTAATATGATTGATGGTCGAGGGAAGCTATTTGTTGGTTCTGTACTCACTCTGGAAAACAAGAAACAAGCGACGCTTTGTAAGGTACCTTTAATGCTTGGGTTAACAGGGGCGTCAACTAACTTCACTTGTCCCGTAAATGATGAGGGCTACCTTGATTCATTTAGCAGAAGGCGAAACCCACTACAGTTAGAGTTTACTGTCAGTGATGCGAATGGGAGTGATGACATTATGCAAGCAGGTATGTGGATACAACGAGTCGATTTGAATAAAAATTCTGCTGCTCTTCCTTTAATTAATGCA
>PFQB01000092.1 GCA_002793355.1 Candidatus Dojkabacteria bacterium CG_4_10_14_0_2_um_filter_Dojkabacteria_WS6_41_15
TGTAAGACCATTTTTTGTGTTCTGAATGTCAAGAAAGTTGCCAATCACTGCGCAAAGTTTAGTTTCCCAATCAGTCTGAACTATGAGGCATGTACAGAGCTTCTAGCAACATTTCTTCTGTGCACTTACTACGGCGCCCAACACGACTCCATTTAGAACAAGTTTGACAAAGAAACCGAGAAAAGGAACCATACAGATAAGTGCCAACAAGAGCTGTCCAACAAAAAGCTCCAACACCCACGAGGATTTCTGCTTAGCAAGTTTAAACACATATTGTCCTAACGCTTTTCCCCCTAAGATAGAAGTAATAAACATTACAAGAGACAGCACCATAATAGATGCCAACGCAAGAGGAAAACCAATTACTGTAACGCACAATAATATCACTGCCAATGGAGTGGCAAGATAGACCAGTAATCCGATTCCAACATTCTTGGCA
Organism: Candidatus Dojkabacteria bacterium CG_4_10_14_0_2_um_filter_Dojkabacteria_WS6_41_15; assembly: GCA_002793355.1. Taxonomy (GTDB): domain Bacteria; phylum Patescibacteriota; class Dojkabacteria. The sequence goes on from PFQB01000092.1 coordinate 440, forward strand.
AAAGAGGTAACAATCTCAGTTTCAACACCGACTGTAAATTTAGGAAACAGCTTAATAATTAGCAATCCAAGCAAAAACATTCCAGTAAACCACACCATTTTGAACATAATTGCACCAGCGGACAGTCCTGCAATCAGCTTCTTTCCTGCTTCTTTTTGCTCTTGATCAACAGCTGGTTGCTTAGGGGGTTCTTGTATCTGCACTGACAGTTTGCCCTTAACTTGCGATTGATCGGCGGCTACTGAACCACCAGAAATAAATGCATCTTTACCTACTGTACCTAACAAAGAAATTTGTCCACCGCTTGTGTACAAATTTTCTTTAATGTCATTTTTATAAAGGAGCGTACCTCCTGTGGCAAAAACATTCTCTGCGACTTTACCACCGACAGTCACTTGACCAGCTGCAATAAAAACATCTCTTCCCGAGTTACCTTCAAGGTCAATTGAGCTAGCTGCCGCATAGACACTCTTTCCCACATCACCCGTAATTTGAATGGTTGAACCTGCAGCAAAAACATTTCCTTGTACATAACCCGATACCATAATATTGGCACCGGCAACAAAAAGATTTCCATTAATAGTTCCGGCGACGGTTACATTTTCACCAGAAACGAAAAAGTCACCCGTTATTACTTCCGTTTTTTCAAGATTTCTGTTAGTTCGAACCTCGAAAGCAGAAACCTTCGGAATGGACATTGTGGACAAAGATAACACCAAAACAAACAAAAACGACGCTACCCAACGAGTCACTGGATCCTTCATACTGAATTAATGAAAAATGATCTCTCTAGATATTTTAACAAGAAGAAAGAACAAGTTCAATCTATCGGGCCTGGGGAAAAAAGCCTCCTTGTTGTCTTAGGTGCTC
>PFQB01000120.1 GCA_002793355.1 Candidatus Dojkabacteria bacterium CG_4_10_14_0_2_um_filter_Dojkabacteria_WS6_41_15
TGAATCGGTGATAGTTATGGATAAGCTTTTATGCGGCAGAGTTTCTAGTTGTGATAATGCTTTTTCTGGCCACTCAATGAAAACAATATTTCTATCTTCTAGGTAATCCCAAAACCCTATTTGCTCTAGGGTTTTTTCCGCTTTGTCTGGGTCAACTCTGTATAAGTCACAATGAACTATCTTTCCCTTTCCTTTCCAATCACACGAATACTCCTGCAAAAACGTAAAAGTAGGGCTAGGAAGTCGTCTGGCGACACCGATTTCTTGAGCAAATTGGTTCACAAAATGGGTTTTACCCGCCCCAAGCTCACCTACTAAGAATAAAATGGTAGGTCTAGTATCTTTGGAGTACTGCGTTGTTACACCAATTGCATCTGATAACGTCATGAAGCATTATAGCGTATTCTCAGCTAACTACAGTGCATCGATCTTTACGGAAATAGTCTTCATGATTCTGTCACAAACTGGTATATATTGTGATTGAACAGAACAGTTTGCCATAAACGCGCCGCTTGTAACTTTTACTGCGGGAGTAAGACATGGTGGGGCAACTCCAAACTCAGCATCCTCACACCCGGCACTAATAAACATACCGCTTGTAGCATAAGCAATATGGAATGAATTCCCAAGGTCTTGCTTTGTAGTTACTCGAAACAGGTTCTCAATTGTCGAGGAAGTAATTGCAACTTTGGAGGTATACGTAGCTTTTGTATAATACTCGTAGGGGGAATACAACCACATATACGTTTTACTTCCGTTGCGAAGAAATATCTCATTCTTACCGACTGAAACTGTTGTTGTCGAAGGAATTTCAATCGTGAACTCAACTTTTGCCGGGCTAGCATTTTTTATGTCAACCTTAATTTTTTTCGTAACGTATCCAATCGTCGGTGTAGGTGTTGGAGTCGCGGTGACGGTTGGCAAGGGAGTCGAAGTCGCAGTTGGGGTGACGGGAAGGGTTGTTGGTGGAATCAAGGAAGTTGTAACGGTCACAATTGGAGTTGGCGTTGGCGTCATTAATCCGCCTTTATCGTTATTGTTTCCGGAACCTAGCATAAATGCTCCTACTCCTACTGCTAGTACAAGAAGAGAAGCTAGAACAATTTTTGCTGATGAACTCACGTTTATTTCATTAAAGTTATACGCCTAAGCGTACAGGTAAAACGGGTGACCTGTCAAAAAGTAACTATTCGGTAGCGTGAACACCACGGCTGTGAGGCCGTGGATGAGAACAATGTAGCGAACGAATATAGAGTCTCAAATTGCGTAGCAATTTTTGCTACGGAGTAGCAAGGCTGTAAGGCAGAGGATATCTATTTTGGTAGTTGTGGAATCTTTTCGAATGATCTTGGTGGCAACTTATGACCAATTTTCTCTTTTACAGTCAAAATATCTACCAGATTATAGCGTTCCATTTTCTTTAGTTCGCTCAGGCGCGCCGAAAGATAATTACCAAAACGCTTAAACGGTGTTGCAACTACGGATACATAGGTTTTTGGATACAATTCTAAAATTTTCTTAATCATTTCGGCATAATCACCATCGCAAGACACTATGACTAGGTGCAGTGGTTCTCTCGCTTGGATAATATCCGAGAAAATTTCGGTTGTTAAGAAAACATCAATATTCGATTTCATTGTTGTTTTCTCTTCGCGAACTTGTACCTTGTTCTTTACTTTACAGGCAGTGCAATCAAAGGTTTTGAAGATTGGTTTTGAAAGATAGCTCTTTCTTGATAGCAAGTGCATGGTAATACCGGCTTTCTCATAAGATGCAAATAACGCTTTCATATCGACATCTTCGGCATCTACTCCTTCAAAATACTTTACTGATCCCAAATGGTTGTATTTTTGTTTAATGTAGTCGTACAATTTAAGAAAATCAATTTCATAATTAGATTTTCGCAGCGCATTGCGGATATTACTGGCATCGATGTAGACAAATGTTTTCAGAGTTAGTAGTTCAAGCATAGTTGTATAGTACAACAGCTACTAACTAATAACTACTGGCAGCTAACTTCTAACTATTAACTACTAGTTAGAAGCTATAAGTTAGTAGCTAGTAAGGTTATTTTTTGGGTCCATGAAATTGTTTTGATAAATCCGATGTCGTGTGTTACCACAATAAGCCCTCCTTTGTATTGGTTGAGTGCAAAAGCGAGTTCGTCGACGCTTTCGGTATCAAGGTTGTTGGTCGGTTCGTCGAGTAGTAAGAGAGTGCGAGGTAAAACGGAAGCCATTGCTAGTGCCAATCTTGCCCGTTCTCCCCCGCTTAAGGTTCCGGCGACTCTATTTACCTGGTCCTCGATTGTGAACAGGAAATTGCCTAAAATCTTTCGAATTTCTTCATATTCCAACTGAGGTGCAAGTTGGGCGATGTGGGTTACCAGAGTAAAGGTTGGGTTAATCAGCGAATAATGTTGATCGATGTAAAGAGATTGTGATGGTAGTAACATTGAAGAATCGGATTTTAGGGAGTATTCGGGCTCCTTGTGAATTGCCTTGAGGAGTGAGGATTTACCCGTGCCATTTCGCCCATTGAGCAAGACTTTTTCCTCGTTGGTTACGCGCAAGGTAAAATCAGAAAACAGCTGTTTAGTTCCGGCTGTCAGTGTCGCTTTATTAATATCCACTAGTGCGTAAAGCTTGCTATCTGTTTCGCCAAGTTCGATGTTGAGGGTTTGAGTTTTTCGGAGCTGTTCTTTAATCGCTTTAATCTCTACCCTACTTTCACGTTCGGCTTGGCGTGCTTTTGCCATATCGTGAGTAGTGGATTTACCGGCTTTATCGGCAAAATAGCCTTGAACAATGCGCGGAACGCCTTTGCTTTTATACTTTGTTTGGTCGGCTTCCCTACGCATAATACGTTCAGAAACTTGTTGTTTTCTAGCCTTAGCTGCGTTAATTTCTTTTGTATTGACCCGCAGCTTGCGTTCGAGAACGTAAAGTTCGTGCGACTTTTGTTGCACAAAAGTCGCATAATTCCCTGTATATTTATGCAATTTCAAATCTCTCAATTCAAAAATCTTGGTAACTACGCTATCCAGCAAAAATGAGTCGTGCGACACAATTGCAAGCGACTTGGGATATGCTTTCAGCTCTTTTACAAGTCGCTCGGTTCCAACGATATCCAAGTGGTTTGTGGGTTCGTCTAGTAATAATAAATCTGGCGCAACCATTAAGCTAAGTGCCAAATGAAGCATGGTAAGCTCACCACCACTTAGTTGACCCATCAATTTCTCGCCAGTAATTTCGTAATAGTCAAAAAGCTTTTCGATTCGATGAAAGACATCCCAACCTTCGTCTAGTACCGATATTGCGTAGCTAACAACAGGAAGCAGTTTTTCTTCAGGTGTTAGAGATATTTCTTGCGGAACATAGAATGTGGTCGTGCGAACGTCAACATGCCCTCGTCTTGGCGGTCTTCTTTCCGAAAAAGTCTTTAGCAAAGTTGTTTTGCCAGAGCCGTTTTTTCCGACAATCCCGACTTTATCACCGTCTTGAATAGCAAATGAGGCATTACTTAATAACGTTTTGTTGCCTATTGCTAGATGGATGTCCTTTGCAAATACTAAGTACATGATTGAAGCGGTGGTGAATTAGCGAATTGACGAATTAGTGCCAGTTTGTTGGCTGGTCTATGTGTATTATACGCTACTTCGCGGATTCTTGCCTCTTTGCTATTGCGTCGTTAATGTCGCTAACCAAATGTGGACCTTCCATAATCATGCCGGTTATAAGCATTAATAAGTCAGCGCCCGCATCAAGTTTCTCAAGTGCGTCGGCCGGTGAGAGAATGCCACCAACACCAATTATAGTGAAACTCTGCCCCACATATTCTCTAGTCTTACGGATTAGGGTTGTGGATAATTCTCGGCAAGGTTTGCCACTTAAACCGCCACGAAATTCTTTGGGTGCCTCTTCCCTATAATCAAGCGAATTGTAGTCTTTATTTAAATTTCCGATGATAACTCCTTGCACCTGATATTGTAAGCATACATCGAGTAATTTTTTGAATTCGTCCCAAGGCTTATTAATAGGTAATTTCACATAAATAGGCTTCTCGTCGCGTATCTGACAAATTCTTGAAAGTAGAACAGTCAGTCTGCTTTCTTCTGCAAATGATTCACCTCCTTTTGCATTTGGGCAGGAAACATTTAGTGTGTAATAGTCTCCTACTTTACTTGCTAATAATTTTTTATAAGAACCGACGTAATCGGCATAACCGGCTTCATCGTCGATTAAGTTTACGTCGTTCGTTCTAGCTATACTTATACCAACAACGAAGTCTCTTGGAATATTGGACTGTTTTTGTTTAAGACGTTCGATAATGACGTCTACTCCTTCATTTTTCAATCCTTTCCAAATAATTAACGATTTTGACTTTATTGCTCTGCGCAGTCTAGGCTTTTCATTACCTTCGTATGCTCGAAGCGTTATTGACCCCACTTCTTCTCCACCAAACCCCATTGATTGAAGAATAGTTGGTAAATGCGCATTGTAATCGAAGCCTGCAGAAAGCAAAACTGGTGTTTTATAGATAATACCGTCTACCGTTTTACTTATATCCGTTCCTTTGTATCCATAAATCCCGCGAGTAATCGCTTTTGTGAAGGCGAACGATCCAAGAAATTCACCAAAACTAGTGAAATGGTTATGAACGACCTCGGGATCAATTAAATACAAAATTGGTTTGAGAAGATTTTTATACAGAAAAGCAAAAAGTTGTCTCATGAAGGAATTGTAGCACTATCAAGCAAATATGATACCATTCCAATAGATGCTGAGTCTGAAAGAAAAAATTGAGAAAATTAGTAAAGTATTTGACATACCAAAGGTTTGCTCTATTCCCGTTAATACCAAATATATTGCCAAGTATTATAAAGTTAATCAACTTGCGTATTCTCTCTTTCATACAGTTAGTAATCGCATCTATATGGGAGTTAGTCGAGATGGTGTTTATAAGTCAGATGACCTATTGGAAGCTGCACGTACGGTTGATTATTATATTCAAGAAACAAAAGCAGAAAAAGTGCTGGAATTAGCAACGGGGAGAGGTGCTAATTCCCTGTATGTAGCATCGATACATCCGAACATCAACTTTAGCGGTGTGGATATATCCGATGGCCAGTTATATTTTGCTCGTAAAGCGGCTCGTAAAGTTACTAATTATGTTCCAGAAATTGGTGATTATCATAATTTGGCTAAAGTTGAAGATAATTCAATAGATGTCTGTTTTGTTGTGGAAGCACTTTGCTACAGTATGAACAAGAAGAAAGTGTTGGCTGAGGTCAATCGTGTACTGAAGAAAGATGGTATTTTCATTATATTTGATGGGTATCGCAATAAAATTGAAGATGAATTGAGTTCAACAGAAACAACTGCGGTGAAATTAACCGAAGTTGGTATGGCGGTAGAAAGATTTGAAGAATACCAGAGCTTTCATAAAACAATAAGCGAAATGGCGTGGGAAATTATAAAAGAAGAAGATGTTTCAATGTTTGTGTTACCAACGATGAGAAGGTTCGAGAAACTAGCAAAAGGATTTTTCAAGTTCCCTTCAGTCGCACGGTTGCTTGCCAAGGTATTACCACCCGAATTTACGTATAACGCTATTTCTGGATATTTGATGCCATCGTTAATCGAAGAAGGCATTGCAAATTATACAATTACAATATTGCGAAAGAAGTAAGAGCTATTTCAGGTGATTCCCGCCAGTTACATAGATAATATTGCCGTTAAGGAATTTTCCGGGGTCCTCAACCAGTAGCTGAATTGTTTGAGCTACATCCTTCGAGGTGCAAATTCGTCCAAGAGGGTTATCTTTTGCAATTTGTGTAAAAAATTCGGGCGATCCGTTTTTCACCCAATATGGGAGGCTTGTTTCAACTTCGCTGGGACCAACCCCATTCGTGCGTATTTTATACTTTGCAAGATAGACTGCTATAGCTTTGATGAAAGAAACCGTTCCTCCATCTGCCGTGCAGGCACTTGGATCTTCGGGGTCAACGTTTTCGTAGAGACTTGACATAATGCAGATTACATTTGGGTTATCAGATTTTTTAAGAAAAGGAACAGCATATTTTGTACAAAGGAAATACCCATCTAATCGAGGATACAGTGTCTTTTTCCATTCATTAAACGTTAACGTTTCTAAGTTTCCGCCACACTCTGCACCAGCACTATTGACCAGAATGTCGAGTGTGTCTGTAGTTGCTGCAATACTTTTGTACAAAGACTGAACCGATGCTTCGTTTCCAGCATCCACCTGAATAAGAGTGGCACTCCATCCATTTTTCTTGATTTCGTCTAGGACCTGTTCGCCAAGTTCTTTATGCGTGTGGTAGGTAACAAAAACATGATAGCCAAGAGCGGCAAAATGTAGCGCTATGCCCTTGCCAATGCCTTGCGAAGAACCTGTGATGAGTATTGATTTCATGAGTTGATTGCAACACTCTTCGTTAATGGTTCCCAGAATGGGCGGAGCTCCTTTATGTAACCAAAAACATGATCAAGAACTTGGGGTGCTTCTTCATATTCCTTTAGGAGAAGCTTTTTGCAATCAAATACCTTTATTTGCTCAACTTCATTTTTGTCGAAACCGTAAGGTCCATCGGAAATGCCGGCGTAAAGATAGTAATATTCTGATTGGTTTGTATCTTGATACAAGCCTTTTCGCACGAAGGTTAGGTCGATAGATATTCCCATTTCTTCAGCAAGTTCTGATGCTGCACATTGTTCGATGGTTTGGCCCAATACTTGATGTCCTCCAGGCATGTCCCATTTACCTGGACCGCTCATTTTATTCCAACTACGTTGTTGAAGAATCACTTCTCCTTTTGAAGTAAATATCATTAAATGGGCAGCACGATGAAAACGCTTATTACTAGAGTGTGCTTCTTTTTTGATGATTTTGCCAATTTCTTCATCATCTTTATTAACTTCGGTAAGTACCTCATCTTCTGAAATATTTATTCCTCGGATAGCAACATCTAATTCCTTGGCAAGATTTTGATCTATGGAATAAATGTCGTCTGCGCTAGTAAACTCTTGATGAGTTACCCATTTGAAATCAATCATTTGAACGTTTGCTTTTGGTTCACCAGAAATGTAGTCAAAAACGTAGTAAATGTAGATTCCATTTGCTCGATTGTCCCACCCTTTGTCACTCACAACGGAAACCAGTTTTTTTAACGAAGCCGTAACACCAGGAACTTCATTAGCTAGAACTCGTAGTGCAGTTTCTTGTGGTGTTTCATCCCAATGCATCCTACTTCCTGGAAACATCCACTTGGGTTCCTTCGGATTTGTTAGAGAATCTTTGTGTCTTGCAATTAGAAGAAGTTCGCCTTTGCGAATGATTATGTCAACATTTAGTATTGGCGGAATTCGTGTCTTAAGTTCTTTGAGGTGTTGCTCTTTGGTAACGTTATAATTCGGATTTTTCATTTTTATTTTTCAAATTGTTCCATTTTTGAGTGTTTGTCTCAAACGTTGCTGAAATGGGCTGTGCACATTTCAGCAGTGAAAGAAAGTACCAAACATGGGCAACACAAGATTCGAACTTGTGACCTTTCCGATGTGAACGGAATGCTCTAACCAGCTGAGCTAGTTGCCCCCTAAAAATCAAATTTCTTTGAAATTATGACTTTTAGGGAACCCATACCGAGGACTCGTTAACAGTATTAATTGAATTATACCCTACCGTTGATTAATTTTCAGTATCTTGTTCTGGGGGCTCGGCAATTTTTATTCCCAAAGAATCAAGCAAACTCATGACAGCCGGTTCCGAGAATACTGCATCTTTCAGAAAATTATTTCTGGGATCGATGGTGTAATTATGAGCCCCGCGAAAATCTGTTTTTCGTAAATCAGTGTGGTTAAATATGGCGCGAGATAGATCGGAAAAATGAAAGATTGATTCGTCAAGCTTTGCCTCGGCAAAATCAACCTCTTCCATGTTACAGGCAACAAAGGTACTGCCAATCATTTTTAGCGTAGAAAACAAAGAAAAGCCCAGGTTACAGTTTCTAAAAACGACCTGAAAGACTAGATTCACCTTTGTTTTCGTAAAATCCACGCCAACCAGTGTCGAGCTTAAAAACTTACAAGATTTAATTGTGGTATCAGTTAGTTTACACATATTGAAGTTGCAGTGCTCGAACGTACAGGTATCAAAGCTACATTTCTTTAACGTAGCATCGTTAAAATGGCAGTTGCGGAATACACAGTTGTAATACTCACTTTCTTCAATCTTTTTTGTTGTACAATCAGCACCGATAATTTGGGCTTCCTCTACTGTTTCGTTGCTTGATATTGAGTTGTTTTGCACCTTATTAGCTATTAGCTTATAACAACTAACTATTAGCTAGTTACTAGCAGTTAGTAGCTAGTAGTTAGCAGCTAGAGAGGATTAAATGGCCCCGAATACAAATCATCCACTTCCTCTACTTCAAGTGAGCCAACGTTAGCGTCAACATCGTCAAATTCATCACCAGTTGCAAGAATTGGACGAATATCGCCCTTTACCTCTTTACCTTCTTCCTCCATCAATTTCTTTATTTCTTCTTTTGTCATTTGTGTCGATTCAGAAAACGAGAGGTATTCCCCACAATGATGGCACGCAAAGACATAATACACATCTTCTCCGCAATTACTACACGTCATTTTTATAACGTTATATTCTTTTTGTCCGACGACTTTTGCCGATGCTTTTGTTGTTTTTTCCATAAATATCCGAAAGAACTTACTCGAACAGAATCAGTATAGCAATGATATGCAAGTATGGCAATATCAAACCTCATTTTGATTATAACGATAAACAAGTAGATTATCTTGTATTGGTGCAAATCACGATAGGGATGCCGTCAGCGTTCAAAACTGAAGTGATAGAGATAATATTTTCTAAGGTTCTTATGTGGGTCGCTAAGCTTGCAGATCGCTTTCCATGTGACATTTCTTATATTTCTTTCCACTTCCACAAGGACAAGGATCATTTCGGCCAACACGAAGCTTCGTTTTGACTGCTTCTTTATCGTTTTGATGAGCAATTCTATTGCTTAATACATTGTTTACCGCATCTCGTACTGCTGCTCTACCCTGTTTTGGTACGGGAAGACGAGTAAAAGCAGGAGCTGGAGTTTCAGGACGGTTTTCGTTTAGTCTGAGACGAAACATTCTTTTAGAAACCATATCACCAAGTGCTGCAAAAAATTCTTCAAAAAGGATGGCGCCTTCACGCTTATACTCTACAAGAGGGTCCCGTTGCGCATAACCTCTCAAACCAATTCCCTCTCGAAGGTCCGACATTGCGTCAATATGATCCATCCAAAGGAAATCCAATGAAGCCATAATAAGATACCTTTCGTAATCTTTTTCAGGAAGATTTGGAAGTAATACCTGTAATTCAAGGAACAGTGAAGTAACTATCAGATTTACTAATGAATCCGTATGCAAAATTGCGACCTTCTTTCTAACTGCAATCAGAGTTTCCTTGAAACCATTGTAATTATCAAAACCTAATAAAACTGCTGCTTGTTCCTGGATATCATCGGGAATGCAGGTGTCTAGATAATCGAACAGAAGAGTCGCTTGTTTAGGCGTAATCTTAACGGCGAGTTTATTTAACTCCCCTAGAGTTGTTTCAATTTGGGAAATTACTTGCTTCAAAATCCAAATTCGTAAAGAGTAGTCCAAGAACGAGTTGGCAAAATATGAACGCACTTTAGATTCGGTTGGATTCTTTATTGAATAGGTGCGTAAATCGGCAAGTAGTTTAAGAACCTGCTCGCTTTTAACTTTGATTGGTTCAAGTGCTGGTAATTTCTCGTTGTGCAACTGAATTAAAATCAACTTGCGCATTTTATAAACAATCTCTCGTTGTTGATTAAGAACATCGTCGTAATCGACCAGTCTGCGGCGAATATCGAAGTTGAGCGATTCAACTTTTTGCTGCGCTTTCTCAAGTACATTGGTGAGAATTCGAGATTCAATCGGCACATCATCGGGCATGGCATTACCTAACAATGCTTTCATCATGTCGCCACCAAATACGCGCATCAAATGATCTTCCATTGAAAGATAGAACTTGGAAGATCCTGGGTCGCCAAGACGGCCTGACCTTCCTCGGAGTTGGTTATCAATTCGTCGTGCTTCGTGGCGTTCTGTGCCAATAATGTGCAATCCACCCAAATCTTTGACAATATCTGTAAGCTTGATGTCAGTTCCTCTACCGGCCATGTTGGTGGCAATTGTGACCATATGTTGTGAACCAGCGCTTGCGACAACTTTAGCTTCTTTTTCGTGAAGTTTTGCATTTAACACCTGATGGGGAATTCCTTCTTTTTTGAGTAATGCTGAAAGATATTCTGATTTTTCGATTGAAGTTGTACCTGCAAGTACTGGGCGTCCCATTTCATATTGTTTTTTAATTTCTTCGACAACCGCTGCAAATTTCGCTTTTTCGGATTTATAAATGACATCAGCCATATCTGCACGGACGACAGTTCTGTAGGTAGGAACACGAACGACATCTAGACGGTAAATCTTTTGAAATTCTTCAGCTTCCGTTAACGCTGTTCCGGTCATACCTGATAAATATGAATACATGCGGAAATAGTTCTGGTAAGAGATTGTTGCTAAGGTTTTGCTCTCTTGTTTAACAGGAACGCGTTCCTTTGCTTCGATAGCCTGGTGTAAACCCTCGCTATACCGTCTGCCTGGTTGTGCACGTCCGGTAAATTGGTCGACAATCAATACCTCTTCGTTGCTTACGATGTATTCTTTGTCTGTTCGATAAAGCGCACGAGCTTTCAAGGCGTTGTCCATATGACGGATAAAAATACTATCACTCCAGACATCATCTTCTCCAAACATTTCTTCGACCTTTTTGATACCCATATCAGAAAGAACCACGGAATGGCGCTTCTCGTCAATAACGTAATCTTCTTCTGGTATTAACTCGTCTGCAATTGTGGCAAAACGCGCATAAATTTCACTTGGCTGAGAATCTGGTTCAGAAATAATTAAGGGAGTACGTGCTTCGTCAATTAAAATCGAGTCACATTCATCGACTACAGAGAAAACAAAGTTTCGTTGAACTCGGTCTTCTAAGCTTTTTGCGCTGTTATCGCGTAAATAATCAAAGCCAAATTCGCTCGCCTGCCCATAGATGATATCGCATAAGTACGCATCTTTTTTTGTAATCTTCTTTAAATTGGTCGCATTCATGGTAGACATGTTGGCCATGTCTTTTTTTTCGAGTGAACTTTTTGCATCGGGACCGAACGTCTTGATTACTTCATCATCAGAAATAACCTCGTAGGAAGCTTCGGGGGTAATTACTGCGGTCTTCATGCCGAGTGCTAGTAAAATTTGTCCAGTCCATTCAGCGTCACGGCGTGCTAAATAATCGTTTACGGTTGCTACATGTACGCCGTACCCAAGTAAACCATAGAGATAGGTAGGAAGCGTCGCAGCGTTCGTTTTGCCTTCTCCGGTAAAAACTTCAGTGATTTTTCCGTGGGCAAGCAAAATACCAGTAATCAATTGAACATCGAAATGGCGATGCATGGCTACTCTTTTTGCTGCTTCACGTACTCGAGCAAATACTTCGGGCAGTAAATCTAATAAGACTTTGCGTTCTGCGTCAAGTTTTTTCTTGTCAATTGTTGGATAGTCGACATCGTAATAAATATCAGCTGATTTTCTCTGTTCAATATCGATAGAGAGTTTGTTACGAAAATATTCTGAAGACGCTAGGAGCTCTTTGTCGGATAATTTCTCGACGGCGGGTTCGAAAGAATTAATCATCTCAACAAGCTTTCTCGCCTTAGTAACTTCTCTATCGTTTGGCGAAAATATCTTGGAAAATAGGTTGCTCATAATTCTGGTATGCAAGTGCGCAAAGTTATCTGTAACGACTCACCGAAGTCAAAGCAATTATACACTCTTTTGCCAATTTTTGTACTATATTTTGCAACCAGTTCTCCGTTAAATGTTGGAAGATACGATAAGAGAGGGGTTGAGGAGGAACCGCTAGAAGAAGTCCACATTAGCGAACTCGTTTCTTCGGAAAAACTGAGTGTTCCAGAGCTATCTTGCAGTATGCTAGATTGCTTTATTATGTTTTCTGGCGAGTTAATCCTGTTTCCATTTTTATCGAAGGAGACTACTTGGCTCGCTAAATTCGAATTGGTTGTATACACGGCCGAAGGAATAGTTGTATTTCGTTGGAAAGACAGAAGGCTCAAAAAATTCGGGAGAATGGTCGGTGAAACGCCCCAATGCAATATTCGGAATTTCGGAGCTAAAAACGGAAACAATTCTCGGCAAAATACTATGTCACCGTTGTAATATGCGTCTACAACTCTGAGCATTTCTTTCGATTCAAATGAGGTTATCGTAGGATTGTTTTCTGAGTTTCGTTGAGTAGAAATTTCTATTCTATAAAGTACACTTTTTATATCGCTCGAAGTTTTTGCTTCTTTTTCAGTATTCAAGAAAATGAAGGTTGTGCCATCATCCGTTTGCAAAGTAAAGGTACCGACCAGTGACACACCTTTTGTTAAGTGTAAAGAGTAAATTGGATTCACCGTTGCTGATTGTTGAAATCGGTCAATGGTAATAATGTTGGATTCTTCAGAAACTATATATCCGAGAGAATTAATGAAAAAGTGCCTTTCCTTGGATTTCTCGAGAAATGCAAACTTTTTGCCTTGCAACCGAGTGTACAGTGAAGTGTCGTTCTGGCAGATGGTTACACCTTCTTTGGTTAAACTGAGAGCCAGATCAGTATCTTCACAATCTGTAAGATATGCATACGGAATAATTGGTGGCTGTACCTCTGTTTTTGGGATGAACTGGGGTAATAACACTCGAATTGTCAGGTAACAGACAATTATTATTCCAAAATATATAAGTTGTTTGTAATGCATGATTGTTTGTTAGAATTTAGGGTGTGGGTTATCGCCCGATAATCTGCCCGGATAGGTGCTTGCCTTTGCTGTTGCTATGGAATTCCAATCCACAGAGAAATAGGGAACCGGATTAACGTGAGAGCTTGTGGCCCAGGTTGTGCGAAGTTCAAAGTGCAAATGGCTGGCTAGTGGTTCGCAGTTGTACATTCCTGAGTTTCCTGTTTTTGCTAAGGCTTGCCCGGTGTTTATGGAATTTCCAATTTTTATTAATTTCCCAGAAGGATATTTAGTTGATGCTAGATGAAAATAATACGTGTAGAGTCCGTTTGGATGTTTAATGCCTAAATAATTCCCTCCGGCGTTGCAACTATTTTGCTTTGCATATCCTGAAGAGATTACTTTACCCGGAGCAGGTGCTAAGATTCTTTCTTCTGCAACAGAAAAATCAATTCCCCCGTGCGGTTTTTGGAAGGCGGTATATCCGTGCCATTGGCTAACGTTTTTTGGTGAAGCAAACAACCAGCTAAAGTATGCTCTATTTTTGTTTACTTTATAGGTTAGTTCGTGCGTTCGTTGGATTTCTGGCGAAAAGTAGTCGTATGCCACTGGTGAATCTCCGATAATTGTTGAAAGGTGTAGATATATACGTTCTTTGATCGTAATGTTACTAATTCTTCCATGGCTAATTTTGAGAGAATTCGCGCCGTAATTCTTGACCGGAAGGTCAGTGCTAACAACAGGAATTATTTTGTTATCTAACGTCATTTCTTGCGAAATTTCGGTAACACAGCTCCACCACGTTCTTGGATCCCATAGACTTCTTTTTTTACAGGACAAAACGGATATTACTGTTTTTGCATGCAAATCTTTTGCAAAACCAAACGAACTGATATAGGTGGTTGAATAATGAGGAAGGGTGCCTTGATATGGTGACAATACTATTGGTTTCCAAACACACGAAATATTTTTGAAGTTTTTGGAAATCATCTCATAGGATGCGCTACAAAGAATAGTCGATACTTTTGTTTGAGTGCTTTTATCAGTTAAATATATCGTTAGTTCTCCTAAATCACTTGAATTACCGGACGCATCTTGCGCTTTTGCGTTAAATACGGTGAAGTAAGGAAGTTGAATAGCTTCGGGAAGAAGATAGGTTGCGTACGTGCTCTTTTTGCAGGATGCTTGCTGAATAATTACTCCCTGTTGAAAAAAGGTTATAGAGCCATTTTCTCGGCAATAACTTGATAAAGTAATTTGTTTCTTAGCTTCGTCAAATTTATACGTCAAAATTGGAATTGACGGTGGTTTGGCATCGATGGTAAATGACAGTGTCCGCTTGCTTTTGTTACCAACGAGATCGGTACAGGTTGCACTGAGGGTGTAGTTCCCGTCAGTTTTTGTGAAATTGATTAAGTGCCTGTCCTTTCCATAGGCAATAATTTTTCCACTGAGGTATACCGTCGCTAAGGTTTGTGCTGGGCAGGTTACCGCAAGAGAGATACGTTGCTTGATTAGTATTTGTTTGTTGCGAATACCGCTTATTATTGGTGGCGCTGGGGGCTTGGTGTCAAGAACAATAATAATGGCATCACTTTGAATACGATTTTGTACAGAATCTGATGCATAAAGCGTTAGAATGTATTGACCATCAGAATACCCTACTTTATCGGGCCAATGTGTCCATAGATAATTCTTTTCTTCTACCTTTTCCGAATATACTAATTTGTTAATAGTGGTTGTGACTTCCAGCCATATTTCTTCAATAGTTGCATCGTCAACTCCACCTTGTATATAGGCATTTTCGGTAACATCACCATTCTTTGTCGTTTTTGGGGATAATAACGTCTTATTCGTTTTGAAATATTTAACGGTTGGGAAAGAGGTATCAATAATTGTGGAGGTGCTTGCAGACCATTCCGATTCGTTTCCTGCACGATCCTTTGCTCTAACTTTGTAATAGAAGGCTTTTTCTTTTGTGTGGGGAATAAGTAAATTGTTTCCGGTTAACCAGGGTGAATATGTATTGTATGAAGTGAAGCCTTTTCGCTCGCTAAACAGAACCTGATATAAAACGCCGCTTTCCTGTATCGGAACCCATGTTACCGCGTTTTCACTTGTACCCGTAAACGGCGGTTCTTCAATAAGTTGCGGTGGTACTGGTGGTTGCGTGTCGATTTCAAAATTAACGATACTTCCCCATTCAGCTTCATGATAACTGTCTGTAGCGAGGCATGAGGCATAATAAGTGCCATCAGGTAAATCGGTAGAAACGGAATTGCTTGGTTTTATCGAGTTTTGCCAGATTGGAGCTTCGCAGGCAGGATCTGTGCAAATTCGCCCTGAGTAATTGACTGAATTTCCTTCTGGATCGGTGACTGCCATTGGTTCGATTTTTACCGTAGCCGAATTCTGTAAGGTTGCTGTCGGTGATTTAAGTGTACAGTTTGCGGGTGGTAGATTATCTTTGTAATGGACTCGAAAGTAAGGCCTTTCGTCTTCGCCATCGCAGATTGGCGGCTCTGTAACTAAATCGCAGCCATGTGCCCAGAATATAATTGCCTTTTCGGTTTCTGCATTTATTTTTAACTCTATGCCATTTTCTGCAACAGGATATGTCTTGTATATATCAATAAATGCCTGTGTAACAGTAATTGTTTTCGTGCCAGGTTGTGGTGAAATCAAGGTAGTGTTTTTCTTTGAAGAACTGATTGTAGGTTGCAAATTCCATGTTGTGGTAAACATTGACCAGGGTGAGGTTGTTGTATAGGCATCAATCGTAACTGTGCTATTTGTTCCTTCGTACGCATAGGCAGTTAAAACTAATTCTACGGACTCAATATCGGTTGGAGCAATGTTTCGGTCTAATAGTTGGGCAAAATCTGGTTTAATGAGAATTCTAGTTTTTCCTTTTGCATATAAACTATCTGTCCCCAGGTATAAGTTGCGCTCTTCCCAAGGTATGGTAGTTGGAAACTTCTCTTCGATGTAGGTATCTTGGTTCCCAAATACTTCAAGTGAATTTGCAGAAACCGGTTCAATTTTGCACAAGAAAATCAAAACCAATAGAAAAAATAATACCTGCATAGAGACAGAATACTATGCAAAAAATGAACGTAGAAACCAATGCCGTTTACTCCGAAAGAAAGGTCTTATTGACTCTTTGTGATTCGTTCTCGTCTTTAATCTTCTTATGGTCTCCAGATCTGAGAATAGGAGGAACTGTTTGTGTTTGCATTTTTCCGGAGGCATCGGTAAAAGAAAACTCTGCAGGTGAAGTATATTGGGGATGTTCTCCAGAAACCTGTAAATTCTTGCCGGCAAACGAAAAAGTAGTTTCATCTCCGGCACTTTCTTCATTTCCAAGAACTTCTGGAATTAATCTAGTGACTGTATCAATCAGAACTAGCGAGGGAAGTTCTCCACCCGTTAGTACGTAAGGTCCTACGGAAAAGGATTCGTCTACAAAATCGAAAATTCGCGCATCAAAGCCTTCATAATGGCCGCACAAGACAATATAAGCAGTAGAAGTGCTGGGCGAACTTAATTGCTGTGCTCTTTCCTGCGTAAAAAGTGTACCTGAAGCGACCGTCGCAAGAACATATGGCACATAGCCATCCTTTACTGCCACCTCTTTTAACGCCGTTACTGCCCGATACAACGGTTCAACCTTCATGAGCATTCCGGGGCCTCCGCCAAACACTCGATCGTCAACGGTGTGGTGCTTATCAGTTGTCCATTTTCTCAGGTCATGTGCCACGATACTTACTTTTTCTAGTTTTTGTGCCCGTCCAATAATACTTGCATTGCAGTAGTTCTCGATAATTTCTGGAAAAACAGTAACAATATCAAAACGAATCATCGTGGCAATAATGGGATAAGGTACGGTCCAAAGACAAAGAAGCCGACAACAATTGCTGCCCCTGCAGCCACCAACACTGCTCCTGCACTAACATCCTTTGCGTATTTGATAGCTCCATGATGTTGTGTAGTGATTGCGTCACACGCCTTTTCGATGGCAGAATTAAGTGACTCTGCCAACAATACTAACGTCGAACTGAAAATAATTCCATACCATTCAATTAAGGTCAATCTAAAGTAAAAGCCAGCAATAACAACGATTACTCCGATAAAGAGCTCAACTCTAAAATTCAGTTGAGAATTGATTATCAAGTATAATCCATTCCAGGCGTGTGTGTGGCTCTTTACATGTTTATCTATGCTTTCTCTGATTTTCGCGACCATTTGAAAAAATATGAAATTACTTGCTGTACTGTTTTGACAATAATAATCAGGTCAAGCCAAAGTGACCAGTTCTGAATGTACCAGGTTCCCATTTTCAGACGTTGTTCAAAGGATAACGAGTCTCTACCGCTAACCGTCCATAAATCAGTTACACCTGGTTTTGCCGCCAAAATCCGGTCAAAATAGTCACCAATTAATGGCCGTTCTCTAAGCATAAAAGGACGTGGCCCAACGATGCTCATATCACCTTTGAGAACATTGAATAACTGAGCAAGTTCATCAATTGAAGTTCTGCGAATCAAATTCATACCGCGAAGTATTCGCGGGTCTTTGGGGTCATTCTCTAATTTTTGATATTTTTCCCACATTTCTCTTTTCTGAGGATCATTTTTTATGTAATCTAGTACAAGATCCAAGTTCTCATTTGAGTATTTTTGCTTTCGCATTGATCTGAATTTGAAGAAAATAAATTCTTTTCCCTTCAGTCCAAATCTTTCGTGAAAATCGACAAATATGGGGAATCCATCAGTTAAGTACACCTTAACTGCTAAAAACAATAATACTGGGCTGAACACGATGATACCAATAATTGACAAAAACATATCAATTAGTCGCTTAATTGCCTTATTGAGAGGATTGCTTAATCCTTTATTAATATCGAAAACGAAAAGATTTTCGTACATAAGATGGTAAACGTTCGCGTTCAGCATATCTAGATCCATAAGCTCGGGAACAATCAAAATATGGCTAGAAACAAAGTACAAACGTTCCACTAGCTCTGCAATTTGCGGAGAGGAAAAGTCTTTTACAATCAGCAGAATCGTATCTGTTCTAAATTTTGTCTTCATTGCGTTGGCTTTATCGACAATATGGGCGATACCGTCAGAATTTATCGAAAACTCTTTAGAAGCGACAATATCGTATCCAATGAAGGTGTTTCGCGTAAATGAGGGTTCTAGGGTATGGTCTGTGTCTACTCTTACCTCGATGATTTCTCGTTTCCAGTATCCTAACGAGTAAAGTAGTGATTTGATTAATCGTCTTATTATCGGCACTAAAGCAAAAAGTATTAATGGGTGAAGAACAAACAATATACGTGAAACGTACAAGTCAATTTGGCCTAGGGAAACAATGGAGTAAACAAGAAGTGCAGCAAGTGCGATGGCATTTACTAGTTTTCTCGCTTCTTGCCAAAAGGGTTGATGTAACGAGTAGAGCCCCTGAATCCAGAATAAACCAATATACAGTGGAACTATCCACCAGTTGCTGATTACATAAAGCATGAAATCATTGGTGGTAAGTGTTGGAATAACGAAGTAAAGCCCAATGATTCCGCGGATACTTACTGCTAGCCAAAAAGCTGCAATAAGACAAAGAATATCGCACACTATCATGGTGGTGATTGCAATAAGGTTGTTCAAAAAGTTTCTCATGTATCTTTTTTGTATTTGTTTGCTATTTTTCGAATTTCGCGAATAAACGATTCGATATCGTATTTTATCATGTTGCCCAGATACTGTTCCTGCTGTTGTTTACTCCTTTTTTGCAATAAGCACCAATCCAGAGCTTTACCTAGTTGTTCTTGCGTTAATTCCTCTAGTAAATATCCAGTTTGCTGATGAGTGATGATTTCCCCCCCTCCACCCGCTCTAAATGATATTACAGGAGTTCCAACCGCTATAGCCTCTACCATCATAATACCAAAATCCTCGATGTTTGGATAAAGAAAGCCAGAATAAGAAGCAAAAAGTTCTGGTTTTTCTGTGTCGGATACGTAACGATTAATAAAGGTAACTTCTGGGTTCAAATTAGCCAATCTTTTTACTTCTTCAGCAGCTTCTCCAACACCTGCTATGGTCAATTTATACCCTTTTGGCCATACTTTGATTAACTTGTCAAAGTTTTTGTAGGCAGCGATACGGCCGAAGGCAAGAAATTCTTTTTTAATCTCAATTTCTTTGTCAGCGAGGATTTGAGCAAACTTTCTAACGTAAACAGGTGGATTTAAAATTGCAATTGGCTCTCTGCGGTAGAACTTGCGAATTCTTGACGCTGTTTCCTGCGAATTCGCAAATAGTGCATGCAAGGTTCTTGCGTGCAAATAGTCGGATACACGGAAGGCTGACCCAAAAAGTAAGTTCCACATAAAACGTAGGAAGTTGTTTCTGCGTATTTTCTTACTGGGGGGCATATTCCAAAGGAAACGCGGTGGTGTGTGAATAAAGGAAATATGCATAACGCCTGGCGGTGGAATAATAAATTTGCCGAAAGATGCCGTGTCGCTAATAATTAACGAGGTCTCTGGAGGAAAGCGAAAACTTGCAAAGGCTAATGGTAAAAGAAACTTATAAATTTGCAGCATATAAGTGCGCGAGAAAGGAAATTTGTTCAAGAAAGAAGAAATGACTGTTGCTTTATCTAACGGTGCGTGGCGAATTTCTGGATGATCAAAGGCCGCATACAGGGTATTGTTAGGAAATGCCTGTGCAAGTGCATCGATAACTACTTCTGCTCCACCCCATTGAATAAAAAAATCGTGGACAAGGGAAACATGAGGCTCTGTGACAGGTTGCTGCGAGGGACGCATAAGGAATTGTAGCACGGGAGAGAATAAATTATGATTTGGACTATGCTTGGTTTGCTTTTTCTTCTGCCAGTAACTTGGCAAGGCGCGCTGCAAGTCGGAGCTGTTCTGCTTTTGGAAGTTTTACTTTCATTTTATTGTAAACACCTATTGGATCCAGTTCTACATTATGGGCAATTCTAATAATATATGCTGCTAATCCTGCTATATCTTGGTTTCTCTGAAATTGTTTCGATTCCTTATCAGCTTGCTCTGCAAGTCTTTTGAGTCGATCTTCTATGCTTTTTGTTCCTGCCTTGGCTTTTGGCATATTTGGTAAGGAATTTTGCTTTGCATCACTTTCGTTTGAGGGGCGCCAGCCTTTGTCGGTGACTTTTCCACTATCATTTTGTATCCAGAAACTTGGCATAGAAGGATTATACGCTATTTAACAAGGAATTACATGGAAAACATGTCTTTGTCTATTTTCCTGCACAATGGTAACAAGGTATCGTCAAGCAGGTCGATCACCAATTGTTGATGTGCTGGGTTATGAAGTAAATCAAGGTTAGTTGCTATTGTGTCATTCGGCAGCGGAATTTCGGGTGAGGTTGTAAGAACAAATTGTTGTCCTTTGTTCTTAATAAATAATAAATCTGCTGCATGACCCCTACCCCCAAACTGTGAATAGTAAAGGCAAGATGGACCAGAAGCGTTGGTAATTGCAATTTAACGATACTTATCTCCGCCTAGTGCAAGGATTACGCCCTCGTTACTTTCGACCCCGGAAAGCCCTGCTTCTGCGCAACTTGCTATTGTGGATGTTATATGTGAAATTCTTTCCAGGACGAATTGTGCCAGGTGGTTTTCTTTAAGAGCTTCAAGACTCGTTTCTTCGAGTTTTTTGGCAATATTCTCTTTTGGACCGGCACGCATTGGAGTAAATGTGTCGGTTTTATCTGCAAAAGTCTTTATAAATGTTGTCATAATTGTTTTGAATAAAAAACGAATAAGCGGACGACGGGATTCGAACCCGCGACCTCTTCCTTGGCAAGGAAATGTTCTAGCCAACTGAACTACGTCCGCTTTACGCTGTGTTTACTTGTACGGAGTTGCCTATATCTCCAAAACACAATCTTTAATTCTACCATGCAAAAATGGTATAATTCAATATGCCAATCATAACGACACTCGGGCAGGACGATACAACAACTCCAATACAGCCAACTTCTGGGACACTTCATCCACGTTTGCAGTCTGCTTTTACCCCAACTCAGGTTCAGCCAGTATCTGCACCCGTTGCTAAAGCGATTCCAAATGATGACCTAGAGGACGATGATTTTACTATGGATGACGATTTTGGCGATGATTCCGAAGATGTTTCGACTGCCACTGCACCAGTTTCTCCTGCAAAACCCGGCTTATCGTTGTCACGTATGTCCGAAGAGCAACGACGTAAGGTTATCTCAACCGCGTTTACTCTTGTCTTAGGGAAAGACCCCTCGGATCGCGATTTTAGTTATTATCGCTTCAGCACATTAACGGAGGAAAGTTTGATAAAAAGTTTGCTCAATCTTCCTGAACACAAGAAACTTGTGGAAAAGGCGCAAGAACACACTTCTTTAAAACAGAGCGTGCAAGAACTCGATATGCAAGTAAAGCAACTTAGTGCCGGAATGCAGTCTATGAAACAAGAGTTAGTTACGATGCAAGATTTACTTGTAGAAAAGAACAGATATATTCAGCAAATGCGTGGTATTCCCAACAACTCAACACAAAGAGCCTATCCTTCTACAGCTCCTTCCACGAATGAGTCACAATTATCAGAGCAATCTAATCAAGCCCCTGCAGTCCAGCAACATGTAGTGGAAAGCAAACCATTACCCATACCCAGCATTGCTGACGAAATGAAGAACATGTTTAGTGGGTTTTTCAAGAAGAAGTAACAGATACTTTTAGCCTAGGCATATCATTGAAGCAACAATTGGCCCTCTGCTTCCAGATATCGAGTTAAACAGTAATTCCAGCTTGGTTTCTTTTGAAGCTCGTGTAGTGAGTTTTGATACGCCAGCTCGACTGCAACTGAGGCCGTAGCTTTATTTTTTGCCGACAATTGGTAAAAGGCAACTAATATCTCATGATTTTTTTCAAATGCATCAAATATCGCTTTTGGCTGTGCTTGTGAGGAACAATCGCTAGTACTTTCCGGCGGTAAGTTCGGCACAAGTGCCATTGCTGCGTTAAGGTCCTTTTTACATATAATTAGTTGCTCTAAAATCCAATTGGGTCTTTTGGTATAGTTTATTCTTTCTTTGCATGTTAAATATGAACTAAAACTGGTACCGATTTGCTCCTCGATTAGAAGAAGTGAATTTACTTTCCGCAACGCTTGAATATTTTGTAATCTCGTCTCTACTGTGTCGAGTAAATTAGCGGGTACGCCTTGGAAGGTGGATTTCCGGACAATGCTAGTATATTCCCGCTGAACTGTTTTGTACTGCTCTTCAAGCTGGTTGATGTTTTCGTTAGGAATAGCTGTTCTGGTTGCAAAGATATCTAGTACAATTTTATTATATTCTGCTTCTACCTTACGAAAACTACCTGCGGCATTACTTACGGATATTTTCAAATTGAAAAGGTCGGAATTGCCAATGTTTTTATTTAACCAGTGTAGTACAATCAGCGTTAGACAAATACTTATCAGTACAGAAAACACCGCAGTAAGACGCCTATTTATAAAGGTGCTTTGATTCTTGCGGCGAGCCATTTGGGGATAAGTACTTTGGATATATATAGGTATATTCTGTACAAAGAGAAGGGCACAACTCCCAAAAAGAACACTGCTAGGGTAACATACATCCCGATTTGATAGGATACATACGAGCCAGTAATGGGTAAAACAACTTTGTCTTTACTTAGTTGCAAAGGAATATCTTGAGAAGAAACGTAATTGGTTGTATTTGTTATTAAGACAATGTCTGCAACGGCTCTCAAATATGAAGTCGAATGGGGGCTGAGCGTAAATGAAAACGTGTACGGAGTGCCCGCTTGTGGGTTTTGAATAGTCAAAATTGTCGGGCTTCCGACCAAACTTGCTTGCTTTTGCCACTTTACTTGGAGCATCTTGCCCGAATAAGCGGGAGTAATGATAATTTTAATTGGAATCAACTTATTCCATGGATATTGCGTGCCTACTGTTGCTGTTGACACTAGTATTGAATCTTTAGGTAAAATTGACGGTGTAGGCGTTTTTGAAGGAATTACCGTCGTTGCGCTACTGGGAGTAATTGTCGGTGTTTGCGCAAATGCGCGTGAAGTTGTAAGAGATTGGAGCACAATTAATCCACAAAACAAAAACAACACGCCAAGAATAATATTATTTTTTCTTCTCATAGTAACGAGTATACAAAATTATCCCCAACATTGAAACAAGAGTAATTCCTATAGAGACAATAAAGACATAAGCAAGAATTTCGATTATAGCTAAAATTGTAATGGTAATCGGCTTAAATTGGACCTTAGACTCGTGGCCATTAACTAGTAAACGAATATCTGCAGTTAAGTTAGAGAATTGCACCGTAGATTTTGTTTCTAGTTGCACTTCAAGGGTACTTTTTGGGGGGATTAATCGTTCAGTGATAGTGCTTAAAGAGAAATAAGGATTGCTGGGCAGTTCAAGTGCAGAAAGGTGAAAATATTGCGCGGCATTATTCTTTAATAACAAGGTAAATTCGCGGCCTTGTTGCGTAATGGAATATGAAAGGTTTCCGTCAGAAATTTCGGTAATTCCTGGAATAGTATCGAGGAGTTCACTGCTTAAGGTGGTGTCAAGCGTTTGCAATCGTTCGGATTTTGCACGGCAATCATCGTCCGAGGCACAGGAGAACAATGGAATTGTCAGATACCCGTAAGGGTCAGCATAAAAATATGGCACGCCGTTGGCTATGTATGAGGTTGCAAATCTACCCTTTTCGCTGATGTTAACTCTCCACGTCGCAGGTATCAGCTGGTTGGATAAGGGAGCGATAATATAACCTGCCTGAAAGGTCCTCCCCGATTCGCTAGGAGCGGATAAATTCTTTGACAAATCTTGTGCACAACGAGATTCTATTATTTTTGCAAACTGAAAGGCAACCATCTTAGAGTCTTTGCTTCGTTGTGCGCGTATTTCTTCTGTTAGCGTATTAGTTAGAATATCTCCACAACCAATGCACGAAATCGGTTGGAAGGAAAAACAATTGTGGGTGGTATTAAAGGGGGGAAGAAATACTTCTGCGGAATGGGCAAATGTTACTGCAAAGGGTGCTTCTGATTTACTAAAAAGAAATACCTTACCTGTTTCGGCATTTACGGTAAAAATTCGTTTCTCTTGTAAGGTTTTTGCAACCTGAGGTGCTGAAATAAGGGGTAAATCTTGGTTAACACTTACGGTAATTCGGACATTCCTACCCTCTTCCGTCAGAGTAAAAGGAAAAAATAAGGTACGAAGTCCTCCTACGTCTTTATAGGGCTTTTCTACAAGGGCGGAAAAGGTAAAAATTATTTTTGCACCTTTTCCCATGACCACGGGCTTAGTGAATTGTGATTTGAAGGTAAAAAGTATCGAATTGTTTTGGCTGTACATGTCGACCAGAAACGCTTTAGGGTAAATGCTGTCGATTTTAGTGTTCTTGAGGGTAAAATACGGCAAATTCATGTCGTATTGGGTAAGAGAGATATCTTTGCCTGACGAATTGGTAAGCTCGATCACGCCCTCAACGGACATGGTGTAATCTTTTGCAATAAAGAACTGAAGAGATACATCTTCAGAGAACGACCTTTTGATTGATGGTGCTTGCGCCGAAACCGCGTGGTTAGAACGGGAAATAGCCGCTATTTGCCGAGTCCAAAAGGGCTGTCCAATTGTGATTATTGCAATCAGTGCAATGAGAAGCAACAAGTTGAAGTTGCGAAACGAGCGGTTGTGTTGCATCAAGATTGAAGTTTGTGCCATAGCTTTCTGGATTAACTGTAGCATATTTGACGAGGTTTTTGTATTGTGAATTCTTGACAATTTCGGGAATTCCGTTTCTTTCGATGACGTATACTCCACTTCCTTTTCTACGATCGTTACAACTGTTAAGCTCCTGAGCTTCACGATACATTTCGATGGTTGCAAGTGTTTCTTTGCCCGTATTAACTAGTGTATAGTGCCAATTTGGTGGAATAACCGTTTTATTTCCTGTAGTCAGTTCAATAACATAGGAGGTAGCATCATCCAACTTTGAAAGTGTATCTTGTTGAAGAAGCAACATTCCCTTTCCTTGTAAAACTTCTAACAAGCGAGCATGGCATTTTGAATAGATTGTTTTTGTTTTTGCAAACTCGATTCCAACAACGTCAGGAAAAAGTATGGTTGCCTTCAACTTCATGTCGTTTTTTGTTAACGGTCCATCGAATTTTTCTTCAATCCAATAAGTTCGATACACAACTTTTTGATAAACTGCGGAAACACTAAGGTAATATCGGCGTAAATGCTTAGTTAGGAACGAATTCGTTCGAGTAATCTCAAGAAACTGCTCGTCGACTTGTAAGCTGTCTGGTGTAATGGTAATTGGGAGTGTTAGCACTGGTTGATTGTTGCTCATAGCTATGAATACGCTTTGATAATTTCATACAAAGCATAAGAAATAAAAGTTAGTAGGGCAATAATCAGCAGTGTGGTTAATTCAATGGTAATGCCAAAAATTCTGAAGTTATCTGGAACAAGCCCGGCAAAGGGACTTAATATCTTGTCAGTAATGAAATATAGCCATACAACAATTTTCGCTATAGGCTGAACATTGATGAGCTTTAATACTAAGCGAAGCGAGAGGAGTGTTTCGATAATTATGACAAAAGTGTAGCCTAGTTGCGCAACGAATCTGAAAAGCATAGGAGCATTATACTATAAACTGGTGTTTTTCGCTAGTAAATACGTGCTTTACGACCAGAATATCGGCACTGTGCGGGTAAGAATTGTCGTGCCAACTTTTTTACTCTTCTTCTGCTATTTCCTTATGGTAAATGCGGCTTTTCATGAACTTGTGGAAATCGCCAAATCCTGCTTCGTCTTCCCTACCTTCGTCAAGCTCCTTTTGAAATTGTCGGGTTACATTTGAAGCCAAGTCTGCCATAGAAACGATAATTGCCTCTAAGGTTGCTGGTCGAACAACTGCTCCAAATTCTGGTTCGCGGTGATGGGAAAGAATTATATGTTCTAATGCCAACTTCTTATCGGGTGAAAAATCAGGAGGTAGGAATTTCTCTAAGAGTTGGATACCAATCATAATGTGTCCAATTAATGAGCCTTCTGTAGTGTAAACAAAACGGGTTTGCTCGACTGCTAGCTCGCTAATTTTGCCAATATCATGCAAGAAAATGCCCGCAATAACGATGCTGCGGTTTGCCCGCGGATACAGCGTAACGATGGTTTCGCCGATGGCAAACATTTCGAGAATGTGCTCGAGTAGTCCCCCAACAAAGTCGTGGTGAACCACAATCGCTGCGATTGAATGCTTCAGCTTATTGCTGATTTCTGGATCTTTGGCAATTAAAAGGAGTACTCCGCGAATTTCGGCGTCTTTTAACGACTCGAGTTTTTCAATTAGCTGCTTGTACATGCTATCTAAATCCTTTGTCGTCATACGAACTAAGTCGTTCAGGTCGAAATCGGTTGTTTTTTCTGCTTTCTTTAGGGTTAGCTGCAATTCGCCGTTAAATTCTGATGCTTCGAAGTCTGTTTTGATAACGTCACCAGCGACTAAATTTTCAGCATTTGTTGCTACGATTGCATCTCGCCAAATTTTTGATTGTACAGTTCCTGTTTTATCTTGTAGTACTACGCGGAAATACGGGTCGCCATTCTTTGCCTTGTGCTTTTGAATCTCTTTTATTGTAAATATCTCGTCAAACCCACTCGAGCTTGGCTTTATGTCTTCGATGAATAATGTTTTTGCCATTAAGGATTATAGCGTATCAATTGTGAATTGCGAAAAAAGGTGTGAACCGAGTATTTATGCCAAGATTTCCGTCGCAACCGATTCTAGAACTCAGCGTTTGACTATTGTATTAGGTTTTTAGTTATAATCAATGTATGGTCAAAGAACTCAGTAACGAATATCACCGCGAGATCGTCAATTTGTTTAAGTCACATGCTGAAACACGTAGGTCAAAGCAAGGTAACGATTATATTGGAAGCGGTAAACTGCTGTACCCGATTAACAGCCCAAGCTCCAGAATACTTATCAAGGAATGGTTAAAGGCTAAATCGAATTTGACGTTTCGTGAATATACCGATTTGCTTGATAGTCTCGCACTTGGTGAATCACATAACGAATTTCAAGTGATTGGGAGACTATTGGAGTATCGTCCGGCATTTCGACGTTTGCTATCCCCAGACTCGCTAGATCTATGGCTATCTTATGCGGAAGGCTGGGCGGAAGTTGATGGCATCTGTCAAAGCAACTTCTCTTGCGCGGAGATGTTATCGCACTGGGAAGACTGGAGAAAAACCATAGAGGCTTTCTTACACAGTGAAAATGTACACAAAAGAAGAGCTTCGTTGGTTCTTTTAACGGGACCTGTTCGCAACTCGGAGGATAAGCGTCTCTCAGAATTGGCGTTTGGAAATATTGACGAACTTAAACACGAGAAAAATATTTTGATAACGAAGGCGATTTCGTGGTTACTACGCGATTTGATAAAACATCATCGGGAAGAAGTTGAAAGGTATATCGAACAAAACAGGGCAACGCTTCCGCGAATAGCGGTGAGAGAAACGGTGAACAAGTTGAAAAGCGGGAGAAAATCGGGGAAATGAGGTTGACTGTAAGGCGAGTGGAAACTTCTTTGGGCATGTAATACCATATAGTATGAATTTGCAACAAAGGCTAGAAAGATCAAAGAGTATGGAAAGTGTCGACTTCTCAAAGTTTCAATCGATTAATACAAATGATGCTCTTGTTAAAGTCGTATATACCGATAAGCTTCTTGTTGTACCGAACTGGAAAATACCAGGAGATTTTGAAGGCGGAATGTATGCAGATTATATTTCTGAGCATCCTAAATATGATGGCGTATTTGTACGGTCAGAAGTAAAAATACGATTGGAAGTTGCTGCAAATTCGCTTAAATTGCCATATAAACTTGTAGTACATGCCGGACATAGGCCAACTGCTGTACAAAAGGGATTACTTAAAGAGTGTGCCGAGGATTACAAGCAAAATAACGCAGGAGTGTCGGATGTCGAGGCTTTAGAGCATGCGCGAATGTTTGTAAGTGACCCGGATAGTACGCTTCCCCCTCATGTTTGTGGCGCAGCTGTGGATGCTGAAATTGTTGACTCGTCAACTGACAGGTATTTAGATTTTGGTAGTAGTATGAACGATGATAACGACAAGTCATTTTTGTACTGCTCGGGTTTGACGAAGGAACAAAAAACAAATCGACTGCTGTTGACGGCGGCAATGCTAGATGCGGGATTTGCCAGTTGCATGACCGAATGGTGGCACTACTCGTATGGTGATCAACTGTGGGCGTGGTTTTATGGAATGGAAAATTCACTGTATAGCCCAATTGATATTTAGTGGCTAGAATGTATTGTCGAAGTGAGTTCGAAATTTATAGAAGTTTACTCAATTACAAAAGGGGTTACCGAAATGTATCCTGAGAGCAAAGCGCCGACATCGGTTGAGATATCACTCTTTGTTTCTTCAGTGTAGTTATAGACTTGCTCACCATAGGCGAAAGTATTGTCGGACACAATTACTGGGTACTTGTAGAATTTGGTTAAATCTTGAAGCAGTTTAGTTACTTTGTAGTCACGTGTTGGGTTGGCAGGGAAGTTTACATTTATAAGTTTCTTTCCAAAGTAATCATTGTTAATGATTTCTTCAAAGATAAATTTTACGGCTTTTCCTGGATATTCTAGATAGTTGGCTACTACTTCTTCTTTTGTTTCTCTTGCCCAGTTTCCACTGTCCTGTGACGTTTGCATCCAGCTCATAATGATTACTCTTGGTGCAATACCTAATGTTAGTGCCCTAATTGCTGCTCCACCGGTTCCTGAAGCGGTTATTGTACTTAACCCGATATTTTCTCCAATATTTATGCCTGAAATCAGATAATCGAATCCGTTTTTGAAATATCCTTGAGCAAATTCCATTGCATCTGCCGGAGTGCCCTCAACCCAATATGCGTCGATTCCGTCAATGGTTTCCATTCCCCATTCCTTGGAACCGTATGCTTTTACGCTTCCGCCTGCCCCACTCTTTTGAACTTTTGACGCAACAATGGTTACTTCGTAATCTATTTTGAATATCTGCGCAAGGAGCCTAACGCCAAGAGCGTTATAACCGTCGTCGCCTGTGAACAGAAGCGTTTTCATTGCTAGTATTATAAGCAATGCGGAGGAAGAAAAAAAGACGCGTATGTGTAGTTGATTGGTGGCAATGACATTACACTAACTGTTTTTCAAACAATATTCTGTTATCCTCTAGATCCTTTTTGGGGATAAAGCCCATTATATTCCAGCCACGAGTGATGAGATAGGTCAAAATCTCTCTTCGTTTATTTCTTGTATAGAGCTTTATACTGGTATATCCTTTTTCTTTCGCTATTTGTGCTCTTTTCTCTGCAAGCTT
The DNA here is from genome assembly GCA_002793355.1 of Candidatus Dojkabacteria bacterium CG_4_10_14_0_2_um_filter_Dojkabacteria_WS6_41_15. Lineage (GTDB taxonomy): Bacteria > Patescibacteriota > Dojkabacteria. The sequence goes on from PFQB01000120.1 coordinate 29,384, forward strand.
GCTATAAACACCCTTACCACGATATTCATGTAATACTCCTCCGTAGCAAGCGTGTATTGAGCCGTCATGGAACTCATCGTATGAAATTGAATAGCCAATATCAATACCATTCTCTGAAGCAATTAGTACAATAAGGGAAGGAACATTAAACTTGTCTAGCTTTGCACTGATATGTCCAGGGTCAAACTCTTTGATCTTTTCGTCTATCTTTAACACTTCTGGAATTGTTCCTAGTCGTATTTCCATAGGTGATTGTATAACAGAGAGTATTTTTAGGCAAGTTCATGTATTGGTTGGGTACCTCTTGCGGAAAGCAGTAAAATGCGCTGTCTAATTGTAGCATTTCTAATTTCCTCTGTGGTGTAAGTAAATTTAGCCCGAAATGTCTTCGTTTTGTATTGTAGTAGATTACATACCGTTGTAGTTTGTCATTTAATCCTTCCCTTGTCGTCGCTAATCCCTGTTGTGAATACAATTCGTCGATTATCGTTCTGATAACTCGCTCTACAAAAGGATTTTGTTTGGGACTTCTCGGTGAAGAAAACACATGAAGTACCTGCTTTTCTTTCAACGCTTTTTCAAACTCGCCCAGAAACTCACTGCCGTTATCGGTACCAATGTATTTGATCGTTGTAAACGGCTCCTGTTTCTGGAGGTAACCAAGAAATTCGACTGTCGACCGTGAAGTTATTCTGCTAAATACTTTCGTAGCCAAATATCTTGTCGAGTGATCAAGTGCTACAAATTGACACGCTTTTAGCCCTCCAGGTAACAGTAAATGCTTAACATCCAAATATACTAATCCACCTGGTCTTTTGTACACTTCTTTTGGTACTGTGTACATATGCTTTCTGTTCTGGCGTTTTACGTGTTTGCGGATCTTTTTGTGGCACTTGAGATTCATCATACCAATGAGCTTTTGTATCTTTGATTGACCAATTATGATTCCTTGCTCCCTTAGTTCATCTTGCAATTTCACTTTTCCCACACAGTATGGTTTTCTGATTTCCTTGATCTTTTCTAGTACGCAAGAAGGGACATACAGTGCTCTTGTGTGGTGTGGCCGAGAAGTGTGATTTACAAGACTGTTAGGTTTGTAACGATTGTATCGTTTACGCCAGAACCTAATGGTAGATTCTGGCTCGAAAAAGTGGCGAGAAGTTTCCGCAAAAGTATGAGAAGAATCCAAGAAATCCATCCAAGTAAGGCGCTTTTGAGCCTGAATTGAAAGGTTTGCATCACGAATTAAGCGGTGTAGACCTTTGATGGGTAATTTTGTTACAATTTGCATGGGAGAGATTAACAGTTAAATTATGTGTCGTAACACAATTTTACTGCTCTCCCTTTTTTATGTCTAAATCCGCAAGAGGTATCCCAACTTATTCAGAGGCGGAAATTGATACTACATGAGCGATACTTGCTGCGCTATATTTATATTTGAGTTCGCAATCGTGGTTGCAATAGATTTACGTGTTTTTATAGTGCCAGATCAAGTCTTGTAACTTGAATGCTGGAAGTCTCGCTGAATCGTGAAAAAACCGTACTGGCTGTGTCGAGCAAAATATTTCGCAGAGTTCGATTGGAAAAACTGGCTTTGAGACTTTATGTTTTTTCAATAAATCTTTAATCGTGGAGATATTTGCAAGCGGAACCTCGAAATGTGTTATTCTTTCTAGCGTAATATCTCCCGTAAATCGTGTTTCAAACATGCCAATGATTGGGTTTATCTTTGCTTGCCCAATATCTGTCCCGTCAATCCCAATGAGTATGCCGTAATTATTGTCGATGGTTGACTCGCATTCCCCCATTATTTTTAGTAAATCTGTAAACGCATTCCCTTTACTTCTTACAGTGTTATTTATCGTCCTAACCCAATCTTGGCCTTTTGTTGCATATCTTGTTTTATCAAATGCTGCAACAACACCTTTGTACAGCGCAAATAAGGGCGTAGAGAGTAGTGTGTAGTAGAAAAAATAGTTTATTATCTGCTTTCGTTTTGCATAGGTAATTTCTATATGCTCCCCGTTTGCTTCGTGTAATTCTGCATATATTCGTGCATACATTCTCCACTCCGTGGTCGAAATGCTAGAAGCATAGCGACCGTTGACCTTTACCCATGGATCATCGTGGACTTTAAGTCCGTTCTCAGTGAGGATACGCTCGAATACGTCGATTAATTCATCAGTGTTTACTACATCGTACTTTGATTGTCCGTCTGTGTCGTAATGATACCTACCTGTGCCATGCCAATGTGTTGCATTTTTGTAACAATCCTCAATTTGGGGCGATAGCTCTTTATATTGATCAAGTAAAGATGCAGGTATTACCTTTCTATTCCACTCTTGATTTGCTTTCCGAGTGAAGTTATCAAACAACAATTGTCTAAGGAACATGATGGTATTGTACATTGGGAGGAAAATAGGGAAAAGAGGGATTCTTGCAGAACACAAACTGGGGATTGAAGATTAGGATTGGCTTTTGATGGGGATATTGTGTGATAAAAGAGTATAATTACAATATGTCAGAAGAATACTCAGGTGAGAAGAAAATAGGGGAATTGTCAAGTACCCGTTTTTTTAAGACACTTTTCTAGATACTGTTTGGGTGCCATACC
>PFQB01000111.1 GCA_002793355.1 Candidatus Dojkabacteria bacterium CG_4_10_14_0_2_um_filter_Dojkabacteria_WS6_41_15
GCTCTATTAAGGAAAGTATTTGCAGCTATTCATGTAACAATCCAAAAGGGCGTTTCTTTGGCAGAATCTATGCGAAGATATCCCAAGGTCTTTTCTCCAATTATTACCTCAATAATTGAAATTGGCGAGCAGGGTGGAGGCTTAGACCAAAACTTGTTGTTTCTTTCTGACTATCTCAAAAAGAAACATGATCTTCAAAAGAAGATTAACGGTGCACTTCTCTACCCAATGATCGTTCTTATGCTCACAACGGTGGAAATGTCCGCAGTTATATTTTTTGTTCTGCCAAAACTAGAAACACTTTTCCTAACTTTCAAGAAGGTGCCGGAATACACCATTATGATTATCAAGGGAGCTCGTTTTATTCGCTTAAATTGGTACTATATACTTGGTGTGGCTCTAGCTGTAATACTCGGGTTAGTTCTTTATTTTAAAACACCAAATGGCAAAATTGCACTAAGCAAAATCTCCCTGAAATTTCCCATTCTTAACAAGGTCGTTAAGCTAGAAATATTAACGTCTGTTGCCAGAACCATCGGTGTTCTTATGTCCAACGGTATCCCCCTGGTTCGTGCTATTCGAATAACTGCTGATACAACTTCTAATACTGTTTATCACAAAGTGCTAGCGAGTGTAGCCACAAGAGTTGAGAACGGGACTGCTCTTGCGTTAGCATTAGAAGAAGAGAAGAAGTATTTTCCTGAAACATTCATAAAATTGATTGAACTCGGAGAATCTACGGGTTCCTTGGAAGAAAACCTTCGCTACCTTTACGGCTTTTATTCTGAGGACCTGCAGGAGTTGACCAATAATATGGCTTCTTTGATTGAGCCGCTTCTTCTTATTTTGATTGGTGCAATGATTGGATTTCTGGCAATTATTATTATTGGGCCAATATATTCACTAAGTTCGGCAATTAACTAATGAAGGGCACTAGTCTTCTAGAAGTTTTAGTCGTAATAGCAATCTTTTCGATGCTTATTGTTTTAACATTTCCCTTTTCGTTGCGATTGATTAACCAAACCAAGGCCGATGCAGAGGCGAAGTCACTTTCGTACATAATTTTTCGGCAACAGCAAGATGCCTATTCGGGGCTAAATAATAAACCCTATGGTATTTCTCTGTACGGCAACCGATACATCGTATTTACCGGAGCTTCTTTAGCAACGGCTGACTCACAGGATACATTCTACTTAAACTCTCCCATATCAATGTCTTCGATTTCACTTAACAATGGTAGTGAGATTGTATTTCCTAGCGGATCATTTCGCCCTCAATCAAGTGGTTATCTAATTATTACCGACTCTCAAAAATCATACCGTA
>PFQB01000095.1 GCA_002793355.1 Candidatus Dojkabacteria bacterium CG_4_10_14_0_2_um_filter_Dojkabacteria_WS6_41_15
GCAATTGCGTAACATTCTTATTGGAGTCGGTTCGGGAGGCTTGTGGGGAAAAGGTATCGGCGGTTCTCGTCTTAAATATGGTTACTTTGTAGAGGTCACTGCATTTACCGATTCAATATCAGCGGTCATCTTTGAAGAGCTTGGCTTTATATTAGGCTCTGTTTTTGTCGGAATATACGTGTACTTATTTTATCTTTTCGTAAAGGTTGCCGAAAGTCAACAGACACAATATCAACGCTTGATAATGTGGGGAATTACCATATGGTTTGTCATTCAAACCTTTATGCACTTTGGCGCGAATGTCGCCTTAATCCCTGTAAAAGGCACGACACTGCCATTTGTTAGCTACGGTGGTTCTTCTATGTTAGCGTTTGGAATTGCTGCTGGTATGGCTATTCGTCTTTGTCGGAACCCTTCTGAAACTGCTTAAGAAATTCTTCTTTTGTCAGAATCTTTTTTTCTGGCTCTTCCGTTTCATCACTACCATTCTCTTCGACTATAGGTGTCTTAATTTCTTCGGTTGGTTTTTCGGCTGCTTTCCTTTTAGTGCTTTCGATTTCTGCCACAGGTCCCTTTACCTCTGGTAATGGCTGTATGAGCTCACTGACGGCTTTTTCTAATTTCTTATCTTTTGCAACTTTCTTCTTAGCGGAAACTTGCTTTTCAGTTGCTTTTTTCTCTGCTACTGGCGATACTTCTGTTGTGACCTCGATAATTTTGCCTTCAGGTTTGGCAATCACTTCTTGAGTAGTTGCAGCTGTGCCCGATGCTCCGGGCGTTTTCTCTTCTTCCGTGATTTTCTTTTTTTTCTTACCCGTTACTGCATCTTTTACAGACTGAATGGCATCAACAATGGTGCCTCCATCTTTTTGTAAGGTGCCAAATAAAGCAGCGATCGTTTTTTCGTCACGATTTTTTGCGGCTCGCTTTCTTAAACGCAAATCGATTAAGTAAAGAATAACTATTGCAGCAGCAGAAATGGCTCCGTAGAAAATTGCGGGTTGTTCCTTTCTGTTAGCGTCGATGTTTTCGTATATTCTTTTCGCGAAGGTAACTACTGCGTTCTCGGTTACTCCTGTCGAGTTCCCTGTCGGATTTGAATCGGCTGTTTGCTTAAAAACGACGGAAAAGGTTTTTGAGGCACTACTTACAATGCCATTCTTTATGGCAAATGAAATAATATTATTTGCTCCGACGACGGGATCTGGCACAATGAACTCCCATTTGCCATCGGTGGTTGCCGTTATTTTGTGAACTTTGTCGCTGTTAATGATGA
>PFQB01000032.1 GCA_002793355.1 Candidatus Dojkabacteria bacterium CG_4_10_14_0_2_um_filter_Dojkabacteria_WS6_41_15
GTAAATCTTCTTTTAAGCACATATGCGTTGAACCACAGTTTGGCATGTTCATAGGTCTCAAAGCCTTTTAGGGACGAAATATGGGCCTCTAAATGACCATTAAACGTCTCGATGAGATTAGTACTGAGTGGCGTTGCCGGTAAGTACTGGTAGTTGAACAGTTCCTCTCCAAAGTGCCCATCCAGCCATGACAGAATTCGCATCTCTTCTGTCTCTCCTTTTTCCAGTGCTTTCCTCCATAGATTGCCTAGTAGACGTTGTCGATATTCCACAGTATGTCGCACGTTAATTGACAATGCATAGTTGAGGAGCTTGTAAAACTCTCGATATACAGGCTCTTTCGAGATTCTTAACTCACTCCTGATTTGCCGAAGAATATGAACATAACACGCCTGTATGTGTATTTTCCCAAATGCTCGGATACAGCTTTGTTTGAGCGATTTGTTGTCGTCACAGACAGCAATCTTGTAGTGAAACTTCAGGTTTCGCAACGACCGAAAATACACCTCCCATGACTGGTAGTTTTCTGATGGTGCAACAAAAAACAGGGGAAAATCATGTTTCCAGTAGTCAACTCCCCACAAAAGCACCGCATCACGAGAATATCCCTTAATGGGTACATATTTACCATCTGGTATCAGTACTTCCGAAAACCTTGTACAGACGCATTGCGTAAGCAGATTGTTGTCTGGCAATCTTGCCATTTCTGCAGTGACTACTCGTTGCGCTGTTGATTTTGATACTTTGTACTTTCGTTCTAGATCTCGAAACGAATGACCTTCGAGATGGTCATCCATCATCTGAAAGGATGGCGTTGGGGCTGTATTGACAGAAAAGTATTGTTCGCAATGTTTACAGTAGAACAGAATACTACTTTTCCGTTTTGTCTTACGAATTACAGCTTTTGTAGAGTGGCAGTTTGGGCATTTGTACTTTTTCATAAGTAAGATACCCCATGTGCGAGTACTTCGCTATGAAATCGCGGTACTTAACTCCACACTCCAGGTGACAAATTTGGGACGGTGCCTAATATTTGGTGTTATATTCATTTGTGGTTTTGTGACATTGTTCGGTTTATTAATTAAATCACGTAATGGTATGTGGTATGTCAAGTACCCGATTTTCAGGAATGGCTGTCTAGATACTTTTTAGGTGGCATACCCAATGCT
>PFQB01000099.1 GCA_002793355.1 Candidatus Dojkabacteria bacterium CG_4_10_14_0_2_um_filter_Dojkabacteria_WS6_41_15
CATATATTTTACCAAACATATTAGTCTGTTTTCTTAGAAAACTGTCTTAATATATCGGGTACCTGTCACACATCACCATCTCCGGTTTTACAAACATTGGGATTCTAGGAACCAACACGACAATCCAGAATCGAGTCGTCACCCAATTTCTCAGCAAGAAAATACAGATTTCGTTACCAAACGAAAAAAACCGAATTGTTTTAGGAAAAATTATCCTCAGAATAATTGCAGGAAGGTCCGCGAAAAAAGACAAAGCGTTGTTAATTGAAATTTGTACCGAACTAATTAACAAAGGTGCCGAAGCTGTTCTACTTGCTTGCACGGAACTCCCTCTTATAGTTTCTCAGAAGGACTGCGCATTCCCAATCATTGACTGCAATTCTTTCTTTGCAGAGAAGACCGCAGAATACGCAATAATCAAAGATCACTAGCAAATCAGTCCAAACTGCTCAAATGACTTCCCCCATTAACATATAAGAGGTTGCCGTTAAGAAATTTGTGAGGATCGTTTACAAAAATCATGACTGCATCGGCAACATCTTCTGGTGTTGCTACTCGTTTCATCGGATTGTTATCGGCAAATTTCTGCCAAAGTGCATCATCCTTTTCTAGTGGTCCCCAATTCGCAGTTCTAACTTGACCAGGCATAACCGCATTAACACGAATTCCGTATGGGGGCAAATGAAATGCCATTGCTTTTGCAAAGGCGTTTGTGGCTGCAGTAGCAATTGCGTACGACAAAACTTCGGGACTTGGCTTTTCGTCTGCACTGCTCGATATAATAATCACATTCGCATTCTCACTTTGTTTTAACAGGGGAATTGCATATTTTGTTGCCAACCATGCGCCATGAAGCTTGATATCCATTGCAAGTTTCCACTCGGCAAAGCTTGCGTCTTCCATCCGCTTATCGACACTGAAGGCTGCATTATTAACCAAAACGTCTAAGTGCCCAAACTGTTTTTCGACTGATTCCATAAGTTGAGAAACACTATGCTCGTTAGTAACATCAACTTCATGCAAGAATGATTCTCCTCCGTTCTTATTAATCTCATTTATTGTCGACTGCCCTCCAGCCTTATCCGTACAATAAGTAACATAGACAACGTACCCATCTTTCGCCAATCGAATCGCTATAGCCTGGCCAATTCCTTTTGATGAGCCCGTAACAACTGCTACTTTTTTCATAAAATTCGCTCGATAAATTATATGATATTGTACATTAGTACCTCCATGTTCACACGAGCGCAGCGCACTAAAAGAGCTCGCTTAAGCTGAATCCTGCATGAGGATTAACCTGTCCGCCAACAGGTTCTTGTGTCAACGCTCCGCCCAAAAAACAAGCAAATATCTGTGCTTAAGCCCTCATAATCAACTAATTGTAAGTCAATATAATTTGCTACTGCCGGTGCATATATCATAATGAGCAGTTAAATTAATTTTTCTTCTTACGCCAATCATAACCGATTTACGTCAAAAGAAAAGACATTGTATACTTATTCGTGGCAGAAACATTTACCACCAAAATTTACGAGGTTGCAAAACATATTCCTAAAGGGAAGGTAGCAACGTACAAGCAGATCGCAGCGCTTGCAGGAAATCCAAAAGCGTATCGAGCTGTCGGTAATGCGATGAAGAATAACCCAGACATGCGAATTGTGCCCTGTCATCGTGTCGTGGGAGAAGACGGAAAAATGCATGGCTATTCTGCAGGCAAGGGAATCTCTTCCAAGATACAACGACTTAGAGAAGAAGGCGTAGAAGTTGAACAAGGGATAGTAGATTTAAAGAAATATAAATGGACATAGATAATTACGGACTTTACTTATTGTTTCACTTGTAAGCTTTCCTAGTCCATTCGTAACCTAGGAATACTCCATCACTATGAGCATTTAATGAGAGCTATCTATGTTTACAACTCCTTGTTGCTTGACAACCACTTCAACCGGGTGTAGCATTTACAGTATGGCAACCAATACAAAGCAACGTGTCACCCTTTTCCTCCATCCTGATTTATTAACGCAATCGAAAGTCCAAGCTATTGTCGAGGGGATCACCCTCACATCTTTGGTAGAATTTGCTTTGGTACAGTATCTCCCCAAGGTTACCGTCATAAACAAACCTGACATTATCAAGAAGAAATAACTTTACACAAAAAGCGGGAATGTGCACAGTAATTAGTACTTATCATTTTAGCAACAAAAAATATGGATCAAATTAAAGAAATTATCACAACGAAGGGAGTAAATAACAACACAGCAAATGTTGTTACTGCAGAAGAAAAAGCAACTTCAATGCAAACGACTCAATATGTAGTCTATTTTATATTCGGTATATTAGAAGCACTTCTAGCCTTTCGATTGATCTGGAAACTTACCGGTGCATCACTTTCTAGCGGTTTTGTAAGTGGGATTTATGGCATCACCAGTATTTTCATTTTGCCCTTTGAAGGCATCTTTCACCGAGCAGTTGCACAAGGAATAGAAACCGTTGCAGTTTTTGAACCATCAACGTTAGTAGCAATTATGGTCTACGCATTGCTTGGCTGGGGAATAGTCAAATTAGTCGCCATTCTATCAGGCGAAAAGCAGGAACTTGAGTAAACGTTCCTCTTGAATAATATTTTATTGGAGAAAAAAATGTCATTTATATATTGGATTGTATTCGGCTTAATTGCCGGAAGTATTGCTAATTTTCTGTCACCAAGTGCACAAGGCGGTATACTAGGTTCTATCTTCTTAGGTATTATCGGTGCCGTTGTTGGTGGCTATTTTGGAGAGATGTTCTTCGGGGTTGGGGTGACTGGTTTTAATGTTAAATCTTTCACAGTAGCCGTATTAGGGGCTTTATTAGTACTCTTTATTGGCAGAATGATAATGCGAGGATAGTTGTCGCGACATAAAGTGTCGACGAAAAATAAATTTATGTAGTTAATTATGACTGAAACATTATTTGAAAAGTTAAAAGCAAAAATTGCAGAAGCTCGAGCGACTTTAGATGAAAATGCTAAAGAGCGGGCAAACGCACAATTCAAGGCGGATGTAGAAGCGCAACTTGCTGCAATGGGAACTTTAATGAACGAGATGCAAGGTAAGAGTGAAGAAGTCGCTGACACATATTTGCAAAAAACCAATGATGCTATTGTAAAGCTCGAAGAATTGCTTAAGAAGTAAATGCTAGCGTTAGAAAGAGTTCGATTTTGAACGTACGTCACCAAAGTGCTCCAGGAGCCAAGTTCAAAAAAATGCTATAGTAAAGCATGAACAATTACACTGTACTGATTCCAATTCTGCTTTCATCAATTATGGGCTTTACCAATTACCTCAAAGGTATGCGGGAAGAGTCAACTTCGATGAAGTCTTCATTGATTGGTGGGGTAAGGACATTCTTTTTGCTTTCATTGGCTGGGTTACTATCTGGATGGTTGTATACGTCAGGAAATTTAAGTTATGCGTTGCTATTGTCCATATCTGTATTCTTTTTAATAGTTGGCTACTTTATTGTAACCGCTGCGCAGGACAAAAACGCCTCGTTTTCTGACGAGCTTTCAGCAATTTTAGCCCATTTGCTCTCGTTTCTTTGGGTAGCAAGTGCATTACCACAACCCATACTTGTAGCGGTATTCGTTTCAACAATATTTATACTTGAGCAGCGAGAGTTTTTGGTTTCGCTCAAGGAGAAGGTAAATGTTAAGGAGTTTTCTCAGATTATTATCTTCCTTGTTATTGCGTTGATAGTTCTGCCATTTTTGCCCAATACTAACTTTGCTTTGCGAGATGTCGGAATCGATCCTGCAATCTTTGGAATTACCAACGGAGCAGTAGCAAAGTTGGCCGTTCTTGGCTTGTTCAACCCCTATAAATTATGGTTCTTCGTCGTCTTTGTATCAGGATTGGACATAATTGGGTACTTGTTTAAGAAGGCAATGTCAGGATCAACATCAACCATACTTTCTGCAATGATTGGCGGTTTTGTTTCTTCGACTTCAACCACCATTGGCTTAGCGCAAAAAAGCAAAACGAGCTCAAACGTCTACCAACTAGTTGCAGGGGCGTTGCTTGCAAACGTCATTAGTTTTGTACAGATTACGATTTTAATCGCACCGATTTCCATTGGGTTGCTCCGTACAGTCTCTCCCTTCTTGCTGACACTGATACTGGTAGGGACAATTGCTGCAATAATAATTCTACAGAAAGAAAAGGTCGGTAACACTACAAAAGCAGAAAAAGCCCCAGAACCAAAAGCAAACCCCCTCCTCGTGGTAGATGAACCTGTCTTCCGCCTAGGTCCTGCAATAAAATTTGCTTTCATCCTCACGCTGGTAAAGATTGTCGCGACAGTTTCTCTAGAGTTAATCGGCTCATCTGGTTTTATTCTCACTTCCTTTATCGCTTCTTTCACAGGAATCGACGCGATCACCATTACTCTGGCCGAATTGTTTAATAAAGCAAGCGTTACTATGGCGATGGCAAGCTCAGTATTCATCTTGATTAACGGCGTTAACTTGGGCAGTAAAATGCTGTACACTATCCTGTCGGGCAGTAAGAGATTTTTCAATCTCTTCGCCTTAAATACAACAATTATGTTACTGGTTGCTACAACAGTACAGTTATTATTCTCAAAATAAACGTATGACCGCAAGTAAACAAAAAACAGTGTTGGTAACAGGGTGTTCATCAGGATTCGGCTACCTAATCGCACTGACTTTTATTAGCAACGGCTGGAATGTTTATGGGACTGTGCGTGACGTTGCCAGGGAAAACGCGCAGAAACTTTTGAAAAAAGGAGTCAAGATTCTCAAGATGGATTTATCCAAGCCAGAAACAATCGTTGCAGCTATAAGCCAAATAAACACAGGCACGTTAGATGTGCTAGTCAACAATGCTGGCGTTGGCTTTCTAGAACCCGTGGAAGATTTCTCGGAGCAAGATATTCACTACCAATTTGAAGTGAATTTCTTCGGCGTTCATCGTATTATTAAGGAGATATTGCCCATGATGCGAAAACAAGGTCATGGAAGAATCATCAATATTAGCTCGCTAGCAGCGATTTCCACAACTGCCCTTTATGGTATTTACTCCGCGACAAAATCAGCACTTGAGGCGATGTCCGAGGCACTTAATTTGGAAGTTTCTAGGTGGAATATTTCAGTTTCCTTAGTTGAGCCGGGCAGTTTTGCCACAAACTTTGGAATGAATGCAAAACTGCCCGACAGCGCAATTAAAGACTCATCCTATGCAAAATTGATTGCCTACAATGCAAAGGTCCGCAGTAACCTTGACCAAAAAAGAAGCAGTCTTGACGTTTTCAGAAATCCTCAGAGAGTTGCCAACCTTGTATACAAGATTGCTTGCGCCAACAAACCCAAGTTTCGATACAAAATAGGCATCGACGCCTTTTTCACTTCACTTGCCGTAAAACTAGTTCCGTACCAGTTACGCTTAGCCATTCTTAAATGGGTCTATCGTTGGTAATACGGCAGGTTGCAGACACTATGGGGTATTAATTAAAACCAATTTGCGGTATAATACGGTGTTCGTACAAAACTAAACTTGGGATGCCAAACCTGGCTCCCGGAAAGGAGTAAAAAGATGAAAAACAAGGCAGGAGGAAGAACTTTTTCGCCTTATTTTTACGCTGATCACAAAATTAGAAATTCTTTCGTTCTTCAGATAAACATGCGAGAATGAACTAGATGAAACTTAGGATCGCAAAATTTTTCAAACGTTTAGGGCCAGGTATTATAACCGGTGCCGCAGACGATGATCCTTCTGGCATTGCCACCTACTCTCAAGCCGGCGCAATGTATGGAACTGGCTTTTTGTGGCCCAATGCCTATATACTTCCGTTGGTATATGCAGTTCAAGAAATGGCAGCAAGAATTGGACTAGTTACCGGCAAGGGAATTACAAAAAATCTTAAAGAGCATTATCCGAAATGGTTGCTGTACCTTATTGTATCGTTGCTGGTTATTGCAAACACCATCAACTTGGGTGCCGATCTTGGGGCAATTGCAGCCTCAATTCAATTAATTCTTCCAATCAATTATTCGTTCATATTGATTAGCGTAACGGGGTTAATCATTATTCTTGAAGTTTTCACCACTTATAAGCAGTACGCCAAGGTACTTATGTGGCTTACCCTTTCGTTGTTTGCGTACTTTATTACTGGCTTCTTCTTAAAAAACAATCTACTCGAACTGCTCAGAAACACACTGGTTCCAAACTTTGTATTTTCATACGATTATATTTTCATTCTACTGGGGTTAATGGGCACAACAATATCCCCCTACGTGATGTTTTGGCAAGCAAACGAAGAAGTTGAAGAAGAAATGAACGCCCACCTACTTAGTCGAAAAGGCGGCATCCCTGTAATTTCCTGGAAAATCATCAGAAAGATGAGATTCGACACCTTTATTGGCATGCTCTTTTCTGCGGTCTCCGCCTGGTTTATCATGCTTACCGCAGCACGCACGCTGTTCCCTAATGGAATTACCACTATTCAAACCGCTGCGCAAGCTGCAGCAGCTTTAGAACCACTCGTTCAAACATTCCCTAATTCCGGATATATTGCAAAATTGCTCTTTGCTCTAGGTATTGTTGGGACCGGCTTATTAGCCGTACCAATTTTTGCTACTAGCAGCTCATATGCAATTAGCGAGCTCGCGGGATGGAAGGAAGGCTTGAACAATAAGCTAAGTCGAGCTAAGCCGTTTTATTTTGTAATAGTGTTGTCTACCCTAATTGGATTACTCATAAACTATATTGGCCTTGATCCCATTCGTGCACTAATATATTCTGCCGTAATTAATGGCATTATTTCTGTTCCGTTACTTGCAGCAATTCTTGTTTTGTCAA
>PFQB01000089.1 GCA_002793355.1 Candidatus Dojkabacteria bacterium CG_4_10_14_0_2_um_filter_Dojkabacteria_WS6_41_15
GGGCATTGCACCAAAGAGTTTATCCATAAATTCTTGTATTGAAATTGGCTTCCCATCGGCACTCCAGAACGATGTGGAAATCATATGCTGAATCTCTCGCTCTTTTCCATCACGTAATTTGATAACCAATTTCTTTTTTCTTGGTTCTTCCGGTCCTTCACCATCACCAGGTAGGCCATAATCTGTACCAGGTTCTTTAAAAATTCCAGTATCTTTGGGCACCACTGGCTCCTCTTCAACAGGCTCGCCGTCCCATTCCGGATCTGAAAAATGCTTGTATGCATCAACAAAATCGTAAATTGTAAAGAATTCTTTTCCATCGAAGAGTCGCGTTCCTCGCCCGATAATTTGCTTGAATTCTATCATCGAGTTAACCGGTCTCATAAGCACAATATTGCGTACATTTCTTGCATCAACACCTGTCGAAAGTTTCTGCGAAGTAGTTAATATTGTTGGAATCGTTTTTTCGTTATCCTGAAACTCTCGCAAATACTGGTCACCACGAGCACCATCATTTGCAGTAACACGAACACAGTAATTAGGATCCTTGCTATCTTTTAACTGATTCACTAGATCCCTAATTGCAAGGGCATGATCTTGGTTGGCACAAAAAATAATGGTTTTCTCGTTTTGATTAATTTCGTTAAGCAAAACCTTTACCCGCTTCGCTTCTCTCTCTTTAATAACAATAATCTTGTTGAAATCTGCTTCTTCGTAAATCTTTCCTTCCTCTACCTCACCTTCGATAACTTGGTCATCCGAAGTATAAACGTAATCGTCTATTGTCGTTTGAACACGCTTCACCTTGAACGGAGTAAGAAATCCGTCATTTACCCCTTCTTTCAAAGAATAAATGTATACGGGCTCACCGAAATATCGATAGGTATCAACGTTATCGTTCCGTTTTGGGGTTGCAGTTAATCCAAGTTGAACTGCGGGTGAAAAATATTCCAAAATTCCTCGCCAATTGCTTTCGTCGTTTGCACCACCACGGTGACATTCATCAATAATAATAAAGTCAAAGAAATCGTGGGGATATTCCCCAAAATACGGTGCGCCATTTTGACCACTCATGAAAGTCTGAAAAATTGTGAAGTACAAACTGCCACTCATCGGTACACCACCTTTTTTTCGAATATCGAGTGGATTTATACGGACAAGTGCATCTTGGTCAAATGCCGAAAACGCATTGTATGCTTGATCTGCAAGAATATTTCTATCAGCCAAGAAAAGAATTCTCGGTCTA
>PFQB01000106.1 GCA_002793355.1 Candidatus Dojkabacteria bacterium CG_4_10_14_0_2_um_filter_Dojkabacteria_WS6_41_15
TGATCTTAGCACGGTTCCCGTGCTAACAACTCCAACCGCAGCAAGCTGCGGGGAAATCTTCTCGATTATACCGAACAACGCTGACTTTTGTGCCTCTTCCCCGAAAACAAGCGTCTGTTTTTTGCCGCTAAATATTGCCCAAGTTCGGGCCATTTCCGTGCCACGGATACTCGCTTTTGACATAAAAAATACGTTTTTTAATGGACGAGGAGCGACTTTAAACAGCATGCTAAACAAATTGAGACCTGCGGCAATACATAAGATGAATAATAGCCCCCCTCGTACGATAGGGCGCGGGTCAGATTTATCAAATGCATGCCACAAGATAGCTGCAAACCCAAGGAGAAACGTTGCAAGCGCCACCGCGAAACAGGCACGAAATATTGCTATGTATATTCGTGCTTTACGCTTTCGTTCCATACATAATACTACCACAAGAGCTCGATTAGTAAACAAAAATGGTTACAAGAGCTGGCTGTCGGAGATTGCTTTTACAAATTTTGTAGTGCCACACTAGGTGACTTTCTTCCTTCTGCTCGGCTGTGTTTGCAGCTTCTAGGCATTTAATATGGTGAGTTATATCACTTATAGACCATATATTTCAAGCTAAGCCAGAACTTATGCACCGAAACTTGGTCGTTATTGGGAGCTTTTCTAAATCGCAATTACTGAACAAAGCTCGAACCTTTTTTGAACGAAACTCCAACTGATTGCCGCGCTTCGCACGGCAGAATCTGAACGCTCGGGTGGGCAAAAAGGAAGGGGGTTGGGGGGAAGAAATTTTTGCTCGCCTTCACTTTCCGATTCCGCTTTTTCCGCCGCCGCCGGATTTTGTGCCAGTGAAACTGGCGCGCCGCCTTTACCTTTGTGTTCTACTAAAAATGTGCGAGTAAATCCAGCACCATGAACGCACGGATTAAATAATCCTTTCTGCCGTATTTTATGCTTTCGCCATGAATAATTTTGTGTCTATTAAAGTTGAACGGCGTAGCAAGGGGTTTGCCCTTTTGTGATCTTTGAAACAAAATATTCAAAAATATATCATTCGCCAAGTCATCAAGTTGAGTCGTCAAAACTTTTGGTTTTGAATTTTTGAACTGCGTTTTTCTGCCAACCTTTCTAACTTTACCTGTTTTGCCGTCAATCCAATCGTCATAATCACAATCGGGCCTGGGGAAAAAAGCCTCCTTGTTGTCTTAGGTGCTCGAAATTTCTCATTTCAGCACTTATTAACCTAGAAAATCACCT
>PFQB01000047.1 GCA_002793355.1 Candidatus Dojkabacteria bacterium CG_4_10_14_0_2_um_filter_Dojkabacteria_WS6_41_15
TGAAATGAGAAATTTCGAGCACCTAAGACAACAAGGAGGCTTTTTTCCCCAGGCCCAAAAATATATGGCGTAGATGGCTTGATGATTGGTCGAGGGATATTCGAAGACATTGGGCTATTTAATAAAGATAATGGCAGTAACTCAGCAACGCCGTTAGAACGAATCGGCTTAGTTAGGCAGCACATCAATCTGTTTTTGGAAACCTGGGGAACAAGAAAGAATTTCGAGATGATAAAAAAGTATTTTAAGATTTACTTGAAAGATTTCGATGGAGCCGCTGTACTAAGAAATAAACTGCTTAGAGTAAAAACGCCTGACGAAATGTTGCGAATTATTGAGAAATATGAAGAAAATGGTCAGTCCTAGCGAATTAATTACCGTGCCAATTTAAGTTTTACCAATCTAGCGGGCTTTGTGAATGTCAGGCACTGTTCTTGACAACGTTCTATTATTCGTGCTACAACTGTTCTATGAAAAGATTGCATACAAATCAAAAAAGGATGCTTGAACTTCTGCTTAAGAATCAAGCATATCCGCTGTCAATTAGAGAGATTCAGGAAGCTCTTTCAATTTCCTCTACCAGTGTCGTAGCCCATCATCTTAAGCAGTTAGAACGTAAAGGTTATCTTTCCAGAGATCCTGCAAATCCTCGCGACTACAAAATTATTGCCGATCCAGATGATAGTGACATATTTTATGCAAATGTTTATGGTATGGCACAATGTGGTCCAAACGGCACAATTTTAGACGGACACCCACTCGAGCGACTTCCGTTCGCAAAACGACTGATAACCTTTCCGCTTGAACAAGTGTTTATAGTTGCTGCGAAAGGCGATTCTATGGAACCAAAGATCAAAGAACGCGACCTTGTTGTTGCTAAAATGCAATCCGGTGCTGATACTGGTTCTATTATTGTTGGTGTTCACAATTCCAAGGTACTCATTAAACAATATCATATTACCAAAGAAGGGATTATACTAACCTCGTACAATCCGAAATATGCACCAATACGTGTTGTTCGAGAAGAAGACCTGATTATCGAGGGAATTGTAAAGAGTGTTATTTCGTATGCTTAAGCGTGTCTAGTAACTGTTTTTGATTAGTTTCAAGCATAACATTTTGAGCATCTTGCGCAAGCATCCCGATATGTATCAAGTCAAATGCGACAAAGCGAATTCATGCGGTGTCATCAT
>PFQB01000105.1 GCA_002793355.1 Candidatus Dojkabacteria bacterium CG_4_10_14_0_2_um_filter_Dojkabacteria_WS6_41_15
CTCCATTTCGGTGGCTCCCTTACGATAGGGGTGCATTTTGATGCTCAGATTCCCAAGAGTACCTTTTCCGCCAGAAAGTATCTTCTCTCTTTGTCCATCTTTCTCAATTCTGAAGCGAACTTCTCCATCAATGACAACCTCTGTAGTCAAAGGAACGAGTAGGGTAAGGTCGTCGGCTCTGCGCCCAAATTTGTTCAGGGGAAGTCCATCTTGTCCATTATCTGCTTTGTAGGTGTTTTTGTGTGGAAGTGAAGAAAAACCAATAACGTTGGTCGAGCCCTCAAGGTAAAGGTCACCGCCATCACCACCGTTTCCTCCGTAAGGCCTGCGGTTATGCCAAAGTGCGGTACAGCCCTTTCCGCCGTTTCCGGCTTGTAATGTCAGTTCGATTCTGTCAAGCATGGTAATAGTGTATTTTAGCAGATATAGACCAAGGGTGCGGGGGCTAATGTTCGCTAGTAAAGATTTTCAGTTGGGATGTATTAATTGCCTCTGAATAGTCGGAAAACGGTTAGCAGGGCTATTGATCCAACGACGCCAACAACAATACTGTAAAAATTGAAACCGTTTACTCCAGATTTTCCAAAATAATTCATAATCCATCCACCAAACATCGAGCCGAGAACGCCAAGGATGATATTGCCGGTCAACCCTGTACGGTTCTGATTATCGGCAAGACCATTTGCAATCCAACCAACGATTGCACCAAGAAGTATTAACGACAAAAAATTCATAAGAAATTGTAACATAATCTGAAAAAATATTATTTTTTCAATGTGATACGCCTAAGTATTAATAGTAGTGCTAAAGCAAGATTGGCAAAAACCCAGGTAAGTGGGTTTATTACAGTAATAATTGAATACGTACCAATCGCAACCAAGGTAATTGCCTGCCTAAGAACGTTAATCACATACGAAGATAGAGTTTCTGAGTATGGATTCTTCCAGGATTTACGAATTGTGGGAACAAAAGCAAAAAGAGCGGTAAGTGTCGCAATGATTGACGAAAGCAGAGGTTGTTTAACAATCAGCCATAGAAAGAACGATATTATCGCCATTGCCAAAAACCATTTGTCGGACGCTTCAGTGTTTTTTGCTTTGGTCCTCAAACCGAAAAGTAACACCAATAATGTTAAGAGAAAGTTTGTGAATTGAATGTAGGTGCTTGGCCCGCCACCGTTATAATCGAGAAGAT
>PFQB01000091.1 GCA_002793355.1 Candidatus Dojkabacteria bacterium CG_4_10_14_0_2_um_filter_Dojkabacteria_WS6_41_15
TTCTCCCCAACAAAACCCTAAGAAAAGAGGAGACACTGGAAGCAGCACTTCGCAGAGGAATGCGCGCGGAAATCGGTTGCGAGATCGAACTTATTACTTTTCTTGGAACACTGGTAACGCAAGACTCCTGGTGTGGAGAAATTACTCGGCCCATTTCAATGGAAAAATCAGTCGTCTTCTTTCTCGCAAAAGCCGTTACTTTTGATGCGAAAATTGCGCAGGCAGAAAACCAAAAGGAATGGCGAGATATTCAAATTCAACCACTTTCCTTCTTAATCAAAAAAGCGGGGCATCTTAAAGTCAAAGGCGGGATGCGTGATTTCAATCAATTGCAAATTCTATTGAGAGCCAAGGAATGGATTGCCACACACCCGGGGCTACTATCACCAACGCTGTATTAGCTACTGAGCTTTATAATGTTTTTGATACACTTCAAAAGTCGTCATCAAAACAACCATTATTAATGGACCGTAAAGAAATCCCCAGGCTCCAAAGACCTGAATACCACCAATAAAACTCACCAGCAACAATGCAGGGTGAATCTCTGCTTCTTTTGGCACCAAATATGGTCGAAGAATGTTGTCGATTGTAGAGGTGAACAAAAACTGCACGATCAACAAGAATATTGCTTGCCAATAGTTCCCCAGCATAAACAACACGGCTGCTGCAGGTACAGTAATAAAAGCAGCACCCAGGGGAAGTACCGACAGAATTACTAGAACCATAAACCAAAAGAACACATAAGGCACTCCGGCAATCCATAACGAAAGGGCTGCGATGCTCGCTTGCACCACGGCAATGGAAATAGTACCTTTTGCAATTCCTTTAATCATTGCGGTTAAACGCTCAATGTATAGATTGTCTAGATGTTCGGACAGAGGGCTTAGGCGTTTTGCAAACAAAATCATTCGATCGTATTCAAGAAAACAATACCAAATCAGATAGACAAACACTATAACTATTGGAAAACTTTTTGCAAAAGATGCACCCACACCAAACGACTTACTCAAAAGAAAGTTAGCAATCGGGTTTAAGTTTTGCTCAATAAGCAACCGCACACTGTCCACAGAAAGCCGAAACTCAACATACGGAATTCTGGATATTAGCAGGTTGATTTTATCGAAGGAGGTAACTACAACATCGTACACGCCCGTACCACCTTGCAGAAACGCATTTAAATCCTGATAAAAGACCTTAAATTGGGATACCGACAAATTCACGAAGAATGAAAGCGGTACTAATACAGTAAACAATACCGCCAATACAGATACTATAGTGGCAAGAATTTTGGGAAATTTTGCTTTCTTTACCAAATAATCATGAAAGGGTTTAAAAAGTGTCGCGATGACCATCGACAACAATATCGTGTCGCGAAGTGGCCAGAGAACCACAACGCCGAGCAAAAAGACCACAGCCAGAAATATGTAGAAGTATGTTTTATTTTGTTTTTCTTCAACCATAACTATATTGTACTAGATATTAGATACTAGATGCTAGATATTAGATGTTAACTAACTATTAATCCCCGGACTTTATTATCTAATATCTGATATCTGGTATCTAATATCTAGTATCTAATTCGGTTTAGGCATTCCACTCATAATATGACAATGCTCGTGTTCTAAGTGGTTGTACCCTGCACCGTTATTCACTAGGACGTAGCCCGTCTTATCGTAGCCTTTTAGAGCAGCTACTTCCCACACTGCTTTCATGAATTCCTGCCAAAATAGCTCTGGCGATTTTCGCGATTCACTTTTCTCTATATGGAATTTTGGCATGACTAAAATATCTATTGGCGCTTCGGGGAACTTGTTTTCAATCGCCAAATACGCATCGCTTTCCCACACTTTTGTACCAGGAGCCTTACCTAGAACTATTTGACAAAATATACAATCATCAGCAAATTTCTTTTCCATGCTTCTATTGTAGCAAATTCTTATGGAGTTGGTGTAGGGGTCGGTGTAACAAATTCTAGCCCACTTGGGTCGACGCCATCTTCGAATTGTTTTGGAGTAAGTACCAAATATTTTTCTGCCCTACTGGTAAATGATTGTAACTGCTCAACATTAAGTGCTTCTGGTAATAAAACTATCGAATCCGCTGTCGCAACTACGCTGGAATTTTGGCTACTAACAAAAACACTTACGATTTGGCCAACCGCAACTATTGCACCCAATATCAATGCAAAGACAATAAAGCTTTTTGAATTATTCATTTTACTACAGCTGGGCCACTCATTTTATACAACAGCAACGTCAATGATATCAAAGTTTTTGCTACGTCTGCTTTGTTGGGTGTATAAGCAACACTCAACACTTTCGGCTGAAAAGGAGTACTCTCTAAATAAGAAAGAAAGGAACCAAGTTTTGCAGGATCACCAGTTAGTGAGACCTGGAAAGTCATAGGAGTCATTTCCGGAAACTGTAGAGCAGCAATTTTTTCAACTTGACGGAAATAGCTAGAAGAAAAGCTTACCGAGCTCATCAAGAAGGAGTATTTCTTCGAAATTTGGTTCAGGTTGGTGACAAACAACGAATAATCGCCATCGCTTGGGAAGTAATAATCAAGTGCAGATAACGGTTCTTCTTGTTGTAGTTGGTCCAACAATAGTGTTGCGAGATTAGTGTTTTGCGTATCCAGTTTTTGCAACAGGACTTCCTTTTCGGCAAATTTACGATTCGTTTCAATAATTGTTATAACCGTTGGTCGAAACGATCCCCACAAAAGCGCCACCATAAGCGCAAATGTCAGCAAACCTGTAGAAATCGCCTTTTGCTGACTGGTTTGCAGCAAATCGAGTACATTTCTAGAGCCAGCAAGTTGCGCCATTAGTTAGTACCTAGATTAAGTTTAAACGTTGCAGCAAAGTTGATGATACCACCTTGGGATTGATTTGTTGACATAGTCACATTTGAGAGAATATCGGTCGCTCCTTTCAGGTTATTCTCCAGCAACAACAAGGTATCGTAGTTTGAAACTTGGCCGATGATTGAAGAATCTCCAATGTCTACAGAAATAGATTGAAGTGTAATGCTGGTTGGAATCAGCGTTTGAATTCTTTCATAATATGATGATAATGAGTACTTGCTCTGCTCCATCTGCTGAATACTCTCCATACTTGTAATTAACTGACGAACCTGTGTTTCTGCGGCAGCACGTGCCTCTAAAAGCCCTTTCTGCTCCTCTATTCGATCGTCAGTTTTTGCAATTTTCCCATCGATAACAAAGCGGAAACCTATTGCAGCAATCACAATCATTTCGGTGAAAATGATGATATATTTCGCGGTATTGGCCGTCCACGCATAAATGCGATCCCATTGTCCTTGCGGACGAATCTCGGCAGTAAGTAAATTGATTGAAGACTTTGGAGCAGCCATTAAGGATAGTATAGCAGGAAATTAACTAATAACTAATAGCTATTAATGGATATACGTTGATAATCTCTTTTCTTCCGCAATCTCTCTTAACCGATACAGCGCTTTTGCCTCGATTTGTCGGATTCTTTCACGAGTAACCTTGAATTCTTTACCAACTTCTTCTAGAGTTCGAACAACACCATCAACAAGGCCAAAACGAAGTTCGAGTACGCGCCTTTCTCGCTCTGGCAAATCACGAAGTAAATCGATTAATTCTTTGTGCAAAATTTCTCGTGCTGCCTCTTCTTCTGGCCCTTCAATTCGAGTATCCGCGACAATTTCAGCCAATTGCACATCGTCTTCGTCACCACTTGAAGAAGATCGTTCTCCCGTTAACGAGGTTGGATGCTGAGAAATTTGGTCGATATATTCAAGTTTTTCACGATCCATCTCCATAGCACGAGCAAGCTCTGATGGTGTTGGTGTGCGCCCTAATTTTGACGCCAGTTGTGTTTTCACTTTTCGAAGCTTGTTAATCGTTTCGTGCATATGCACCGGAATACGGATAGTTCTACCCTGATCAGCAATTGCGCGGGTTATTGATTGACGAATCCACCACGTTGCATAGGTCGAGAACTTGAACCCTTTCCGTCGATCGAATTTGTGAACTGCTTTCATAAGACCAATGTTTCCTTCTTGAATCAGATCAAGAAAATCGAGACCTTTTCGTGCGTATCGCTTTGCAACACTGACGACCAAACGCAAGTTTGCCAACGTTAATAGTGCTTTTGCTTTTTCCCCTTCGTTCAAGTATTTAGCCATTGCACGCTCGGCGACTACCGTTACTTTTGGAACTTTTGCAAAAATCTCTGCAGAGAAGCGACCAACAGCAACGTTCCATTCTGCTTCTAGCCGTGCCAAGGCTCCGGGAAATTCTTCAATTGGCTTGTTTTTAAGACCGTCTTTTACAAAGGCAATAAAACCGCCGACTCCTTTTTCTTTTAATTCTTTGGTGAACACTTCGAAGTAATTATGCATTCCTTCGCTGTTGTAGATTGGCTGAAACGAAAGGCCACCTGAAGGTTTTGTAAAAGGTTGTCTGGTTGCGTACTGCTTCAGTAATTTTAAGACAGCTTCTTCTAATGGCCCCTTTTTCAGCTTGTACACTTCCACAAACCAACTCTGAAAAAAGAGAAGTATTTGAAAGAACTCGAGTACAACACCAAAATCTTTTCGTTCGGCAAGTACCTGTTCTTCTTCTTGTGTTAACAGGGGAATCTTTCCAATTTCTTGCAAATATGAACGGAGTGGATTTCCAGTAACTGAAGCCTGTATACTCTCAAGAATTTTAATTTTTTCTTCCAGCGACATCTTCAACGGCTTAGTAGGCATGTCGTCTGCATATAAAACCTCGATACTTTCCTTTTCTAAAATGGCAAGAAATGTCTCTAAACCCTCAAGATCAACCTCTGGGTTCGGAAAAACCAATAATATATCACTTTCCGTCAAGAAACCTTGTGTTTGCCCCTTAAGCAGGAGCGTCTGAACCTTCTTTCGTGAAAGAATATCTTTCATTGCCGTGTTATAATTGAACTTATGGATACTCCAATAGGAAATAGCATCGAATCGTTACGGACGTTCTTTGTAGAGAATGTTTCGAAGTTTTGTGATAAATGTGGCACTGCGTACAAGCCCGATAATATAGATATCGTTAGTGAATCAAACGCTTCGGTCATTATACAGGCGCAGTGCGATAATTGCAAGGGTATCTACATGGCTCACGTGATTAAACCGTTGCAGATGACCAAAAAGATTCCAATTCGCTTAGATATTGCCCATACACTACTCCACCCATACTACCTGCTGGGGCCCATTTCTTCGGACGAATTACTTGCTTTGAGAAAGAAGTTGGCGAAAATAAAAACGAGAGAGGAGTTCCTTAAACTAACTACTAACTAATAGCTCGTAACTATTAACTACTAGCTTAAGAGAAATCAACTAGTAGTTAGTAGCTATCAGTTAGTAGTTAATCAATATGGAAATACTTCAACTTCCTGCCTTTTTTCCCGATGCAACGTACGCTTCCATTCACAGTTTGCCCTTCCATGAAATTTACGAGAAGTTGTCTGGAATTGTAGTGACCTCGTTGCATATGAAGTTAGTGGGTATGATAGAACTGCTAGAAAAGAGCACTAAAGCACTAAAGCAAGAAAGCATTAACGTCGATTATCGAACTGTTTCAAAATTCCCTGAAGATAAAATCATTCTTTCCGATAGTGGAGGGTTTCAGATTCTGTCACTGATCCACAAACACAAGCTTGGAAAGATCACAGAGGAAGGAGCCGTTTTTCGTATGCCCGATTCGAAGAAAGTAAAACGTCTACTTACCCCAGAATCATCGCAAGAAATTCAGGCAGCGATTGGAAGCAATATTCGTGTGGTTTTGGATGTGCCCTTGTTTGGCACCGAAGAGCGGGAGACTACTTTGCAAGCAATGGAGCAAACAACCAGATGGGCGGAGAGGGCAAAAACAACATTTAAAGCACTAAAGCAGGAAAGCACAAAAGAATCTAACGTTTTCTATGATGGGAAGACGTTGCGGTTTGACAGGCCTTTGCTGTGCGCGGTAGTACAAGGGGGCAATGACCCCGAATTGCGGGCGGAATCCGGCAGGCAGCTTTCAAGCATTGGCTTCGATTTGTACGGTTTTGGTGGTTGGCCAATAGATAAAGACGGCGTATTTAACACTAAAATCGTTGAGGTCTTTGTTAATTCCTTACCGTCCGGAAGTATTACCTACGGCATGGGAGTTGGTACCCCCGATGATATCGAGCTTTGCTACAAAATTGGCATGACTGTTTTTGATTGCGTTATTCCGACGAGAAATGCTCGACACGGATCACTTTTTGTCCACAAAGGAAACGGAGAAAAGGCAGGTAGAACTTTTGACTTGGTTAGAATCGGTGCACAAAGATATGAAACTGATATGGGACCAATCGATAAAGATTGTGACTGCCCTACCTGCAAAAATTATACCCGTGCATACATTCGATTTTTACAGAAGAAGAAAAATCCTGTGGGATATACGCTGGCTTCGCTTCATAATGTGTGGTGGTACCTGGAATTTGTTGAAAGATTAAAGAATAAAGCTTGAAGGTTGAAGGCTGAAGTGTCGAATATGGCATTTATTGCGCAGCGTAATACCCCGTGCGTCAGCGCGGGGATGTAAGCTTACGCCCGAAGGGCGCGCGAA
>PFQB01000041.1 GCA_002793355.1 Candidatus Dojkabacteria bacterium CG_4_10_14_0_2_um_filter_Dojkabacteria_WS6_41_15
AAATATTCGCTGGATCTATATCATAACCTTTCTTGGCGAATGTTATTTAACGATGTCTATATGGCTATTCTTCTATACTCGTTACCTTAATTTCTCGGAGATAACCACACTAGTTGTTATGCAACAAGTGGTACAGTTGGTATTTGAAATACCAACCGGAGCAATTGCAGATTTACTCGGTAAAAGAAAAACTCTCATAATCAGTTATGCCCTCTACTTTTGCAGTATATTTCTAACACCATTCTTTTCTACCTTTTGGGTATTCTTCGCCTTAGAATTTATGAAGGGTGTCGCAAAATCGCTTGCTTCTGGAACATACGAAGCCCTTACATTTGACACGCTCAAAGAAAAGGGAAAGGAGGAACAGTACCCGAAAGTTAATGCTAACATTATTTCGATCTCGTGGGTTGCTTACATTGTTGCTGGACTTCTTGGTGGAGTTTTATACGATATTTCCTACTTTCTTCCCTATTTAATTTTGGCCTGCTTTTTTCTAGCAGCAACCATCATTCTCTTGCTAAAAGTTAAAGAACCCTCAATAGATTCGGAACAGGGCAACCTGAATTATAAGAAATACTTCTCCCAGATGACTTTGGGTTTTAAAGAGCTGTTTTCTAAACAAACAACCGGTACTTTGGTATTGTTTCTGCTGCTAGGCACACTTGGATACTACACAGCATCAGAATTTATGGGGATTTCCCAAGGCAAATCCTATGGATTATCTGCAACAAATGTAAGTTTTCTCTTTACGGGCGGATATCTGGTTTCGGCAGGTATGGCTCAACTGTTTACAAAGTTGCTGAAGAAAGGAAATGTGGTACTAATAGCAGTTACGTCTTCCCTATTTATGCTGGCATCATATGCTTTGGCTCTTTTTGTATCACCTGTTCTTGGATTAGGCCTTATAATGGCAAGAATTGGCTCTTCATCAACCTTTAGCAATGCAAGGAGCGTTATCTTAAATCAACAGATTTCTTCTAAAAATCGCGCGACTGCACTCTCTACCTTTTCGCTCCTCTACACACTTCCATACGTTGTTGTGGTTTATTTGGGTGGTAAAGTTATTGATTTGTCTTCGGTCAACACGTTCGCACTATTGTTGGGAGTTTTATTAATCGTAGGAATTGCCGTTTCCTTAACGTTTTTCTTCGTTGCAAAATTTCGCCTCAAACCTGGTGAATTACAAACGTAACCACGCCCCAAATCTCCACGCACATCCCTTCTTTTAGCTCTATTGGATTATAATCGCTATTCTCGGCTATCAGATACCTTTTCCCTTCAACAGTTTGAATCTTCTTTACGGTAAATTCGCCATCAACCACGGCAACAACAACCGAACTAACTTTCTCTTCCATTGAGCGGTCGACAACCAAGATATCTCCCGAAAAAATACCTGCACCTTTCATCGAATGTCCCTGAACTCGTATAAAATACGTTGCCGCGGGATGCTCCACCACAAAACTGTTTAGATCAAATAGCGATTGGGAGAAATCTGACGAAGGGACCGGAAAGCCGGCCGGTATCCCCTCGGTGATTAGTACTTTGTTACTCTTTGTCTTCTTTTTCATGTAAGTTTTCTATTTTTCTTTCTAATTGTGAGTATTTCTTTTTTAACATTTCGATCTCGGATATTCCAGCGATGCTGTAATTCAGATACACGCTTAAAACAAGTCCCAGCAAGGCTAGCCCCATTGTAGTCATTTTGTACGTTTTGGCTATTATTGCAACTAAACTTGGATACACCTCTTGTTCCAGGATGCCTGACGTTGTTGTCTTTTCTGTCGACAATACGGGCTGGTTCTTCTTGCCATTCCACAACTCTTTTATTTTATCAACTAAACTCCTTACGGGAGTTACCACCTGCGAAATCGGTAATGCAATATCTATTTTCTGCAACGTTTCCAATGTTCCAACATTTTCCAACGAGCGCTCGGCCAGATAAACAAACGGGCTAACCGTAAACACGCTAACCAAGGCACAAAATACGCTAATAATCACCAGAATTCGAGCGAACATCACGAGCCACCGCTGAATATACTGCTTCAAGAAAAAAGCAACGACCATAACTGCAATCAAACCCAGATATACAATGGTGAAAATGTTCATATTTTTATTATAAACTTAACTATCGCACGATTAAAATGGTCACAATATACCCGACATAAAGTGCACACAAAAAAGCACCTTCCACCCTTGATATGACATGTTTCTTCCCGGTTTTCGCTACAAATAAAAATGCTGCGGAGATAATTCCTAGAAACATAATTTCAAAAAGCAGTTTTGGAATCTCTACAGGAGAAATTATCGATGTAGTCGCAAAAACAACGAGAATATTAAACACGTTTGAACCAAGAACATTACCAACTGCAATTTGACCTTTTTTCTTTACAACTGCAGCGACTGTTGCAACTAATTCCGGCAACGACGTGCCAAAGGCAAGAAGCGTTGCCCCGATAACAAGATTCGAGAATCCTATATGTACTGCTAGAGTTTTTACAAAAATAAGGGTTAGCTCTCCCCCACCAACCAACAAACCGATTCCCAACAACAGGAGCAATAAGTCTACTGCAGTGAATCTAATCTTTCGCACAGGCATTGGATCTTTCTTTTCGTATTCTCGGGCAGTGAGTGCCAGATAGCCGATATAGGTCAACAGCAAGGCAGCTCCAAAAAGCGAAGTTGCGGTGGAATTCAAAATATAGCCAAACACGAAAACTCCTAAAGGTAAAATGCTTAAAGGAATATCGTAATCAACCGTTTTTCCACTTAGTTTAATCTCGCCAATTAAAGCAGCGACACCAACAATAAGCCCAATATTTGTTATATTACTACCCAACACGTTCCCTGCTGCCAACAAGGGATTGCCTTGCAATGCTGCTAAAGTACCCACAACAAATTCTGGAAGTGACGTTCCGACCGCAACAACAAGAACACCTACCAGAATCTGCGGCCAGCGTCTAGCACGTCCAAATTTCTCTGCTTTCGTAACTAGCAGATCAGCACCGTATAACATGACGCCAATTCCAATTACAAATTTTACTACCTCTATAAACACCTGCATGGAACAGTATACCGTATTTGACTGAATACTCACCACTTGCTACAGTGTCTAAGCGATAATATGCATTGACCAATTTTGCCCACATGCCCAATACAGTTAATAAACAATCAATAATTGCATTAAGCATTGCCTTGCTGGTTTTGGTTAGTGCACTGGGCTTCACCATTCAATCGCTAGTCAAGGCTTATTCCACCCCAACCGAACAGGCATCTTCACCGATAAACCTTGCCGCCACAAAAGTGAACAACACCGGTAAGGGACCAGAAGTCATGGGAATAACTGATATAAACACCTCCTGCACTGACGCAAAAGATTATCTAAAAAGAATTGCCATCTTCACGCCAGAGGTCGTCGTTCGCTTTGGCACAGAACAAAAAACTGTTTCTGCCACTCGAATATTATCCTGTCAATTATCGCTTACGCAAACCGAAGTTAATGCCGAAGGTTGTATGGAATATTCACTTTCAATAGATGACAATTGCATTGAAAGACTATTAACAACTTCTTACAGATTTGCAGAACCGGCAGAATCTGTACGAAACCCAACAACAGGAAAATCTGTCGAAACACGAATCAGTGATGAAATTGTTAACTACTCTCTGCTCGCCGATCAAATCACCGATGCGTTTCAGAAAAATACCAGATATGCGACTGTTACCAGCAGATACGCGCTTATCCGCTCTCCTGAACTTAACGCTCCTTCTATCAAAGATTCCCCAAACACCGATGGCAGTATCGCAAACCGCTATATTGAATTTGACGGTTCAAGGCAACTCATGTTCCTATGGACCTCGGGAAAGTACGAAAAGTTTAGGATTTCGGGTGCTTTTCCGGAATACAATCCAATTGGCATGTTTGAAATTTTGAACAAATCGCCGTTAGCCTGGTCTTCGACCGCTAATAAATGGATGCCCTACTGGCAAGCATTCGCGTACGATAAAAAACAACGGGCAATGCTTGGTATCCACGCGCTCGTCTACTGGTACCCAGGTTTAAAGAAAACCGGAACAAAAAAGATTTTTGAGCCAGAAACAAATATCGGGATTCCCCGAAGCACTGGGTGTTTACGGTTAACTGTGGCTGATGCAAAAAAAGTGTTCGAATGGTCGAAAGTCGGGGATATCGTGGTTGTGCACGATTAAGACAATCGGCAATTGTCACATTTCCAGCCAGATATTCCGTTATTGGGAGCTTTTGTTACAGGCTACAGTAACAAACCAGCTTGGATAGCATTCATTTCAGAAAAAGTCTCTTGGATTCCTGCATCTTGTTGCACCCAATTCTCGTAATGGGACAACCGCTCAATCATAGAAACAGGTATTTGAAAACGGCTTCTTACTCGAAGGGCTATCGAAGAAATTTCGGTATTAGAACTTCCATCTTCTAACATCGCTGAATACAATAACAGCGGGAACTCCACCACTCTCCGAGGATTAACATATATCAGGTCATTTACTTCACCAAGCCATTCTGACGCACTCTCACGCACAACAAATAGTATATTCCCTTTTTCACTACGGCCAATGACACTGTCGCGACCAGAATTGCTGGCCATAGTATTTACAGGTGAGATCTCTGATTCGATACTAGCAAGAAAATCAGCACCAGAAATACTTCGTGTTGTTGAAACTCCAGCAATAATTATTTTTTGTAACAATACTCTCCCTTCACTATTAATTCGATACGCACATTTAAGCACAAGCGGTAAACCAGGGACTTCTCGTGTAACCTCCATTAGTGTGGCTACAAAACCATGCAATTGTGAAATTTCACCAGAAAATGATATCACCGGTGCCGTATGAAGACCCTCTTCACCTGGTAATTTAATTCCAACTTTGCACAATCGGGGCTGTTGTCTCAGATTATTTTTGGTAAATCTATTAGCTGCGATCTCTCCACGTCTACCAGAAGCTGGATTCGCACTTGAACCCGATTTCTTCACTCGTTGCACGTTGTTAATACTTTCTAA
The DNA here is from genome assembly GCA_002793355.1 of Candidatus Dojkabacteria bacterium CG_4_10_14_0_2_um_filter_Dojkabacteria_WS6_41_15. Lineage (GTDB taxonomy): Bacteria > Patescibacteriota > Dojkabacteria. Next base: position 5,031 of record PFQB01000041.1, read on the forward strand.
CTGATAGAATACAACATGTTTCAAATTTTTTGTTATGCATCTAAATGGCAGATTGCTATTAAGACAGTCGGCAATGCTAGGGATACCATCGGAAACACCATATGTCCCATGTCTCGTATCACGCTCAATCGTAATAACTTTTGCCGTACCCCCTTGCGTCCGACTCCGCAATAACGTTGCAATCGACGCATCTCCGACCGGTAATTTTCCAACGACACAAAGCATTAAGGGCTCCCTATTACTATCCAACAGAGTACCAAGCGACTCTCTAAAAGCAGCTCTTTCCCCTGTATTATATGCATCATTACGCGCACCTGTGTTAAGACCCATAGTTATTTTACTCTCTTCCCTCTTCGCTTTCAAGAAACAGTGTGCTAAAATTCACCATGCAACAAAATCGGAAACAATTTTCAGTCCGTTTCACCACCCTTAGGGGTTAATCTTCTTATCGTTGCAAAAAAACACTCCAAAAACTATACAAATTTTCGACAGTTCGCGAGCGTAACGCTGGAAAATTGAAACTTTCCACGTAGCGAGCGAGGGGAGTAAAATTTGCTAGGGGCACTCTCATCTCCCTTACGAGAAAGGCAAAAGTATGAGAAGATTAGCTATTAGTTAGTAGCTAGCAGTTATTAGTTAAATAAGGAAAAAATGAAACAAGAAAAATTCGAAGACTCTTACAATTATAAATTGTGGCACTCCAGTGAACATGTGCTCGCTCAAGCCTTGGTGGAATTGTACCCAGGAAAAATTAAACCGGCGGTAGCACACATCGACGAAGATGGTTTTGCCAACGACGCCCAATGGGAAAAGCCTCCAGTCATCGAGGATATTGAGAAAATTGAGAAAAAGATGAAGGAAATTATCGATCGAGACCTCATGATAAGAAAAGAGGTCGTCACCTATAAAAAAGCAAAGGAAATCTTCAAAGACAATCCCTTTAAGCTCGAATGGCTCGAAGAAATTTCTAAAACAGACAAAGAGATTTCACTTTACTGGACAGGTGACACTTATGTGGACCTGTGCAAAGGGCCTCATGTAGAAAAAACCGGAGAAATCAAAGCCTTCAAATTGCTTACCATCGGTGGCGCTTACTGGCGTGCCGACGAAAAGAATGAAATGCTTACCAGAATTTACGGCGTCGCGTTCAAAACACAGGAAGAGCTAGAGGATTATTTGAGACGACTTGAAGAGGCAAAAACGCGAGACCACCGTAAACTCGGCAAAGAACTCGATTTGTTTGTCTTCTCTGAAATTGTCGGAAAAGGATTACCGCTATGGACACCACGTGGAGCAACGGTGCGAAGAGAACTGGAAAGGTTTATTGTCGACGAGGAACTTCGACGTGGCTATTTGCATGTTTACACACCAGCAATTGCAAGAATTCAGCTATATGAAAAATCTGGTCACTATCCTTACTATAAAGACAGTATGTACGCGCCAATTGTCGATGAAGACGAACGGTTTATGCTTCGCCCCATGACCTGCCCACATCAC
>PFQB01000046.1 GCA_002793355.1 Candidatus Dojkabacteria bacterium CG_4_10_14_0_2_um_filter_Dojkabacteria_WS6_41_15
AATTCGTTGCGAATTCTGAGTTGTGTTGTTATTGAAACAAAACAAACAAGTCAGCATAAATTAAATAGATATAGTTTTAACCCAAGATATGTATTCGCTATGCAAATATTTTGCAATTTGTTTTGGACTCCCTTTTGTTACAGGAAGATCCTTAATTGCAATCGGCGTAGAGAGAGTTACAGAAAATTTTGGAAGAAGACAACGAATTCCAGGAATAAGGCGTAAAAAATCAAGATTTGAAGCGCCTGTTACATACGCAAAGACGATAGAAGTTTTGTCTTTTCTGGCTATTTGATCAACAAGGTACCCTACGCCAACTGACCAAACAGAATTGGTTTTTCGAACACCACTTGGAAACATAATAACCATTGCTCCATTCGAAATTAGCTCTGCAGCAATTCTAATGCTCTGCGCATTTATTTCTTGAGCATTCGGTGGCACAGCAACGCCAAGTCCCAAAGCTCGACCAATTCTTGAGGTTAATTTCATTTCATGAGCAGTGATACTGGCAGGTCTGATATGAACTGGGAGCAAATGCTTTGCAAAATTGGGTCCAACGCCCTTCAAGCCTGCAACGCCGACCGTATATATTTCTTTTCGGTTTGGCATTGCTGCGAGTAATGCAACAACTTCTAACATATGCTCATGATTTCCCAGTACGAGTACTTGTCCCGTTTGTATAACACTATCTACAGCTTCTGAGTACTTCTTCACTGTTAACTTCGTTTTCATCATCGTGAGAAGTTCATGTGCTGCAGCTGCAAGCCCCTGTTGTCCAATTATTCTATCAATCATCTTTGCAATATTCCCGATTAAGGGCATGCGTTGTATTGGAAGGTCATAAGTAATTGGTGTTTTCATGGTACAGTGAAGTATATCTCGTTTTCCGGTCTTCTTCTATTCTTGATATTGTTTCTAATATTTCGATTTATGACCGCTTGCCTTATTGATTGCTTATTTCTGATTTCGGTTTGTGAACGTAACGAGAAATTACAGGTAATTTCGAGTAGTGAACAAGAGAAATCGGAAACAAGCCGAAGGCGAG
>PFQB01000094.1 GCA_002793355.1 Candidatus Dojkabacteria bacterium CG_4_10_14_0_2_um_filter_Dojkabacteria_WS6_41_15
ATGTGCTCCACCATTCTTTGATCTTAGCACGGTTCCCGTGCTAACAACTCCAACCGCAGCCAGCTGCGGGGAAATCTTCTCGATTATATGCGCCAGGCTGCTATGCAGCTACAAAACTTCGTTTTGTGGAGATTTGTATTGCTCACTGCGTTTCCAATATCATTTTCTGCCCTCTACATCGGGTTCATCCATATAAGTAACTTCGTTTTCACTCTTAAACAAACAGTCAATCGGAGTAAAGTCACGGTTTAATTCAACACTTGCTAAACGGCCTCCTTTCATTAGTCCAATAAAGGCTAAATCTGTATGTAGCCCCTGTTGATTTACCTGATATCTCTTTCTACTCTCCTCAAGAGAATGCGCTAATTTCAGGCTTTGGGAAGTTCCATGGCCAGATAAGTCTCTTACACTCATGTTACGCTCAGCTTCATTTTGCCCCAATTCAACTAATACATAGTAATAGCCAACATTAGCGCGATCAACTGGACCGGATAAGGTTTCAACGGTAACAAGACAATACAAATGATTGTTTGGACCAACCATTAACGCACGCGGTACTACTGCCTTATTCCAGTTAATCGCTTCCGTCTGAGATGTCTTGACACAATAATGGTCTCCTTTCACATAGTTATAAACACCTGGGAGAAAACTTTTTAGAAAGGGCAAGTCCATAAATTGTTCGGTTCTAGGTACCAGATATTCGAGTACTGTCGATTTTTCCAATGGTGAAAATTCCTCGAGCTTATCCGAGCGCTGCGATCCTCTTCCCTGTGTTATTTTTTGCCCATGTAATCCACTTTCATTAAGTGATACGATGTGATGAATACCATCCATCCCATTAAACGCCCTTTCGACTGTCAATAAACGTGCTGAAGACTTGCTCATTCCAATGGCAAGATATCGGTCGCCTTCAAATTGTACTTCCTTACTTAGAAACAACACCCTATTCCCATCTTTTGGTAACATACAGACATAATCAATGGCACGTTCTGTTGATTCTCCCAAAACATGAGTCATAATCCTAACCGTATCTCCCTGTTTCAGAGCGCCGACACGGATGTCTTTTGCGTCATGAATTTCGTCAACAGGAGTTTGCATTCCTAATTGTACCAAATATCCTATATAAAGTTCAACGCTTGAATATATGATAGTGATTCCAGTTGGGTACTCGAACTAATCAAGTTGAAGTCCATAAATGAAAAGCTTCAA
>PFQB01000058.1 GCA_002793355.1 Candidatus Dojkabacteria bacterium CG_4_10_14_0_2_um_filter_Dojkabacteria_WS6_41_15
ATAAATTAACCGCCAGATACCCCGTCAGCTTGCTGCGGGGTTCTTCATTGGAATCTAAATATACATTCTTTGCGGCTGCGTTTTGCTAGCACTAAGGTATTAACTCTTTATTCCTGTAATAAAATTGTAATAACCTTCAATTGTTTTGGTTACCGTAAAATCATTAACCCGTACTTTACCAGCAATTTTAAGATTCTTTTGTAAATGTTTATCCGATAAAACTAATTGTAATGCCAACTCATTCGATTTTTCTGTAGGTGATAGGGGAAGGTGCAAATCAGTAACCGTTAGCATGACTGGGGTCAATATCCCATATTTTCCTTGATAAAATCCGCTTGTTTGAAGATGAAAGTAATCAGTTTGATTATCTAATATTTCGCGGGGTCCAGTTAGACAGTCAGTACTGACGACAGGAATACCGCAAGCCATTGCCTCTAAAATTGAATAAGGAAATCCTTCACTCTCACTTGGAAGGAAAAAAACTGTAGCATTTTTAATGTACTTGAACGGATTCATTTTAAACTCGAATAACTTGATGTGATTTTTCAGCCCCAACTCTTCAATATGTTTTTCTAATAATTCTCTACCGTGACCAGATCCACCAAGAATAATGAACCTTACATCTGAAAATGCTGTATCGTATCGCAAATCATTTGCTATTCGCAGAAGATGATCCAGCCCCTTTTCCTTGCATGCTCTTCCGATGGTAACGACATATCTTAAAGTCCTATCAAATTCAAAATCTGTTACAGCTTCCTGAGAAAGTTCGTTGATATTATCAACATCAATACCGTTATTAATTACTTGCACTTGGGAAGGTTTAAATCTAAGTATTTCAATTGCCTGCTTCTCCATTCCTGAACTGACGCAAATAACCTTACTCGTAAAGGCACGTAATAATGCATTTGATAATTTCGGGAATCGCGTGAAAAAATAATTGTAATTGTGTCGAACATATATTACATTCGGATGTTTAAGCAATATTAATAGAATAATATAATAAAAGCGTCTTATTCCATGCACAAAAATGAAATCTGGACGAATCTTTAGGTAATATCTGAGCAACGCAATATTGGTATATATAAGCAATATTATGGCTCGAATAATGTGCCCAAGGGTAAGTCTCTTCGAATCCTCGTAATCAAGAATTCTATTACTATTTAGCCTTATGAGCCTACCTTTGTATTTATATCCTATTGTTGACCATCTTGTGACAATGCTATTTATAATATATCTCGGAGAGTAAATGCTAAAAAGTGATACAAACCTCTCTGCTCCACCATTCCCAAAATGGTTAATGACATGCATGACTCGAATACTCCTCATAGCGATGATTGTACATTGATACATCAAATAAGGATATGTTATATCGTAGAGTGCAGGTAAAGTATATCTTCTGATAGAGCTACCAATTTTTATGATTTTGGTAGTATTACATAATATATGTGTGGTTTTAGGCATTCAATTTGTTTAATTTAGGTTCTAGTCCCAAAATCCTCGAATTTAGTGTTAAAGTTCTGCAAGACCCGTCAACTCTCTCCAATTACGTCCACGTTTGTGATTGGCTTTGAAGTGTATTTCGTTTATACTGATTACCATGTAGTAAATTTTAGCGTAAAGTTGTGATAGAAACTGATATAAAGAAGTATAAAAAACTGGATGTTACTGAAGTTATAAGCCTTCTCGGAACAAGTATAAGTATCGGGTTGACGGATGAACTCGTCGAGAAATACCGCAAGACCTATGGTTATAATGAGCTTCCAGAGAAAAGGCCAAGCCTCCTCTTGAAATTTATCAAAAAGTTTTGGGGAGTTACTGCGTGGATGCTTGAACTGATAATCGTTCTTTCGTTATTGTTACACAGGCAGCTTGATGCCTATATCGTGACTGGACTGCTTGTGTTTAATGCAGTTATTAGCTTTATGCAAGAATTGAGTGCTCAACATGCAGTGGAAACACTGAAAAGCAAACTGCACGTAAGTTCAAAAGTATTACGAAATGGTAGTTGGGGTGTTATTCCAGCAAGAGAACTGGTGCCAGGCGACATAGTTCGCATAAGATTGGGAGATTTCATACCTGCAGATATGAAAATACTGGCAGGAGATATTGAGGTTGACCAGTCAGCAGTAACGGGCGAATCGCAAGAAGTTGAGAGTACTAAGAGTGACGTTGTTTATTCTGGATCGATTGTTGTAAGAGGACAGGCAGATTGTGTTATTGCCCTTACAGGTTCAAACACTTTCTTTGGAAAAACGGTTCATCTTGTGCAGCTTGCCACTCCCAAGGCTCACATTGACGACATTGTTAAGAAAGTTTCCTTCTGGTTGCTGCTTATAGTAGGAATTTTTTTGGGAATTGCGGTTATCTCATTGAAATTCACTGAAGTCTCCTTTATTGAGGCATTACCCTTGTCACTTGTATTGCTTATGAGTGCCATTCCGGTAGCCTTGCCCACAATGTTTACCGTGAGCACTGCGTTAGGATCTTTAGAGTTATCTAAAAAAGGTGTACTAGTAACGCGTCTCAGTTCTCCTGATGATGCCGCCAGTATGGATATTTTATGCGTCGACAAAACGGGTACATTAACCGAAAATAAAATCTCCGTTGCTGAAGTGAAAGCCTTTGGCACATATACAAAAGAGGAGGTCATCTTATATGGCGCAATGGCTTCTCAAGGTGCTAATCAAGATTCAATCGACAACGCTTTTCTTAGAGAAGCCAAAGAGAAAAAATTAGATTTGAACTCCTTTATTCAAGCTAGATTTGTCCCTTTTGATCCCAAATTAAGGAGGACGGAAGCGACTGTGATAAATATGAAAAATGAAAAGATATATATTACCAAAGGTTCGTTTCAAAGTGTTGCCAAAAGCTGTAAATTGAGCACAGAGGAAGTTAAAAAATATGAATCGCAAGTAGGCCTCTTTGCACAGAGTGGATTTAAGACAATCGCGGTAGCTTGCAAGCAGCGTCAGGATGGCAAAACTGTCTTGATTGGGTTAGTAGCGCTAATAGATAATCCCAGTGGCAGTGCAAAAGTTGCGATATCTCGGCTTCATCAACTCGGGATAAAGATACTCATGCTGACGGGGGACGCATTTGAAATCGCAAAAAATATTGCTCAAAAAGTTTCCATTAAGGGCGAGATTTTGGTTGCAAAAGCGGGAGGTGAGTTCAAAAAATTTGATTTTACTGAAGAATTGATCGAAAATAATGCAGGATTTGCCGAGGTATATCCCGAGGATAAGTATACAATTGTGCAAAGACTTCAAACATTAGGGCATGTTGTGGGCATGACTGGCGATGGGGTCAATGACTCACCAGCACTAAAGCAGGCTGAGGTTGGTATTGCGGTACGTAATGCTACTGATGTTGCCAAAAGCTCGGCGAGTCTTATTCTCACGAGAGGTGATAGCCTTATGAGTATTGTCGAACCCATTATTGTTGGTAGAAAAATATTTCAACGAATCAATACTTGGATTATCAATAAAATTAGTAGAACGACACTCAAGGTCGTCTTTATCATAATCTCATTTGTACTTTTCAAAAAGATAATCATATCTGCAACGGCAATGCTTATCATGCTTTTTATGACAGATTTTGTGAAGATATCATTGGCTACAGATAATGTGACGTGGTCGCAAAAACCGACTAAGTGGAAGCTCAAAGGCTTAATCGCATCTGCTTCCCTTTTAGGGGTAATGATGGCAATAGAAGCATTTGGACTTCTAGCGATAGGATTGAATTATCTACATATCGGCATCGATAGTAATATACTGAACACTTTTACGTTTGAGATCTTGTTCTTCTTTGCAATATTTTCAATTTTCATTGCCAGAGAACCTGGGAGATTCTGGGACTCAATTCCAAGCAACGCGATGCTCGTAGCAATTGCGTTAGATGTTCTGATTGCGATTGTTGTTTCGACTTTTGGCCTTTTGGGCTTTAAACCTATTTCCGTTAGTATCACTTTGTTTATTATCGCGTATTCTTGCATCTTCTCCTTGCTTGTAAATGACTTTATAAAAAGAAAAGTATTCCCGGTACGATATTCGGAAGTTGTTTAATGTCGTAATATAGTTGCAGTATGCAGGCAATTGGCATATATGGTATGCCAAAAATTTAGAGCAAAATCATCTCTTTTTACATTGTCACAATCCGGTAATGCAATTTGAAAAATATAAAGAAAGTCCGTGTTGCTAATAGGTTCATTGAAAAAGTCGGGAACCGAAAGATATTTTGTACATTCTACTCATTGGTCAATATTCGCATATTTTATGACGCCATAGTCACGAAATAGCGTGTGTACTTATTCATTCTCATTACATAGGTGATTGCTGCAGAAAAGCTGAACACAAAGATAACACCCAGAATTAGTTGTATGAGGATATGCGTCTCACGTAAAAATGATTCCGGAGTGATATAAGTTAGAAAAGTTCGCGATAGTGGGTGTAATATATATACTCCCAAACCTAACTTTGCGATTTTAGTTACTAGGCCAGTCGCTTGCACTCGAAATCTGATAAAGAGGATAAATATAGACACGGGATATAACGCAGTTACTAGATTTGCTAATACGGTGCCTAGTTCTTGTAATTCTCCTAAATGTACTGAAACGATCCAGCCGGAGACAGCAAATATAATCACGGTTGCGATTTTTCTTAAATAGGACCAGATAGTATTGTTTTGTATTTCCTCATCAAATGTTGCTCCTACGAGAATGAATCCTAAGTAATCAACTATTCTCAGGGGGAACCATAATTCACCACCATGTAATGTTAACCACACTAGATGGGCTGTACCAAATGCAAGAGAAATCCATGCGACTGCGGTAAATTTCCTGTGAGACCAGTTATTCTTCGCATAGGAGAGTAGCGGTAATAGTAAATAGAAAGCAGGCAGCAAAAGTAAATACCATAAGTGGTAATAGACAGTGCCATGTTGTAAGTTCCAAATCACTACGTCCCAGACTTTAATTGGAATATGCAAGGAAAAAATCCATTTTTCTCAAAAATGAAAACGATGCTAAACACTACTGACCAAAATATAGCTAAATACGAAGAATGCCAAAACTTTGCTAGAGCTTTCTCAAATGTCGAATACTGAAGATGCCCCAATAGGAAATAGCCACTAAGCAATAAAAAAACCCGAGACCCCGAAAACGTTAGGGCACTGATTGTTTTTGTAAATGTAAGGGAATTTTGCGAGATAACCAAAGCGTGGTCGGAATACCATGCAATTACATGAATAATAATGACCCCTAGTGCTGCAATTATGCGTAAGAGGTCTAATGCCTCATTTCTATTTGAATGCATAGATTGCCGATTTTACCACACAAAGGGTGTATATAATTTTTGTAGTGTAGGTACAAAGCCGTAAGTGCAGAGATATTATCATTGCCCTTACAAATCCCTCAAGTAAAATTCTATATTACGTTCACGAACGAGTCTGGAATAAAGTAGCGTGGGGAGAGTATCGAAGTGAAAGTAATTTCACTAGTAAATCTCCAAACTCACTGCTACCATTGAATCGTTAACTTAACAACACAGCTACTTATGGTTGACTTGCACAAAATCCAGATGCTTATTCTAAAAGAACTGCTTTTTCATCCGAACGCGAGATTCACAGAGTTAAACATAAAGGGCCTTTCTTCGGACCATTTTTCGTACCATATCAGCACACTAATCTCGAATGGGTATGTAATCAAGAACGGTCAATCGTACACATTAACCTCAGTGGGAAAAGAGTTCGCGAACCAAATGGACACAGATGAGGCACTAATAGAAAAGCAACCCAAAGTGGGAATACTCATAGTCGGTCTGAGAACGGTTGGCGGAGTGAAACAGTTGCTCGTACAGGAAAGAACAAAAGAGCCATATTTTGGGTATCAAGGTTTCATTACTGGGAAGGTTAGATATGGTGAAAAGTTAGTCGAAACGGCTAAGCGAGAACTGAAAGAAGAGTCTGGACTTGATTGTACCCAGTATCACCTGAAAAAGATTGTAAGAAATCAGGTGATACTAGAAGATAATGGCAAATTGGTTGAAGATAAAATCTTTTACGTAATGACTGCAGTTGAACCGACCGGCGAGTTAATAAATACACGAGGTGGAAAAAATTACTGGGTCACTGAGAGTGAATTTCACGCATTAGAAAAAAGATACTACGACGAGGAGGCAGTGTATAAATACTCACAAGGAGACAGTGATGTTAATTTCGAGGAGGGTGTATATATTGTCAGCGAATTTTAGTTGGCCCTAGGCTCGACTCTTTCGTATAATCGAGAAGATTTCCCCGCAGCTTGCTGCGGTTGGAG
>PFQB01000007.1 GCA_002793355.1 Candidatus Dojkabacteria bacterium CG_4_10_14_0_2_um_filter_Dojkabacteria_WS6_41_15
CGGAAAGTAGGGCCATGGCGCGGCTTCAATTTTTTGCAACATGTTACTGGTAAACGGCTTCTCAATAACTAGTGATTGATTTTCTCTGACGATTGCGGTTGTTCCTTCATATTCAATTTCAACACCAAGCTTTTTGAAGGACCGCACGATAAGAGGGAAATGTTGCGGAAGGGCATTATGTACTTTAATTTCTCCGCCAGTCATAGCACCAAGCGCTAAGAATGTCGTGATTTCATGATGATCGCTACCGATGGTGTATTCCGTTCCGTGTAATTGTTTTACGCCTTCAATGACGAGGGTACTAGCTCCGATTCCTTCAATTTTTGCACCTAGTTTAGTAAGAAAAACACATAATTCCTGTACGTGCGGTTCGCTGGCAGAATTAACCATTTTTGATTTTCCCTTTGCAAGAACGGCGGCGTTAATAAAATTTTCTGTTGTGGTAACACTCATATAATCGGGCCAAAGATCGTTACCAACAAAGCGGCCGTCTATAGAGAATTCCAACGTCTTACCTCGTTTTACCTTTGCGCCAAGAGCTTCAAGTACATCTACGTGCGGATCAATTTCGCGAATTCCCAAAGAACAACCGCCGATTTCGTTTTTCATCTTCAATTTTTTCATTCGGTAGAGCAGCGGTGAAAACAAGAGAATAGAACCTCGCATCCCAACGGGGAAATCATCCGCAAACAGGCTCGCATTTATATGCTCATTGTTTATTTTTATCGTTGTTGTTTCCTTATTCCAGGCAATTAACGAACCAATCGCAGCTAACTGGTCTACCAGTTTGTTTACGTCTAATAAATCCGGAACATTGTGAAGTATTACCGTTTCGTCAGTAAGTAAGCTGGCGCATAAAATTGGCAATACGCTATTTTTATTTCCTGATGGTGTTATCTCCCCCGAAAGTTTTTTCCCGCCGTGAACAGTAATGTTACTCATAATTTTCTTGTTTGATTTAGTGGTGGTATACGATTGTACACCATGAAAAGTGATACTCTGTGGTAAACTAGGAGAAGTGCTAATCTAATTCGCTTGACATGGCTTCTACTGAAAAGAAAACAATATTGGTAATGTTCGGAGGAATTTCTCCAGAACATGAGGTTTCGGTAATTTCTGGAACTCTAGTAATTGAGAATATTGACCGTTCAGCATATGTTCCGTTGGCGGTATACTTGTCGAAAAAAGGCGAGATATTGTTCTTAGGCGATATTAAAGGGCGTAAAGAGCTATTAAGTCATCGAAGAGTGCCTGCTAGTTTTGGTCGGGATAAAAACGGAGGTTATGTGCAGTTGGGTGGGTTGATGGGCAAAAAGATATACCCTAGTGCAGCGTTTTTGGCTTTTCATGGAGGTACAGGTGAAGGTGGTGCAATGCAGGGCCTGCTAGAAACTGTAGGCATTCCATATTCTTCATCGTCTTCTGAAGGGGCTGTAATAACCATGAACAAGCAGTTAACAAAAGAGGTTGTTGAGAAGGAAGGAATTGCAACTGTTCCAGGGCTTCATCTGCTTACAAGTGAGCTGAGAAGCACTATAGAAGCTGAATCAGATCGGGTTATTAAACATCTCGCGCTACCTGTTATTGTTAAGCCGGTTCATTTGGGGTCGAGTATCGGAATTAACGTAGCGCATTCAGAAGTTGAGCTGCAAAAATATTTGGCAGAGGCCGCTCAAGTAGATTCTGAAATTGTTGTTGAGAAGTATATTCAAAAATTTGTTGAGTACAATTGTGCAGTTCGACAAATTCATGGTCAACTTGAAACTAGCGCTATTGAAAAGCCCATTTCCAAGGATGAAATACTCAGCTTTGCGGACAAATACGAGAGAGGCGCGAAGAAAACCGGCACTGAGGGAATGGCCTCGCTAGACAGGGAACTTCCTGCAAAGATTTCAGATCAACTTCGAGATACTATTCAAGGTATGGCGAAGAAAGCCTTTGTTGCTTGTCGCTGCAAGGGCATGGTTCGTATCGATTTTATGGCAACAGAATCGGGAGAACTGTACCTTACCGAGGTAAATCCTATTCCAGGGTCATTAGCTTTTTTTCTTTGGGAGGCAAAAGGAATTACGTTTAGAGAGCAAATAACTGATTTGATCGAGCAGTCGGTAAAGGATGCGCAAGTTACGAAAGGGCATGAAATTGACTATACGACGAATATATTAGAAAAATTTGGGAAGAGTTGATGTATGAAAGTAGCTTTTTGTGATAGGGACGGAACACTGATAAAGGATTATCCTGATGAAGACTGGCGATTTATTGAAGAACCAGAGTTTTTTGAAGATACTGTTGCAACACTGCATGAACTAAGAAAACGCGATTATGAAATTATTGTAATCTCCAATCAATACCTTATTGGTGAAGGGTATATTACGCAGGAACATTACGACATGCTCGCGAAAAAGTTTTTGGAATATCTAACTAACGCTAATATTTCCATTCTAAACGTGTATTATTGTCCTCACCGTCGAGAAGAGGGGTGCTCATGCATTAAGCCCAACACTGGAATGGCGGAAAGAGCATTGGTCGAATACCCGACTATTGATATGGAGAAATCATTTGTCGTTGGAAACACGAGTGTGGATATAGAATTAGCTAGAAACCTAGGAATGAAATCATTTGGGCTAGAAGTTGTATCAGATTATTGTCAGAATACGAATATCAAAAGGCTAAACGCTCTACTGAAGTATGTCTAGTAGTACAGATCGTTTAATTCTGGCTGCAGCAATAACACCCACTCGCCTTTTTCAAAGTTTTGTGTTTCAACTGAAAGGAAGTGCTTAAGTGTTGGCACACTTCTGTATTTTTCTGTTGAATCGAAACCTGATGCAATTTCCCGAGCAAACATGCTGCCAAGAATAATAGTGAAATCAGCTTGAGTGGCAAGTAGTGTTCCGAGCTCTTTGTTTTTATTTTTGTTTTCGTCGGACAACTCGGGAATTCCTGCGGTAACGACCAAGAGTCTCCTCTTTCTTTGCTGTGCAAATTCTTTTGCCGCGACAATCCCCGCTTGGGCGGTAGTAAAACTGATATTATACGAATCATCAATTCCCTCGTAGCCAAGCACAGTGCCTGCTTGTTGGCGCCTTTCTGGCAATTCAAGTGAAGTGATTGTATCCTTAATAAATGAAGATGGAATGTCTAGGGTTTCTGCAACCATTAAGGAAATACCCAGGTTGATAAGATTGGATTTTGATAATTGCGGAGTTACGATTAGCTTTCCTTTGTACTTGAGCTCGTTTTCGTATTTAATAAACTGTACATTGTCGGCGGGGGCAAGAATTTGAGCTTTTGTGTTATAGATAGAAATTTTTGTGCTAGAACTTTTTGAGTGTGTAAAGACCTCGGTAAGTGCCGTTGCTAATTTGTTTTGGCTTCCAAATCTCTGCAGATGTTGGTCTCCGATATTTGTCAGCACTGCGATATCAGCTTTTAAAATATCGCAACTTTTTGCAATTTCTCCGACTTCGTAAGCGTCGACCTCGGCTATTAGAAGCTCCGTGTTCTCGTTTAAGTTGTGTATAATCCAGTTTGCAATTCCTCCTGGGGTATTGATGTTGCCCGGAATCATCTGTGTTTTGTAAGTAAACCGCGCCAGTTGATAGATGAAATTCTTAACGGTTGTTTTTCCGTAACTGCCTGCGATTGCGACTACTTTTAGATCTTTATTTTTAGCTACAAGTTCAACTGCTTGCTGGCGCAACCTCTTCTTGAAGACATCTTCCAGAAGAGAAAAGGCAATGTTAGCAATTAAAACGTAGAAGGGAATCAGTAAAGCAATAAAGCATAAGAGCAGTAAAGCAATAAAGAGTAGAGTACGAAGCAAATATACAATCAGTAATGCCGATACTCCCCACAGGCCGACACTTAGTACAAGAATTAGCAAAACTTTTCTTGTTAGAACAAGTTTTTCCCGTCGTTGAATATTTCGCCTAAAAAAAAAGCGTGGCAGCCAATGAAGTAGCCGCTTTGTCGAATACTCCTCAAGTTGTAGGATGTACAAAAAATCTGCAAAAGGTAGCAGCGTATTACAAAGTATCAAGAAAGGCTTTAACTTTTCCATAAAAAATGTATTGATTATCTATATGTACGTGATGTCCAGAATTGTCGATAATTTCGAGTGTATTGTTTGGGATAAGCGTGTGCATTTCCTGAGCTAATCGCAGCGGTGCTTCGGTGTCGTTTCTTCCCCAAAGAAGGAGTGTTGTTGCGTTAATCTTGGGAAGTAACTCTGTTTGGTCAAAACCAACAGTTTTTCGGAAGATTTTGCCTAGACCGGCATTATCGGCCTCAAGCAGTTCTTTGTTTCGAGATAGTTTTTTGCTAAATCCTAACTTTTTTGCGAAGGGAGCGATTTTACTAAGGAGTTTCGCTTTAAGAGTCGGGCGATATAAACAAGGTGCTCCATAAAGAATGAGTCCTTTAAGCCAGGCTGGTTGTTGACTTGCAATGTATGAGGCGATGCGTCCGCCAAAGGAGTGACCGAGCAATACGATGTTGTCTAGCCTTAGTTTTTCGATTTTCTCGTTGACGTAGTCGGAGTATTCGGGGATTCCCCAGGTGTCGCCAATAAGCGGCGTCTGGCCAAATCCTGGAAGCTCAAGAACAATGACATTTATTCCCGAAAACCTCGATGCTGCCACGGCCCAGTCCTCTTTTGTTTGCCGCCATCCGGGAAGAATTACTAAAGTGACCATACAAGTATTCTACACGACTGACAGAATTCCAGGCTTTCTCTCCTGAAGCAGTCCTTCTGCAACTAAATCCTTGGCAATTTTTCGAATTTGTTCCTGCGTATAACCAGATAACTGTATTTCTTTAAGCTTTAGTTCTTTATACTTTAAACTTTCCCTTAGCAGGTATCCTCTCACAAACCTCTCCGATCCTTTGAACGGTTTCTGTTTTGTATGGGCTTTTTGCTGATGGAAATAGTCGTAACCTTCGAACTTCAACCAATTCCCATAATCCATGAGGGCGTAGTACCAATTTCTTGGGCTTTTCTTGTCGAGAATTTTTGTAAGTACTTCTTTAATTTGAGAGTCACTAACTTTTTCTTGATGATTTTCGAAAAAATGATGCAGAATTGCAGCGCGGATGTTCGTTTCTAGAACAATTGTTGGTTGATTGTAGGCGAATGCGAGCAGCGCATTCGCCGTGTATTCGCCAATTCCCGGAAGTTGGCGAAGTTCCTCGTACGTTCTCGGCACTTCGCCTCCATACTTCTCAACAATTATTTTCGCACTTTCCCACAGATATTTCGCCCTGCGGTTGTAGCCGAGACCGCTCCACGCCTGTAATACCTCGGCCAAACTTGCGTTAGCCAATGCTTTAACGTTCGGGAAAAGCATTAGCCAGTCCAGATATTTTGGCAATACGCGATAAGTTTGTGTTTGCTGCAGCATCAGCTCCGAAACCAATATTACGTAAGGATCAACTGTTTCGCGCCAAGGAAAAGAACGACAGTACTGTTTGTAAAAGTTGTAGACAATTTTCTTGAATAGTGATGCTTGCACACTATATTATAGCCGACGACGAAACCCTATAGTATAATACGGTATATGGCAACATTAAGACTCGGAGAATCTAGAACTAGTAAAAAAGCAGAGGCGTACCGAGATTTTGTGACAATTAAGATAGAAGAGTCAGTACATGGGGAGCTATTTAATGGAATAGAGGCTGGTCAAACTCGCGAAAATATAATCGGTCATGTGGCTGATGTATTATTTCGTCTCAAGAGAGGATACGGTGAACCAGGTCCAATGACTTTTGATGATGTACTACTACTTGCAATGGCTGTTGAGCAGCGGAGAATCAAGCAAAAAGGAGAATTTAAGCCAATATTCTCCTGCCTAAATGTCACTGCAGAGCTTGCACATACGGTAGCTAATCGACTTGTCGAATATGAACTAAGCTTTTTATTAAACACAAATTTCAAGAAAGATAACCCTGACGAGGTCAGAAAGATTCTACTCTATGAACTTATCGGCGGGAACCAGGGCAAAATAAGTCTTAATGGAAAATCTTTTATCCCCCGAGACACTACTTGCACGCGTAGACTTACCGCAATACATAACGAAGATAGGTTAGCGCTCGCCGTTTTCACTTGGAGTTCACGGGTTGAGACATCGCTCGGTGCTGGCAGTAGAGCCAAAACGGTATATCCAGCGTTATAAATATTACAAAACGGCACGAGTAATATCCTCTAGCTCTTGTGCTTTTACGCTTTAGTGCTTTCGCGCCTTTTCCCCTACATCATTCCCATTCCGTCATCCATACCTGGTGGCGGTGGTGGGCCTTGCTTTTCCTTCTCCTCGACAATGACTGCCTCGGTAGTAAGAATCATG
>PFQB01000103.1 GCA_002793355.1 Candidatus Dojkabacteria bacterium CG_4_10_14_0_2_um_filter_Dojkabacteria_WS6_41_15
TACCAGTAACATGTTGCAAAAAATTGAAGCCGCGCCATGGCCCTACTTTCCGGTTGATTTGATGCCTTTGCTGGTAGCACTCGCCATAAAAGCAAAAGGTGAAATTATGTTTTGGAATAAGGTTTACGAAGGTGGACTATTCTGGGCACCAGAAATCATGAAGTTTGGGGCAAAGATTGCCTTAGCCGATCCGCATCGCATGATTGTTTTTGGAGGAGAAAAACTAGAGCCAGCACAGGTCGACGCGCCAAACATTATTCGTGCTGCAATTGCACTAACTATGCTGGCACTGGCAATAGACGGGACCAGCACCATTCGAAGTGCTGATTCTATCAAGAGAGCGCATCCAAACTTTGCAGGAAAGTTGCAGGAAATTGGGGCGGATATTGTTTGGTCTTAATATTCTGTAACTTTCGCCTCGATAGAAATATTACAGCATTTTTACAACTTACATAATTCCACATGCTACAATCAGAGGATGAGGCGGTTTCCACAGTATAGGAATAAAAAAGTTTTAATCTTCGGACTTGGCTTAAACGATGGTGGACTTGGAATGGTGGATTTCTTCGTCGAGCAAGGTGCAATTGTCACAGTTACAGATGGCAAGACCGAGGAACAGCTAAAAGAAACCGTTACTAAGATAAACAAATCGGGCAAACAAGTAACTTTTCACTTAGGGGAACATCTAGAAAGCGACTTCCTCAACAACGATATTATTATTAGGAATCCAGCAATAACACCAGACAACCACTATATACAACTAGCAATAAAGGCAAGGAAGACTATCGAAATGGAAATGTCGCTGTTTTTTAAACTTGCGCCGTGCAAAATTGTTGGCATTTCAGGAACAAAAGGAAAATCAACCACAACGACACTAACTTACTTGATGCTCAAAGAAAAGTTCGGCGATAAAGTCATACTAGCCGGAAATATCGGAAAAAGTGCTATACGCGAACTACCAAATCTCACAACAGACAACATTGTTGTTTTGGAAATTTCCAGTTTTCAACTCGATGTACTTCGAGCAGCAAAGCTATCTCCCCATGCTGCTCTACTCACTAATATTTACGAAGACCACCTTAATTGGCATAAAAACTTGGAAGAATGAAGAACCCCGCAGCAAGCTGACGGGGTATCTAGCGGTTAATTTATTTCATAC
>PFQB01000102.1 GCA_002793355.1 Candidatus Dojkabacteria bacterium CG_4_10_14_0_2_um_filter_Dojkabacteria_WS6_41_15
AGCCGCTGTGGAACTTTAGTCCTGGCTGAATGCCCGACAGCAATAACAATGGAAAGAATTCCTATGCTGATTAAAATCTTGTTGAGTACTCTTCTACGACTTCGCATGCCCCATTATAGAGCATTGATTTTCGTTTGTACACGGGACTTTTGCCTAGACACCTTGTTCGGTTCAATAACCTTTTCTTTAGCAGCTTTGTCGAGAAGTTTTGTTAAAGTTGTAAACGCTTTTACTGCTGTTTCCTTTTTCTTTTCGGTAATTGCCAGATTGGTCTTTTTTAACCAACGAGTAATACGGTCCTTTGCCTGTCGGTTTAGAATCGTTCGGGCTTCTGTTTGTCGAACCGCTTTTATTGCATTTTTCAGATTTGGCATGGTGGAATTATAACATATTATGTAAAGCAGTAAAGGTTCGCTAACGAATTGGCGAACTGACGAATTGGAGAATTATCAATTTAGGACCAAATGATTTTGAGACCGAGGGATTTTATCAGCATTAAACTTCATCCTTTAGTGCTTTAATGTTTTCGTGCTTTTGCCCTTCAATCCTTTACGCTTTATTCTTTTTGCTTTAAAATATTCATATGAATTATAAAGCACCAGCAATAATTATTGCACTAGGGTTATTAGCCCTCGCTATTTTCGCTTTCATCTTAAGCGTTCTCTTCGGTGTTGATATCTCTAGACTTTTTATCTAGAAACGCTCTACTTTTTGGCTTTGCCCTGCTATACTCAACAATGCAGATAGAAATTCCACACTATGTTGTTTCCGTAGCTCGTATATTGGTAAAGGAAGGTTATAAGGCATATTTGGTTGGCGGAGAAATTCGCGACACTCTATTGGGAATCGAACCGCACGATTACGACATTGCCACCGATGCCCTTCCCGATGTTTTGGTTGAGCTTTTTCCAAAGTCTATAGCCGTTGGTGCACAATTTGGTACTGTTGTAGCTATTCAACAAAATTCTGATGGCGAAAACTATACAGTAGAAATAACGACGCTGCGAAACGAAGAGGATTACCTACAAGGCAGGTGGCCATCAAAAGTAACCTTTGTCCGCAATATTGAGGAAGACCTGCAACGTAGGGACTTTACGATTAACGCAATGGCACTTGATTTGTCCGAAAAAGGCATTATTTACCTGGAACACACTCTTGTAGAAAACGAATACGCGTTAACGCACAAACATACGTACGAATTTTCTTTATTAGATTTTTATAATGGGCAGGAAGACCTGAAAAACAAGATAATTCGAACCGTTGGCGACCCGATGGCGCGCTTTACTGAAGACGGGCTTCGACCGTATCGGGCTTGTCGGTTTGCCTCACAGTTTGGATTCACCATTGAGCCAAACACCTTTGTTGCTATCACAAAATGCCTGAATGTTTCGGCGATGGTTTCCATG
>PFQB01000137.1 GCA_002793355.1 Candidatus Dojkabacteria bacterium CG_4_10_14_0_2_um_filter_Dojkabacteria_WS6_41_15
TGAAGCTCCCCGCCCTCACGGACGGGGAGCTCCCGCGGCATTAAGAGATGCTACAATTAATTAACGCATTTTACTGCTTTCCGCAAGAGGTACCCAACCAATACAGCCCTTTGACAACAGCAGTGTCGCTGTCCTATAATAAGCAATGGCTCTTACTCCTGCATCTCAACAACAAGCTGTTGAACGAACGGCACCTCACTTCACAAATGAATTTTTAGCAAGCTCAGTTAGAAAAGCAGCAAAAGAGGGGTTGTACGAACGTGAGTTCGGTCTGATAAATCGATTGGTAGACCGCGTTAATACACTAAGGGCAGATAAAAATGATGGTCTGCCTAAAGCTCCAGATATTAGAAGTTCGTACGATAAGAAGTTTCCTTTTTCAGAGCTGCCACAATTGTTTGCCTGGAATTCGCACGAACAAAATTTGGACTGGACACGGCACTTGCTGAAGACTCTAGACACAATGAACCAAGAAATCGGGGTCGGATTGACGTATTCTAATCCTAAGGTAAAACATGAAACTGAGGGAATGACTTCGCAAGACGCGTTCCGGTGGTTCTTGCTTGACGGTTATTGCCGTTGGTTTGCAGGTTTACAGACTAACCATGAAGTGGCGGCACTAGAAGAGGAAAGAAACATAGCGGATGTCATATGCTTTTCGTTTTGCGAGGCAGCGGTAATATTAGCCGAAAAAGGCGAACAAGATATGCGCGAGCTAGTTGGCTGGATGCTTCATTGGGGGTGGATCAAAACTGGACCTGAATACAACCTGACGCCAGAATTAGTAGAACGGGCAAGGCAAGTTGTCCACAAATAGATTCCCCCGTGCTTACGCACATGTGACTTCGTCATAGCCTACAGAGTGGCCAATTAGCAGGAAGAACTACGTTCTGCGGGGTACTATATTTCTTCGCTTCGTGTTTGCACGCTTACAACCACGCGTGAGGTGAATCGTGAGCTTGCGAACGTTTGAACCCACAAGAGGCAGCGGCTTAGCCACGGTCGGAGTTTTACAAACTATTCATGAGGTGAGGTATGAACCCATGAATGGCTGTAGCCGAGCTACGCTACGAAATAAACAATCGATTTGGTGTTGTAGCAGCAAGAACCATTTTTTAGTAAAATACTTCTATGGAATCAACATTACGTATACGTACAGGCGACGCTTTTAGTATTTTTGGGACGTTAAACACATCAAATTCCGGTAAGAAATCAAAGCTACTGATTTTTGTGCATGGCCTGACGGGCAATAAAGACGAGCATCAGTATATAAATGCTGCGCCATTCTTTAATGCACATGGTATTGACACATTCAGGTTTGACCTCTATTCGGATGAAGACAATGGCAGGAGCTTGAGTGATTGCAACGTTAAGGTTCATGCAGGGGATTTACTTATGGTAATTAACCATTTTAAGGATAAATACAAGGAACTCTTCTTGGTTGGCCACAGTCTTGGTGCAACGGTGATACTTCATACCGATATTTCTGTAGTTAAGAGAGTCGTTTTATGGGACCCCACTAAAGGTATGGAGTCTCTGGCACAGAAAGCTTGCGTTTATACTAAAGACCTTGGTAAATACATGTTAAACTGGCGCATGACCATTTTGGTGAACCATGAAATGGTTGATGATTGGATGCAGGCAGCTAGAATAAGTGACTCAATAAAAATGTTTACTAAACCGAGTAAGTTGATATTTGCGGGGAATTGCGACATCTATGATGGGTGGAAGCCGTTTCTGAAAGATGTTACGGTACCCAATGAGGTAGTTGTAATTCCTGGCGCAACACATGTGTTCATAGAAGAAGGGACCGCAGAGAGGATGTACGAAGAAACGTTAAAATGGGTGAATACAGGTCCGCAATAACACTTAAATCTATAGCATTTTGTTGCGTAGGCACAAATTTGTTAGTACAGGGATATCAATCGGCCGCTACTGCCAGCATTGGTCGCTTCCAAGCCCAGAAAGATCATCAAAACAGTTTCCTGCTTTGTTCAAAACTCTAACTTGTTTAACGCTGGAAAATTGCTTTAAGGTGTTCGTAATTTGCTGCGAGACAATATTGCCCGAAGAATCCCCCGACAGTACCGTTGTTCTACAGAATTTTACTGTGGCATCGCCTTCCGTTACGGTTATTGAGAAATCTTTTCCGCTACAGTTTGAAGTTGACGAAAATTTAACAAATGCTCCTTCACCAAAAGTCGGTCTAAGATTCTTCGCCGTTACCTCGATTTGTGTTGGCCCAATAATAATTTGCTCAACACTGAAGGTTGCAACATCTTTTCTAAAAGTCTTTCGAATGACGGCGGTAGTGTAATCTGTACCGCTAGGTTTGCTAAATTTTGCATTATCGAACATATAGACTGAAAGGGACGCTTCTGATGCAGTTGGTGTAGGCGTAGTCGAAGTTGTCGCAGTTGTAGAGGTAATCGGCGTGCCAGATCCTGTTGGAATAGTCGTATCGTCAATACCTGATGTGGTCTCTGGAGTGTCAGAAGGTAACGCTATGGCCGTTGGAGTTGGTGTAACATATACAACTTCCGCTCCTTTCCCAATGCGTCCTGTTAGCGCAAAAATAAGGGCGACTGAAAGCACAACGATAATTCCAATTAAAATAGGGACAAGTGCCGAATTGTTTTTCGTAGGAGTCGGTGTTGGAGTTGGAGTAGGGATGGGTTGCGCTTCGACTTTTCCTGCAGGGGCAATCACATTAACTTGTTGGTTCATAGAGTAATCTACAACTAATTTTAATGGAGGTAATTGAATCATCTTAGCATCATAATGGAAAAAGATACATTCTTTGACGGAATACCACATATCAGTTACCATCATAAAACTTCCATAATCAAGAATAAAAATAACCATGTACCACTTATACATATTACGTTGTGCTGACGGAACCTTGTATACAGGTATTACAAATGATCTTGAGAAGCGTGTAAAAGCTCACGAAGCAGGAAAAGGTTCAAAATATGTTCGTGCACATTTACCCATTAAAGTAGTACATACCGAGGAATTTGCAACTAAAAGTGAAGCCATGAAAAGAGAATACGAAATAAAACAATGGAGCAGAGATAAGAAAAAAAAAGAATTTGCACTAACAGTTTAATTCTTAGGCGCGGTTCCTTTGTATAAAGAAGAAGGGTAAGGTATAATTTTTTCGTCAAATAAGCTCTAGTTCAACGGCCATTTATTTGCGCGTCCAGATAGGCTGTCTCTTACAACTACTTTGTCGATAGCTCTGTCGGCTTGTAGTTCCTTAAACTGAGCATTCGCTGATTCTAGTGTTTGTAGTGCAATCAGCAATACTCTAGATGCTATCTGTCTATTTTGGCTATCTGACGCAGCAACAATGGCTTGTTCAAGTTTTTTACCACGAATGTATATGTCTTCAAGCATCAGCCACGCCAGTGCCAAGGCGGGTGCTTGGCTTCTGGGCGGAAATCGACGCGAAAACGCACGGTTGTCCGCAATGCCAGAGATAAATATCTGTCCAAACGAAACGTGTGCCGGATCCTCTGTTGAGAGATCCTGGCCGGTAGCTCTATCAATACCACCAGGTTGCCCAACACCTTCTGCGACCATTTGCTTGTATTTGAAGTCATACCAATCTTGCACCGGATGAAATCTATTTCCACTTTTTTCACGTGTTTCAAATATTTTTTGTATTTGTTGAAGATCTCGGGAATCTTTTCTCTTTTCTGCCATAGATGTAGACGCTCAATTATTTAGTATCTGAAGATGCACAATTATACCCCATAGTGAACAAGAACATCAACCATAGCACGAACTTGTAGGCAAATAGAGGTAAAATTGCTATACTAATACCATGCCAGCCGTTGAAACAAAAAGTGAACTGTCGCCAGAACAAAGCGGAGAACTTCTCAGCGTCCTTAAAGCTCGATTCGAGAAAAACATGAACCGCCATACTGGTCTTGAATGGTTCAAACTAGCAGCAAAGCTAGAAGCAAATGCTGAAAAACTGCATTCTCTTAACGAAATGGAAAGAACCAGTGGTGAACCAGACGTGGTTGGCTACGACAACAAGACGGGTGAATACATTTTTTATGATTGTTCAGCAGAAACTCCAGTTGGTCGCAGAAATCTTTGCTACGACCGTAAGGCACTTGATGCAAGAAAAACATTTAAGCCGAAAGATAGTGCCACGGGCATGGCAGCAGACATGGGGATTGAGCTATTGACCGAAGAGCAATATCGAGAGCTACAGCAACTAGGAAATTTCGACCTGAAAACCTCGAGCTGGCTGAAAACCCCAAAATCTGTTCGAAAACTAGGTGGTGCAATCTTTGCCGACCGCCGTTTTGACAGAGTTTTCGTGTACCACAACGGTGCCGAATCTTACTATGGTGGCAGAGGATTTCGGGGCGTGTTAAAGGTGTAATGTTTTTAGAACTTCCTTGATTTCTGCGTACTTAAATCCCCGTGCCAGTAATCGTTGTATTAATTTCGATTTTAATTCATAGGAATCTTTTGCTTTTATGGTCTTGGTAACTTTTTCTGCGAATTCCTTAATCTTTACTAGTTGCCCCTGCTGAAACTCTCCATCGCCATATATCTTTTCGAGAACTTCGTTGATGATTTTCAGGTTAACCTTTTTTTGCAACAATTCGGTTTTAATTTTGTTGATGCCATTTACGCCCGTTTGCGATTTGTATTCAACATACCACAAGGCAAACTTCTCGTCGGATAAGAGTTCCTGATTCTGCAGGTAGGAAACTACGTTTTCAGCTTCTTCCACGGCGATTTTTCTTCGTAAAACCAAATAATCTCTTACCTCAGCACAAGATCTCGGGCGAATCCGCATGTAATTAACTGCCTTATGAATGTTATTGCTGTCAAAAGCAGTGCGCTCGACTTCTCGCCTCTCAAGTTCTGAGAGTTGCTGACCTTTGAACAGTCTGAGGGAAACGAGATTGTTTTTACTTAAACCTAGCCAGAATTTTCCGTTTAGATAAATATTAACGCGCTCGATATTCTTTACGGCTTGGGAAATCTGAGTTATTACGTGGAGCATAGTTTAATCGCTTTTTTCACTCAGTTCGCGTAGAACATGCTTTTCAAAATCGCTTTCGATTTTCTGTGACTTATTGAACTTGTCATATTCGGAAAAGGCTTTTTTTAAGGCCAAACGCATGGAGATATTCCCCTTTCCATTAAGTATTCTGAATTCATTAAACTTGAGAAATTTATTAACACTCTTCACAAAGTCCGACATAGTGAAAGTATTTCCATTTTCGATCACATTTTCAATGTAGTCAAAAAAACCAGAAACGGTTCTTTCAAGCCTTTTTAACTCACTCACTCCGAGATAATTTTTTGCAATCTCAATATCGGATTTTAAAAGTCGACCGGAAGGTGAGGACTTCCAGGTTTTAAGCCCCATATAGGGTTTACTCTTATTCGCCTCTTTGTAAATAATTTCTGCAGCTGTTTTACCAGTAATTGCGTAATGAAACTTGTTTTGAACAGTAGCGAAAAACTCCTTCGTTATAGGAGAATTCACAGAATAGTCGATACTACATTCCTGAAAAATATCTGTTATTTGAAGGTATATTCTCCGCTCACTTGCTCTAATCGAGCGAACTCGCTCCAACAGCTCTTTGAAATAGTCTTTACCAAAGTGCTTCCCGTTTTTTAATCGGTTATCATCTATCGTGAAGCCTTTTATTATGTACTCTTTAATTCTGAGTGTTGCCCAAATACGAAACAGTGTTGCTTGAGAAGAATTGACTCGATAGCCAACGGAAATTATTGCATCGAGGCTGTATAAGTTAGTATTGTAGGACTTGCCATCACTCGCAGTTATCCGGAATTTCCGGATAACTGCACTCTTCTGTAATTCGGCCGTTTTAAAGATGTTTGTCAGGTGCTCATTAATTGTTCGTACATCGACTTTAAAAAGTGCTGCAATTCTTTTTTGTGTCAGCCAAATCGATTCCTCAGCAAAAACAACTTCAATTTTAATATCTCCACTTGGAGAAGTATACAAAAGAAATTCGCCCATTG
>PFQB01000036.1 GCA_002793355.1 Candidatus Dojkabacteria bacterium CG_4_10_14_0_2_um_filter_Dojkabacteria_WS6_41_15
CGTGCTGTGCCTGATTGACTACATCACTGGTTGGTTTTTCTTCGTCAAAAGCGAGATCGGTAATACTGGCTGCGGCCGAAATCAAACTACGACGGAGGGACTTTTCCTTGATGGTTTTCGCATATTGCTCGGCATGAGCAGAGGTTGGGACGGCTTCAATCAGTTCGACAATGTACGAACGACCACCTACTTCTTGCAACATTTTCTGCTTCTGCAGATAGTCGGTTAAGGTGAGTTGGTCAATCGAAATGGATGCCATAAACAGATCAGACATGGCCTTGTAGATGACTTCGTGTCGTCGCTCGTAGAAATGTTCGGGGCGAAGGAATGAAAGTACCTTAACTAATGCATCACGATCCAACAAAATCGCCCCAAGTATGCTCTTTTCTGCATCGATATTTTGTGGAGGAATTCTCTGTGACATAAGAGATTATAACACTAGTGAATTGGTGAAATGGCGAATTGGTTAATTACAAATTGTTGAATTTGCACGGGAGGAATCTGACACCCCTATGATAGCGAACAAATCTGAAACTCCTTTAAATAGCTTCATTTTCGAGAGATATCGGCGCATTAATAACTTTGCATGGAAGGCAAATACCAATAACTTCCAGGTTGGCATCTTAAACTTTTTGATAAGATCGCGCACGCCAAAGCCCTTATATTCATTGTTATCGGGATCAATTTTTGGCAGGCCATATAAATAACCAATACTGTTAACAATCGTCACCATAATTGGGTATGTGTCCGCCAACGTCCCGTCAAAATCGAAAATAACCGTTTTCATCACTTCTTAAACTTTACACTTTAACCTTTACTCTTTAAATTGCGTACACACTCATACTCACTGTTCCTTCCCTTGCTGATGCCTCAATTTTCTTGGCATTTACCTTCTCTGCTTCGATAACATCGCTTAAACCGCTCTTTTTCTTATATTCTTCGGTATACGTTGCAAGCACAACGTAGAAAGGTTCGAAGTCTAGTTGAACACCCGCCAAAGCCATTTCTCCGCCGACAATCACATCTAATGGCGAATATTGCTTAATAAACGCATCACTGGGCTCGGTTTGGAAAAATCCCACGGTTCCTTCCGGAGTTTCGAGTACATAATGCACTGATGGATCGAGCGAACTGCCGCGAAGATGGATCTCTTTTACACGG
This sequence comes from Candidatus Dojkabacteria bacterium CG_4_10_14_0_2_um_filter_Dojkabacteria_WS6_41_15, assembly GCA_002793355.1. Classification (GTDB taxonomy): domain Bacteria; phylum Patescibacteriota; class Dojkabacteria. Next base: position 1,162 of record PFQB01000036.1, read on the forward strand.
AATTCTCCTGCAGAAAATATGACAATAACATTCTTTTCAGCCTTCATTTTTTGAGAGAACAAATCCCACGCTTCGATTTGCTCTATATCCACCAAAGGTTCGGTTCTATTAAGTAGAACGACATCGGCTCCTTCGGGGATCTTATCCGCAATATCTTCAGGATTCATAACCGTATCGATAAACCATACCGCAGTAGTGTCCTTAACTTCGAGCTGGATAGCATTGATCTTTTTGAGTTTTGTGAGTTGCATAGAGGATTATACCCTATTAGATGTTAGATGTTAGATGTTAGATGTTAGATG
>PFQB01000130.1 GCA_002793355.1 Candidatus Dojkabacteria bacterium CG_4_10_14_0_2_um_filter_Dojkabacteria_WS6_41_15
AACTATTAACTATTAACTGCTATCTATCAGCTATTATTAGGGAATCAATCCTCAGTACTTAGAGCTAATAGCTAGCAGTTAATTACTAGGTTTGGGCTATTAATCCCATTTAATAATGTTTTTAAATTGTCTATCGTCATGCGCTTAATCTTGTCTGAGTTTTCATAAACGTTGAAGCCGGTGTGTGGGGTTAATATGAACTTGCCCTCACTTAATTCGAGTAGTTTCCCTCCTGGCTGCGTTCTATCAACAGGTTCGGTATAAAATCCATCAAAAGCTGCGCCTGCCAATATTTCATTTGAAAGGGCATCAAACAGAGCGTCTGGATCAACCAACTTTGCTCTTGCAGTGTTTATCAATAAGGCTGTATGTTTCATTCGAGCTAATTCATTCTTGCCGATCATATTAGTGGTTGAGGCGTTCAATGAGGCATGAAGAGAGACAATATCCGATTCTTCGAGCAGCTGTTCTAGGGCAACTTTTTGTGCGTTTAATTCTTCTTCTATTGCAAACTTTTGAATGATGTCATGATAAAGAACACGCATATTAAACGCCTTATTCAATATTCTTGCGGTATAGGTTCCAATTGACCCCATGCCGACAATACCGACTGTTTTATTTTTTAAATCGAACATTTCTAGGCGCTTCCAAATGTCGCTTCTGGTATCATGGGAAAACTCAAAAATACGCTTGTTTAGCGTCATAAGTAAGGCAACGGTGAATTCGGCAACTGAGTAAGTACTAACTTTGAGCGTGTTTGCAACAAGAACTCCGGCTGCATTCGCTGCTTGTACGTCTATTGTTCCTGTCCCGATACCGAAATTAGTAATAAGCTTTAGCTGTGGCACTGCTGATTTTATGACTTCTTCATTAACTATCTCTGTGCCGCCAACGATATAGGCATCGACGCTTTTAAGTGCCTCGATTAATTCTGGCGTACTCAAGTCGTTTTTTGCAGGAGTTATCATATACCCCTCGCTCTCAAGCTGCGTTACTTCGGATTTGGTAAAAGTGTTGCCTGTGAACAGAATTTTGAACATTTATTGCGCAGCGTAATACCCCGTGCGTCAGCGCGGGGATGTAAGCTTACGCCCGAAGGGCGC
>PFQB01000131.1 GCA_002793355.1 Candidatus Dojkabacteria bacterium CG_4_10_14_0_2_um_filter_Dojkabacteria_WS6_41_15
ACCGTCCCAAATTTGTCACTTTTCAACTCAAAAAACATCGGGAATATCAATGTTTAGACTTTTCGTTTGATCAATTGGTCTGAGGCCATTCAACCGACGGAACTTGTGGCCACAATCAGTGAATTTTGTAAATCTTCTCTTGAGCACATATGCATTTAGCCAGAGTTGAGCATGATGGTATGATTCAAAGCCCTTAATTGAGGCCAATCTGTCTTCTAGATGGCCATTAAATGTTTCAATTAGGTTCGAAGTCAAAGGTGTTGCTGGTAAGTATTGGTAATTGAAAAGTTCTTCTCCGAAATGCCCATCTAACCAAGACATAATTCGCATTTCTTCTTGCTCACTCTTTTTCAATGCATCTTTCCAAAGTTTTAAGAGTAATCTCGTTCGATATTCAACATTATGATGAACCTTAACTGAAAGTGCATAGCGCAGCTCTCTGTAAAACTCACGATATGTAGGTTCTTTTGTGATATGAAGTTCTAATCGTACTTGTCTAAGAATGTGAATGTAACAAGCTTGAATATGTATTTTTGAGAAGGTGCGTACGCACGATTGTTTAAGCGATTTATTATCGTCACAAACGACGATCTTGTAATGAAATTTCAGATTACGTAAGGAGCGGAAATACATTCCCCAAGATTGGTAATTTTCAGAGGGAGCAAGAAAAAACAAGGGAAAATCGTGTTTAGCATAATCGACACCCCACAACATGACTGCATCTCGTGAATACCCCTTAATCGGTAGATATTTACCATCTGGAATGAGCACTTCGGAAAATCTAGTGCAACAGCGTTGGGTAAGAAGATTATTATCTGGAAGTTTACGCATTTCTGCGGTAACAGCACGTTGAATGGTGGACTTAGAAGAATGATATTTGTTTTCAAGGTCACGAAAGGAGAGGCCGTCGATATGATCAAGCATCATTCTAAAAGCCGGTTTTGTCGTAGTGTTGAATGAGAAGTATTTAAGGCATCTATTGCAGAAAAAGGAAAACGAGTTGGCACGTTTCCCTTTTTTGATTACCT
>PFQB01000029.1 GCA_002793355.1 Candidatus Dojkabacteria bacterium CG_4_10_14_0_2_um_filter_Dojkabacteria_WS6_41_15
AACCGCTAGATACCCCGTCAGCTTGCTGCGGGGTTCTTCATTTCCGTATTCTGCCGCTATCGTCTATCGGTTAGGACATCAGGTTCTCATCCTGGTAGGCGGGGTTCGACTCCCCGTAGCGGCATTTCCCACTGCTCTCACTCGTTCGGGGAAAAAGTATTTTCCCCTTATCACTTGTGAACCGCAGTGGAAAATGCCGACAACTAGCAAGTTTGTGACGTTACGTTCACGAATCGTGAATAAATGCGGGTAAACATTGCGCTTATGGTCCACACAAATTGCCGACAGAAACTTTGGAAATTAAACATAGAAGTAAAAAAGTGAACGTCAAACCGTACTACATGTGTGAAGTGCTATATAATAGGACTGATAGCTAAAAGTTACTAGTTGCAATGCTTACAATAAATCTCCAGCAAATTGTCGAAGAAATTAACGCCCGTCGCAATCATATTCGTTACCCATTTCAGGAATTGGGTGTCATGTTGTCAGAGAAACTTGCGGATCCAAGGCATAAAGCGCTGTATATGAAAATTGCGAAAAACGAAGAGCAAGAATTGATTATGGGTGCACTCCATTATGTGTTAGCTTCAAAAGATACTGCCGGAAATTTAGGTCCTTTGTTTATGTGGAAGCTGAAAGAGCTTAAAGCAAGACCGCTTTTACCGCTATTCATCCGCCTTGAAACCGAAGGCGGGTATTTCAAAATTGGCACAATAACTGAAATTACTCGAGGAGATATTCCGGTATTGATAGCCGGATTGACCGAATACACAGAAGAAATCAAACTCTCTTCAAAGGGGATTTCAGGCAAAGAACCACTCGAAAACCTTCCTGACAAACTTACCGAATTGCTCAAAGAATTCAAGAGAAAGGGCACTGTTGAGTTACTGAACAAGTGGCAATGGATAGGAACGCGCACATGGCAAAAGGGTGAAACGGTAAAAGGTGTCCTCAAATTGGGCCGTCCAGTGCGGAATATAATCAATAAAAATGCGACAAGCGATACAATGTAGTGTCTGCTACATAACTTAATCGCCCGCCACAATGACTAATATA
>PFQB01000033.1 GCA_002793355.1 Candidatus Dojkabacteria bacterium CG_4_10_14_0_2_um_filter_Dojkabacteria_WS6_41_15
CGTGAGGGCGGGGAGCTTCATTCCTTGCTGTTTTCGGCAATTACCTCTTGAGTAGTAGTTGCAGTGCTGGTGGCTTCGGGAACAATAAGGCACAGAATGATGTAGATAATTACGCCTGATCCGCCTGAGAGAGCCAAGATTACGAACAACAAGCGGATTAGTACTGGATCTATCGTGAGATACTCTGCGATACCACCACAAACGCCACAAATAACTTTGTCGCTTATAGACTTTGTGAGTCTTATTACCGGATTTGGAGTTGAAGTAATTTTTGCGAATCCCTTTTCATTCCCTTTTTTTGTTTTAGTTGCCATGTTTGATTATATACAGAGAGATTAATGTTTGTAAACTACTTAATTTCCATGATAAACGCTACCCAACTGCCACTCCCGGCACTCCACATAAATTGGGTATGCTCCCGTATTGGTTTTACATAGATTGGGAAGGTCCAATTTCCTCCACCGATTAGGTCCGTTCCACCAAAAGAGGCAAAGTCAGTTGCACCTGTAGTCATTACAGATAATCCAACAACAAGGTTTCCAGATGTCGGTAAAAACTGTTTAGTTGATTGCACACTTCCTGTGCCACTAGTAATATGCGATTGCACAACTGTACCTGTTAATCCTGTCCATTCGGTAACGTTGGCACCTAACCAAGAAGCCCCACTTCCAGTTATTGTTACTGTGGTCCCTGCACTTGCACTAATTGTCCCAATCCATACATCTAAAGCTGCACTTCCATTGATAAAGTTTGTAACTTTTGTCCAAGTCACGTTCGTTTGGGAAAGTGTTACCGTTCTTGCTGAGGTATTACCGATAAAGGCAATAAGAGTGTTTCCTACAGTTGGTGTTGAACCTAAGGTGACCCCTAACGCTGTTGTGCTTTGCCCATTTACCGCTTGTTGCACCAAAGTCCCGGCAAAAGGTGATTCTGTAGTTACGGTAGCCCAAGTTCCACCCGAATTTTTTGCTTGAATGATCCCGCTATCGTCTCTAATGCCATAACCCGAAGTACCATCTGTCGCGCCAAAGTTAAGGTAACCAGAAGATGCAAGACCAATATTTCCGTTAATGTCCAATTTGTGTTGTGGAGTTGATGTTCCGATACCAATATTTGTATCAAGAAAGTTAATTTCATCAGTGGTTTGGTCATCGAATTCAATTCTTCCTGCGCCAGCACCTAATCCTAACCACTGATTTGAGGCCGTAGCATCTGCAAAGAGTGAAGTTCCTGTCATGGTTCCTACAGTTACTGTCCCGCTTGTAGGAGTTGCTGAAGGGTCAATTTCAGTTGCAGTCCCCGTAGATAGCATTACTTCGTAGCTATCTCCCCCCGTACTTGCTAGGGTTCTGTTAAGGCTAAAGTTAACGGTATACGCATTTGATGAACGAATTAACAGTGAATAAGTGCTTTCCACATTAAGGGAATTCTCGTCAACTATTTTTATTGTCATGTTATTAGGAGTTGATGCCTCGTCCTGGTCATATGCGGATGTTGCAATGCCTGACCAACGGTTCGCTCCGTCATTTGAATTAGGAAGCACAACTCCATTTCTCGTTACGTTGTAGACTGTGTTATAATTCACCTCTCCGTTCACCATCCACTCAAGTATAATCTTATTCCCAGCTTTTTTGGGAGTCAGGACAATGTTTAATGGTGTGACTGGGGTTCCATCACCACTCCCAGTTGCGGCATATATTCCTTGAGTTCTTGTTTGAACGGTTGTCACTGAAGCAACAACGCTTGCTCCACCGCCACCACCTAAACTATTCAATGCTGTCCATGTTCCTGTGCTGTCTTTATACTCCATGATACCAGCGTTATCCCTGAAACCATAGCCCGTTGAGCTATCAGTCGCGCCAAAATTAAGGTAACCAGAGGCTGCAAGGCCAATGTTTCCATTTACATCTAGTTTATGTTGAGGAGTTGATGTTCCAATACCAATATTTGCATCTAGGAAATTTATCTCATCAGTAGTCTGGTCATCGAATTCAACCCGTCCAGCACCGGCTCCTAGTCCTAACCATTGATTTGATGCCGTCGCATCTGCGAATAAAGATGTTCCCGTCATTGAGCCTACTGTAACGGAGCCTACACCAGCACTTCCATTCTTCCAAAACTCTGCGTCGGTGTACACCTCGGTTGTGACGTTTGCTGCATGACCGAAGCCGTCAGCTGCGTTTGTTCCTGAGCTCATATGCTGGACCTCAAAGACCTTGGGGCTGGCTATAGTGAAGCTTCCTTTTATTGTTGATAAAGTTTGCGCATAGTATGTTCCCCCAGTTCGATTATACTCGCTCGTACCGACGAGCGTTGTTGTGTTGTCCGTAATGTTTTTCAGTATTGCTTGGTGGTTACTAACCATAACTGCGGGAGCAATAATATTTACACGATACGTACCGGCGGGAAGGGTGATCTGATTGCTAGATAATGTAACTACTCCAGTTTCATCACTAAGTATTGTATTTAAATCGCGGGTTCTCCACGCACCGAGGGTAAATCCACCACCATTTGTGTTTTGCGCTTTTTGGTCTCTTATATGAATATATTGAGTGCCTGCTTCTCCCCCACCTGCTCCCGTGTTGTCGCTCCCGCAGGTCCAACGTGCATTTGTCGCGTCATACTTTAAGACTTGTCCCTCTGCGCAGGCAACATCGTTTGGTTTGTAGTTTGAATACTTCCCTGCCCCGTTTGCAACTTGGCTTACATCAACACCGGTGATGAAACCGGAATCATTCGTCCACTGAGAAATATTTGCTGAGGTGAAGTTTGAAGTCCCCAGCCCAGATACAGTTGCACCAGTATGTGCGTGGGAATCGTTCGCTATGGCAATATTGTCGTAGGTCCCAGAAATATCTCCCCCAAAGGAGGCCGTCAGGTTTAGTTTGCTGGAAAGTGCAGTACTAAGATCCGTTTGATCTGAAAGTGTTCCAGTGAGTGTACCCCATGCTACTACCCCTGCGCCTGTATCATCCCCACAAACCCAGTGAGTAAGTGACGCATCGTATTTTAGTACTTGATTATGATCACACGCAATATCATTAGGTTTGTAGTTGAGGTAAACGCCAGTTCCGTTTGCTACTTGAGAGAAATTTAGGCCGGAAATATACCCAGAATCATTGGTCCACTGTGAGATATTTGTCGAAGTAAAGTTTGCAGTCCCTAATCCAGAAATTGTCACTCCCGTGTGGGCATGAGAATCGTCGGCAATAGCAAGGTTGTCATAAGTGCCTGTGACATCACCACCAAAAGTTGCTACTAAGTCGAGTTTGTTACCTAATGCCGAGTTTAAGTCCGTTTGGTCTGCTAGTGTGCCACTGATTCCTCCCCATGCTAAGGCTGAGCCACCTGCATCATTAGCGCAAACCCAGTGATTCAAACCCGCATCATATTTTAAGACTTGATTTTGAGTACACGCAACATTATTTGGTCGGTAATCGGAGTAAATGCCGGTACCGTTCGCAATTTGTGATTGAGTTAAGCCGGTAATATAGCCAGCGTTGTTTGTCCACTGAGAGATATTTTGTGAGACGAAATCTGTAGCGGTTAGTTCTCCCATAGCGGGAATGTTACCGCTGTCAGTGTTTCCGCAAATCCAGTGATTTAAGTCTGCCTCATACCTTAATACTTGGTTTTGTGTACAAGCAACGTTGTTGGGGCGGTAATCAAGAAATAGTCCAGCACCATTCTTTAATTGTGAGTAATTAACTTCGGTTAAATAACCCGCATTGTTGTTCCATTGAGAAATATCTGGTGAAGAAAAGTTTGCTATAGTTAGATCCTGAACTTGTTGCTGTGCATTTGTACGGTCAATTTTATTTTTGTCTGAGTTCAAATACCGAGCCGCCATAAATGAAAAGGTTATTCCGAGGAAAAACCCCAAAATCACCCAATATTTAATAGTTTTATTTCGAGTGTCGCTTTTCAATTTTTCTACAAAATGAACAAAGATCCAATACAATGAATAATACCATTTTTACCTTGACTCGTCTTTAATGAAGGAATTTGACTTGATCGAGTGTCTCTTCGTCAAATTTCTCTGCAAACCATGCAGTAAGGATTTCTTGAGCTAAACTTTCGCTCGTGTAGCGCAAGCTGAAACAGAGGATGTTTGCATTGTCCCATTTTCGAGCGAGTTTTGCCGTTTCCGCGTCCCAGGCAAGTATTGCACGCGCTCCCTTTTCTTTGTTAGCTGCAAGTGAAACTCCGGTGCCACTCCAGCAACAACCGATTCCCATGTCGAATTCTTTGGTGCCTACCCTTTTTCCTATTTTCAGTCCAATTTCTGCCCAATGCCATTTCAGGTCTTCATCAGCAAGATGTCCTGCGAGGGTAACCGTGTGCCCGCTGTCGGTAAGCCATTTGTAGATTGAATCTGTTAATGAGGTTTTTTCGTCAGAGCCAAAGAGGATGTTCATAGAAGATGATAACATAGAAATTTGATGAAAGCGGGAGTCGCCCACCTTGTAACGACAGCATTGGCGCTACGCGTGCTTCAAGGAATACATTGAACCCTTCACAAAAACGTGATGGCTGATCACCTTTTTGCTCGGTTCCGCTTTATCGCCTGGATTTTTATTGAACATGCTAAAAGCTTACCTCGGGCCCGCCCTACATAAAACGAAAATGTTCGTTTTAGTAGGGCTTCGACTCCCTCATCATAAAAAAGAGCAAGCTACCTACTTGCAGTAAGTACCTTGCTCTTTGCCGAGGGCGGGAGTCGAACCCGCACTCCTTTTGGGAAGAGGATTTTAAGTCCTCCGTGTCTGCCATTCCACCACCCCGGCACTTTAACGAATTGGTGAATTAGGGAATCAACGATTGTAACTAAATGCAAATTGCTATCTCTCCATTTCACCAACTCGTTAAATCTCTATTTCGTGATGCTGTTTTTCAACTTGCTAATCAGTATTATATACGAATCGGAAGAATCTGCGAAGTCCTTATTGAGTGTTTTTGCTTGCTCAAAGCTTGTCTGAGCATCAGAATATTTAGTTTTGTTGTATTGCAGAACTCCGATATAGTAATGGAGTTCTCCTGCTAATGATTGGTTTGCCTTATCGTCTGCAATCGTAGAAAGTGCCTGTGAATATTTTGCTAAAGCTAAGTCTGGTTGGGTAATTCTTTCGTACAGATTTCCCAGGTCACGAAGTCCTAACGTGTCATTGGATGGAATTAATTTTGCGATTTCTGCCAGTACGTCGGCGGCTTCTTTGCTTTTGCCCAGTTCCGAGAGTACAGCCACATAGTTTTTCATATTGAGGGATCTATCTTGGAACTCGTTCCAAAGCCGAGCATATATTTTTTCTGCATCGACATATTGGTCATTTGCAGCGTATAGTTTTGCTTGTTCTGATAGAAGCACTTTGATTCGGTCAGTATTAGAAGCATTCTTTTCCATAGCTAACGTACAAAGGTCCAACGCCCAAATTTCGGTTGAAAGATTCCCTTCTATAATACAGTGGTAATAGACATAATTGTTGTCCTCACCGTTGTATTGTTTATACTTTTCGAGAACTAAGGCAGCGTCTTGGTAGGCAAATTTCTCGATTAGATTCTGTGTTTGTTTCTCGTAGTCTGTATATCGTTCCATTAGTTGAGTTATCCCTGTTCTGTAGACATAAGTACCCACGCCAACCGTTGCCATAATAAAGAGTGCAAATACTAACGTGACAAACATGACACCCGCTGAGGACTTGTGGTCGGCCTTTTTGACAGTAATTCCTGACAATCTTGCACTAATTAAGGGTCGTTTAGTGAT
>PFQB01000020.1 GCA_002793355.1 Candidatus Dojkabacteria bacterium CG_4_10_14_0_2_um_filter_Dojkabacteria_WS6_41_15
GCAGTTAAATTACTGCTCCATTATCTCATGTTCTTGCATTTTTCCCCAGGCCCTAGGTTGCATTGACTGTAACGCAAGACTGACGTACAATTCACTTAGGGATATATAGATTGTTGTGGATTCCAGAGGAAAGTTCCTCAAGAATGATTCCTTCCGCTAGAAAATAGCGTGGGTTTTAGGTTAGGGAATCTATAACCGTTTCGGCAAACCGCGTAAATTCCGCCGATACTTGAAGATTGAACGTACAGATATGAATAAAACAGTGCTCAACGTGTTAGTTGATCTACGTGTGTAGAAACGTTCGCTATTATCGATACATAAAGTTTATGTATCCGTGAAAATCCCTACAAAATAAATTTGTTTATACACAGCATGACGTGGTTAATCGTTCTACTTGCTATTACCACTTTAGGTGGGGCGGCAGCAGCAGGGTATTTTATGCAAGCACTCGCAAAAGAGCGTACTTCTTTTAAATCGCAGTCGCAGGACAAGGTAAAAGAAGTTGCCAAGCAGTTATTGCAAAATAAGTATAAAGAGGCAGACGAAGAAGCTCAACAGCTTCGTAATCAAGCGAAGCAGTTCTACGATCGTCTAAAGAGCCAATTTCAGGCTCAACAGAGCGCCTTAGAAGCCAAAGAGAAGCTACTAGAAGAACAACGAAAGCATGTTGCGGACAAAGAAGTTAGTTTGGTGAAGAAAGATGAAGAAGTGGCCGAAACTCGAAAAGATCTTATGGTCAAACTTGAGAAGATTGCCGGAATGAGCAAAGAAGAAGTCCAGAAAGTATACATGAAAGAGTTCGAGGCCAGCCTGGTTTCGTACAAAGCGAAGAAGATTTCTGACATCGAAAAAGAGATAAAATTAACTGCAGAAGATCAAGCACGAGAATTGATTGTTGACGCAATGCAAAGTGTCGCTACCGAATATGTTGACGAAATTACCGTCAGTACGATTGAAATTGGTAACGAAGAAATCAAGGGTAAGATTATCGGAAAAGAGGGGCGAAACATTCGTGCCTTTGAAAAGATTACCGGAGTTGATGTAATTATTGATGAATCACCTACATCTATAGGGCTGTCCTCGTACGACGGAGTTCGAAGAGAAATTGCCCGAATGGCATTGGAGCGATTGATTAAAGATGGCCGAATTCACCCCATTGCAATCGAAGAGCACTACGCCAAAGCGAAGAAAGATGTTATTCAAGAGCTTGAAAAGACCGGTAAAATGATGGCTGAGAAGGCTAACTGGTTCGACATGCCGGTAGAGTTAATCCCAATTATTGGTCGTTTGAAGTATCGACGAAGCAAAGGGCAGAATATGGTTGAGCATACACTTGAAGTTATGGAAATTGCCGAATATATCGCACGTGAATTGAAAGCTGATGTAAATATGGTCCTTCGAGCAGCATTATTGCATGATATTGGTAAAGTTCTTACCACCAAGGTAAAGAAACCGCATCATCATATTAGTGGTGATGTTGCCCGTAAATACGGCCTAGACGAGATGACCGTGAATGCAATCGAAGCACATCACGAAGATATCGAACCAAAGAGTGTCGAAGCGGTTATTATGAAGATTGCAGACGCAGCTTCCGGTGCCCGCTCGGGTGCTCGTAAAGAAAATGTTGAAGATTACGTCGAAAGAATAGAAAACCTGGAGAAGACCGCTTACGAAGTTGCAGGCGATGCTGCAGAGGAAGTCTTCGCAGTTCGTGCAGGTCGCGAGCTTCGCGTTATGGTGAAACCAAGCCAAATTAGCGATGAAGCAGCCATGGTGCTGGCGCAGAATATCGCCAAGAAGATCGATGAAACGGGCGTTTTCCCTGGAATTGTGAACGTTGTGGTAGTTCGTGAACTTCGTGCCCACGCAAGTTCGGGCAATTCTTAAACACAACGCTTGACAAAGTGCCAAATCTGCACTATAACTTAAAAAACAAACATAGGAGGAAATGTAACATGACCAAAGCACAACTCTTCAGCATGCTTGCCGATAAGACAGGTATGTCCAAGAAGCAGTCGAAGGCCGCAGTCGAAGGATTTATTGATGTTGTTACTGCATCCTTGAAAAAGGGTGAACCAGTAACCATCACTGGATTCGGCAAGTTTTCTGTCGGACATCTAAAGGCACGAAAGCAAGTCGTTCCACGATCCAAGACCGTTGTCAACGTTCCTGCACGAAACGTTCCACGATTCAAAGCTGGTAAGCAGCTTCGTGAAGCTGTAAGGTAGTTCGTATAGGTACTAACTATTTACAGTACGAAGAGGGGGGAAGTCCCCCTCTTTTTTATTTTTGTTGTAATTCATAGATGAACAAAGTACTTGTAACTATTCCAGGTTTCCGTGGGTACTCTGATGAAGTTCAGTTTCTTGCAATTGAGAAAAAATTATTGCCATTTGGTGTTGAGACTGTTCGGATGAATTGGCCATATTGGAATGTTGACATGAAACGCTATTTAATGTCAGAGACACTAGCTTCAGCTAAGAAAATAATTACAGAGCTACTGAATAAAGGGAATGAAGTTGTGGTAATGGGAGAATCCCTTGGTGGCGTTATTGCTACAATAATTGCTTCTCAGTTTAATATAACTGGACTTGTTTTAGTGGTTACTCCATACGGATTTATGCGCAATGACGATATGGAGGAGCGCCAAGCGAAATGGAAAGCTCTTGGCTATGTTGAGTACACAAGCAAGAGTACTGGAGTCGTTACTAGAGTACCTTACAGTTTTGCCGAAGATGCCTTAACATATAACGGTCTTGACTATATAGATAAAGTGACTGCGAAAATATCCTTTATTGTATCTCCAGACGATAAGAGTGTGCCCATAAGTGCGACCAAGCAACTGTTTGATGCAACCAACTCGCCAAAAGAGTGGGTAGAATTTGCAGGCATGGAGCACACCTATCGCTATCAAGCAGAATACCTGGAAAAAGTTGTTGATAAAGTCGTAGAACTGACAAAAGTATACTTTAGACTTTAGCCTTTAATCTTTAAAGGCTAAAGTCTATTGCGTAGCAATACAAGCCTTTTAATGCAAAGCTTTGCTTCACGAAGTGAAGACGTCCGAAGGGTGTGAAGGTGTTATAATCATTTCATGCTCAGAACCCTCCTCCGATTAATCACTGTACTGTTGCTTTCAATAGTATTGGTCGCACGCTTTGGAGCTCCAGCTCTCTTGGCATCAGAAATTTCTAGCACGTACCTAGTCGAGCAGGCAAATCATGACCGTCAAGAAGAAGGGCTAAATCCACTCAAATATAATAAAAAGCTTGAGCGTGCCGCGTTCCTTAAGGCAGAAAACATGTTGAAGCAGCAGTATTGGGCTCATTATGGTCCTAATAAGGAAAGCCCTTGGCAATTTATTTTACAATCCGGCTACACCTACGCTTATGCGGGCGAGAATCTTGCAAAAGGGTTTAGCGATTCACAATCCGTACACGATGCCTGGATGGCTAGCCCGACACATCGTGCGAATATCATGGACGCGCAATTCCAAGAAGTTGGTATTGCTGTGGTGAAGGGAAAACTGCTTGGTTCTGATGTCTTTTTGGTCGTTCAAATGTTTGGTAGTCCGACATACCAATCGCCTTCAGGGACGCAGAAGAATCCGAAGCTAAATATCGAATATCCTCGTGACGGGGATATTCTAGAGGATGGCATCACTGACATTAAAGGTTCGGCAACCGATTTATCAGACCCTGCGGTGACGTTGTATCTAAACAAAACGCTTTTGGGAAGTACGCAGGTGACTAACTCGATCTTTTCACTGACATCACCCTTAACCGCGGCCCAAGGCGATCAGACAATAGTAGCAAAAGCAGTGGGAGTAGGCGATATATTTATAACCGATAGTGTTGTTGTAACGATTATCAATAGCAAGACCGAAGCTATTGGAATTTCTAAAACCTGTATTACAAGTAAACAGCGTACTGCTGATATTTTGGTGTCTTACGAATGTCAGCGAGTAAACACCGGTTTCACAGCTACGATTGGCAGTACCCGTTTTACACAAGGGGCGAATGAAAGAGAAATATCGATTCCTCTTAACAGTCTTCCAAAAGAAAATGCTAAGGTAATACTTACTGTGTTATTTGAGAACGGTGCTTCTTCTGCCTTTTCCAGCACGCTTTCCGAATTGGGCCGCGGAAAAACCGATGTAACAAGTGCAGGAACTACCGAAAGTTCGTTCAAATTTCCAAACATTAACGTAAGAAATTGGGTGTTTGGTGTTTTTGGCTTGGCCTTCGTTCTGCTTGCGTTATATGCTGGAGAATTGGCGTATAAACGGCAATTGCTTACACACCGCTTCGAGTTAATGTCTTTCATCTTGTTTCTTGGTATTTTGTTGATTACGTTTAATTTTGGCTTTGTGAGAGTATGATCGAATACAATATTCCTTTGGTAGTTGCAACTGTTGTATGGATTGCGGTGGTCTGGCGCTGGATGTTACCTCTCTTGTCTATGCCCATTGCAAAAATAAAAAGGGAATTTGTTTTGTTTCTTAGTATTCTTGGGAGTGTTAGCTTGGTGGTAGAATGGTGTACACGGCAGGATATGCGGTTGGTTTCAATGATTTCGCTGTTGTCTTTTGTGAGTATTGCTCTCGGTATGGTAGTGCTTCTTCGTAGGTTAGATTATTATATTGAGGAATTACTTCAAGAACTTTTTGTTCTGGCAGTAAGTAGTGCTGGCGTTAGTCTGGTCACCAGTATTTGGTATTGGGGAATTGCGAGCAACTTCTCTTTGGTATTTTTGCGCATAATTGTCGTAAGTATTCCACTTATTTTGTTTGCGATTTCGTGGTTGGTTGCAAAGCAACGTCACAGTCTGTGGTCTGCTGGAATATATGTACTACTAGTGGCGATTAAATGGTTAACGTTTTCGTATTGGGGAATTTGGACCATTATTCTCTTACTACTTTATAGTACGTTAGTGGGGTATGTTGCGAACTGGATGATGACTACAACGTATGCAGAAAAAGTACTTGCCTGGAACGTTGCTCCTGCAAAAGTGTGGGGAATATTGGTAATTAGTGCGGGAATGCTGGTAATCTTCTTCTAATTAACTCTTAGCTACTAACTATTAACTATTAACTGCTAACGTCAAACTAAGAGCCTAAAACTAAGAACTAATAGCTAGTAGTTCTTAGTTAGTAGTTAGCAGTCAGCCTTTACTGATGATTTCTGCCGCTTGGGTTCCTGAAGGTGTGGTTATGGTCACCATTTCACCGATTTTTTTACCCATTACCGCTTTTCCAACGGGAGATTCGCCGGATAATTTGTTTGCGGTCGGATCTGCTTCCATAGTGGGGACAATCTTAACTTTCATGGTATTCCCATTCATTTTTAAAGTGACCTCGTCGCCAAGGCGGATAGTGTCAGTTTTCTTTCCAGATTCCTCGACAAGCAATGCAGTTTTCATTAAAGAACGAAGTTCGGTTACGCGCATTCGTGCAATTTCCATTTCTTCTTTTGCCGTAATCCACGCATTGTTTTCGCTTAAATCACCATCTTCGCGGGCATTTGTCATTCTTTTCTTTATCTCTGGAAGAGAGTTTTTTAATAAATCTTTCAGTTCTAATTCAATTGCCTTAAAGCCATCTTTAGTAAGGAATATATCGGCCATGCTTTGTGAAAAATAAAGTTATTCGGGGTCAAGTGAAAATCCATTCTTTCTTACAGTTCTAAGTGTAGCAGAGAAAGTTGGGTTGTCAAGGGAACGTGTTAGATAAAAATTAGATGTCACCGAAATTCTCTGTGAGCTAAAAACGTGTCAAGCCCTTTCTGACCTGAGTGTTTTTA
>PFQB01000085.1 GCA_002793355.1 Candidatus Dojkabacteria bacterium CG_4_10_14_0_2_um_filter_Dojkabacteria_WS6_41_15
ATGTAAACCTTCTTGATGTGCTCAGTCCTTTATTGGGCTTTAACAAGACGGCAGACATAACGTGCGGTACGTCAGGTCATGTGCTGTGCAAGTAACTGTGCAGTGCAAGGCTACAGAGTATAATCCGGCAGCCAAGCTTTTCGCGAACCGGTTTTTCATGTACACTAAATGATGCGGATTGGTAAGAAGCTCTGCACAAGGTTGATAGGCATTCTCGTTGTGTGTGGGCTACTGTATATAGGCTGGGGAATAACAAGAGATGCCATTAGTACATGGAACAATGTTGCGACCTGGCAGTATTCGGACAACTTGAACATTCCAGCTTTCGACACAGAGAAGTTACGGATCAGTTACGAAAATACTGACCAAACGCCGGAAGAAGTCGTTGTAACCGTAGATTATTGTTTGCTTCTTAATTCGGTGCATCCTTCGGCGGATCAGACACTCGTGCGGTGTTCACTTATTCCCTATATGCATGGAAAAGCACAAGTTTACGACCCGTATCGTTGGATGCCCGAGATTGGGATTCAACTGGATTTACAGCGAGAGGTTTCTCCTCTTCCGAATAGTTTCTTGGGTGATACCCATCTAAAGTTTTCTGATGTTGCATCGTCTGGGGTTCCTGTACCTGTGTCGTTGAAAATAAGGTATGTGAAGGGTTTACCGAAAAAAAGTATAGTGGCTGTATACCAGCATTATGTTGACTGGAAACAGGGTAAAAAAGGCACCATACCGCCGCGGTTGAAGATGTGGGAGGTAAATAAAATACAGACCTATGCAGAATTAACGCAGCAACAGCAACTTGATTTCGTTTCAAGGTGGAAGCAGGAGAGTGTGAAAGATCTTAAGTCAATACTGAAATTGGATGATCTGGCAGGTAAAGAGGGACAAGAACTGCTCGATGGTCTGGTGCTAGGGGTAGAAAATCAATCTTATGTTTGTGTGCAAGAGGAAAATAGTACGACCAGGTGCTGGGCTTCGACTAAAGGAAATGTTGCCGAGGCAAGCACGTATTTGGTGTATACATTAGCTAAAGATTACCCGATCGCACAGCGAATAAGAGCAGAAATGCATCGTAGACTAGTACCCTTTGCTGCGGAGGATAGTACGCTGCCTTATACCTGTGGGGACAAGGGACCTAGGGATGATTGTGAACGGTGGTCATATTTCCAGTCATATCAGGCGCCTCTTTGTCCTATTCGGGATATAAAAGAGGGTGCAACGAATCTAAATGTGGCATTCTATTTGCGAGCAACTTCGAATTATCGTCCGTTGAAATTTGATAAGGCCAATTTAATTAAGAAATATCAACAATATCAGAAGAATACAGCGGATAGTAACTTGCGTACCGAATTACAAGGAGACCTCGAGTTTGCTTGTCGAGCCCTACTCCGCGCTGAAACCATAGAGCCAGAAGATTTCGAATTGCTTGAACAAATATATTATTCTATCGGTTTCCGAAATATTAGTATTTGGACGACGGAAGGTCAAGATTTACGACCAACTTCGGAAAATCTCGCGAAATTGGTTTACGATTCGTACATGTTTGCTCCATATAAGTTTCATTTTTTGCAGGATAGTGAACTATTAAGACGTTCTCAACAGTATGGATATGGGCAAAACAAAATTGAGGAAGTTGCAGGATACGCGTATAACTTAATAGCCACATGGGTTGCCGTATATGTTATCGAGTAGTAGATTGAAAACGGGGCTACATAATCGACAGAAGTGGTTCGGGTTATTGCTTGTAACTGCTGTATTGCTGTCAACATTATTGTTTACAGGTATCGGTAGTATTTTCGCCAATACGATTGTTATAATCCCACTAAACTTATGGTGTACGTATGTTCAGAGTACGCAGAGTTGTAATTTTAAAATCCTTACAAACATGGGCTCAACTATGTATTTTGATGGTTGTGTTTGGCTTGATGATGACCAAGGATATGGAGTCCATCTGGATAGTTGCCATACATGTAGTAAGGTTCCGGCTGATCCTACAACTTGTTGGAGCCTACCAATTGCACCTGCAGCGCATTATGGCTGTACAAATTCAGCATGCATTTGTAAGCCACAATGCACGTGTATTCAAAGATTGTGCCCAGTGACGGCTCCCGCCACGGGCAATATGACTAATCCAGCAGATATAAACGGAGGACAGATTCTATGTGGTGGTGCTTACGTAGAGAACTGTTACGGCAATAGATGCGACCCAGAGGACGGCCAGAGCTGCGGTTGCACCCGAGATTGTAATCCAGTCATTAGTCATTGCCCTCCATCATATTCGAATACACCTCCGCTATGTTCTCTGCTTCCTGCCTCTCTCACAATGATTCAAACGGACACGCCACAACAAGTTAATCTTACTGTGACCGATGCTGATTACGGGGATAATGTAAAGATTTCTGCGATTGAATCGGTCAATTCCTGCGTAACGGTTACAACTCTTGCAGGTGGTAGCGTGTTGGGCTTGTTGGTGAAAGCAGGTTCAACGAACCCGTCGAATATTTCTCAAACAACTGCTTTGTTAGCCGATCCACGTGGACCGAACGGTGTATTTGTCAATGTTGGTGGAAGATTATTGTGCCAAGGGGATTTGAGGGTAACGGTTCGCGACGATGATTCCGATGGAACTGGTCCTGACGTTTCTAGTTCTGCGATATGCCCTATACCAGTGACTGTAGAAAAAATAACCACGCCCAGCTGTTCCTGTACGAATACTGCTTGCCCTGCAGTTACGCCTAGCAGCAAGTTCATGACTGATCCATATGGGAACTTCGGAACGTATACAACCTGTGCAAATGCAAACGATTGCAATCCGGTTGTAGCGAATTGTCCCCAAGCGCACAGGAATAAGAAGCCATCTTGTTCAATTCTGCCATCCTCAATAGTTATGAAACGTAGCGATGCACCGTTGCAGGTCACACTTTCCGTCACAGATCAAGACTATGGTGATACGGTCCAAATCATCAGTGCAGAAACGGTCAATTATGCTGGTGATTTGAATTCCTGTGTTAGAGTTACTACGTTAGGTGGCGGCGGTGTGTTGAACTTGACTGCAAAGACTGGTTCGGATAATCCTTCGGATATTACGCAATCAACGCCGTTACTACTTGATCCACAAATTTTACACGGAGTATTCGAGAAAGTTAATGGAAAATCGCTCTGCAGTGGGTTTTTAGAAGTAAAAATACTAGATATTGATTCAGATGACAGCGGACCAGATACCTCTGAATCATTTACTTGTCGTGTCACAATGTCCGTTGAGAATGACTATCCAGTTCTGTCCGATGTATCCATTTATGATATGGACGCAGCGTATGATCCGGTGGTTGCTCCTGCTTTGCGAGAAAAGGGTGGAACAGGTGATCTTATTGATGGGCGTGACTATTTGATAATGGGCTCGGTAATGGCAAATACCCGTGCTTCATATTGTAACAGCGCGTTAGATTTACAGGCAACACCAATCTCGTGTCCTGACTCTAGTATTCAATATGATATGACACCAAACCCGAATTTTAGTAGAAAAAGAAATCCGATAAAACTTGAATTTACAGTGAGTGATGCAAATGGCAGAAAAGATATACTGCAAGCGGGCTTTTGGATACAGCAGATAGATGTTAATAAAGACAATGCGGTCGTTCCCTTAGTTCAAAATGGTGATCGAAAAAGTTTTCAAGCAACATATTCTGAAAAGGAGAACATACAAATTGTTGCTGGAAATCAACGATGGAATTTTGTGTCCAAAGCATGTATCGGTTCCCTGTGTGGTGCCCAAGAGTTACAATTAAGTAGCAAGTTGTTATTTTCTGGCTTGGCGTTTATTCAAGAACTTGGTCCAAAAGTGAATGCAAACGGTAATATCAAAGAAGGAGTCTCCCAATGGGCAAGTGCTAAGAGTTGGTTTTATGGGGGTTTTCCTGACTGTTTGGGTACTACAATTGGATGTTTAGATAATAATACTCCACCAGAAACAAAAATTGATGCAACTTCAGATACCTTATTGTGGTCGAACTACGAGTGGTCTGTAGCTGCTGACAGTAATCATATGCTCTGTTTTGGCAAAACATATCAAGTTCCAACAGTTATCTCTATCGGGACTGTTGCAACAACTTGCCCTCCAGCCTGTGCGGCGTGTGCGAGTCAGTTAGGTGTGCAAGAAGTTTCTGGCAATCCTAATGCACTTCGTTTTTCTTTTGGCGTCTATATTAACGACGGGAATGCACAAGGGGGAATTGGCATGAAGGACGGTGAGTATGCTCTATTCTTAAGTGCGGTAGACAAGGTCGGTGTTCCTTTGTATAACGTTACCGGTAAAGGCGAAGAGGGATGGCTGAGAATTAATAAAAATGGCGTAGCGTGCACGGGGGTTACCTGCTCAGCTGGGCAAGATTTTGGTATTCTGTACGATTCAACACCACCATCGGCAGCGATTGAGCTGTCAATACCTACGAATACGGACGGGGAAGTGCTCGTTACCTATACATTGTCGGATGCTCTCTCAGGAGTGAGTGGCGTTTCTAATCGATATGTCGTGTCTCAACCTAACCTCTCCACGCCGCTGTCATGGGCAACGGATAGTTCTTTGCATCTTCTAGACGGAAAACTTGATTATACTTCGGCTGTAGTCCCTCCGGGGCAGACTGGCAATACAACTGTAACTGTAGGTGGAATATTTGGAAAAACAACGCTAGTTGCAGGTGGTTGCATATATGATAAGGCCGGAAACATGAGTTGCAACCGAAGCGCGCCTTTCACAGTCTTAACAGCTTGGATAAAGACCTCTTATGGTGACGTTTTTAGCAGCAAAGACGCGGGAATTACTCCTTTTTCTATGACGTTGCCCAGCAACACCAGTGGCAATGTTGAGGCTACTGAGAATCTCTACCTCCCTTATTGGAAACAACAATTTACTGGACTTACTGGGGCATTACTTACTGCCTCTATTACTCACGGAATTGAAGGTGGAAATACCGCGGGAAATCTTGGCTTTCAAGGAAATTATCGTGATGCCGAGTACTCTCCATTTAATGTGTACGGATATACACCATTGATGCCCGGCAATGAGTATGCTCGACTTCGGGCATACGCGTATTTGAATTGTGATCTTCTAAATTTAGCTACACCACCTAATTCATGCAATAAAGATGGGAGCTTGGGAGCTGCAAACTTCAATGTAATTACGCTTCCGCCTGGTAATGTTGATTGGTCAAGTAACACAGTAACTTGTACTGGTGCAAATATTGTTTTTGTTCCCTCTGGTACGCTGACCATTGGAGAAGTAAAAAAGAATGGAGTCAATTTGAGCAAAAATGGATGCCTGTTTGTACTCAACAGTGGCTCGGGTTTAAGCATTGTAGATATTGTGAATAATGGTCGTACGGGTAATGGGCCTGCAAGTGATAGATTCGAAGCGGGAATAGTTGCTAACCAGAATGCAACTATTGTCACCGTGAAATCAAGTCAGCAAGGTACTTATACGGTCGGTGGTGTGAGCAAGCCAACCTTCGATAATCTAAAGATAACGGGCTTTATGTTTAGTGCCAACAAGGCTCCTTCCTTATTGCGTGAAATTACGCTTACTGATGCACTGCAGTATCCTTCAGAATGGGTGTCGTACGATGCCAACCTTTTAGAAGTTTTGAGACCTTTGATAGGGCTTAATAAGACGGCAGATTTAACCTGCGGTACGTCAGGACACGTGCTTTGTCAGTAATTTTGTAAGCAACGTCGACTATTTTTGCGTGGCAGGTTACAATACACGATGGTTGATCTTTCCTCTTTGAATGCGGCGCA
>PFQB01000127.1 GCA_002793355.1 Candidatus Dojkabacteria bacterium CG_4_10_14_0_2_um_filter_Dojkabacteria_WS6_41_15
AAACGAACAGGACAAAGGTCAGGCGGTTAGCCTGTAGCGCGAGCTAGATACTACGGGCTATGCCCGTAGTACTCATTTATGAGGGAATCGAACCCCAATGTCCATTGGGAAATATTTTGGGAGGCGAAGTTTGCAACAGTCAAGTTCTCAATTTGTTGCTGAGTCTCCGTCTTATCTATCTTGTTGTATGTCGAATTCAAGTGGAGGTACAACATAACTGCAAATGTAAACCCGAGTGAGAAGACAAAAACTACCCAGCATTTTCTTACTTTTTCCACGTAGACCACACAAATAATAGCAAACAATGCCTGTGCATTATATTAACATGATTTTGGGCTTTTGTCGTAAGCGGAAAAGCCTTTACTGGATTCTTCTGAACCAGTCCACAGATATCATGGGAGTATTGATTCCGGCAATGGAATTATAAGGATGCATAGTTACCCCAACGTATTCAGGTGCAGCCCCAAGGTTTGAAATTGGTTCAGTGTATGTCAACGTGTAATTGACCCCAGTTGAGCTGGTTCTGTAGTACAAATTCGTACCGTCATACTCCATTTCTAGATAGACAGTTTGGTTGAAGTAGTTTCCTAAATCGACTTCAGTGTTCAAGGTCGCTCCTGTCGCCCGACCATAATAAGCAGTCAAGCCATCACCCATACTTGTATGTTTGATATATGCAAAAAAGAAATTCTTGTTGGAAGATGTATTTCGAATTAACCAACCACCTCCTGTATATGTCCATAAGGAACCTTCGATGGTTAACTTCGTCCTAAATTTCCAGTTTCCAACTGGGGCTGCTTGTACAACTGAAATGAATCTATACGTATTTGCCGCGGTAGATGGATAGGAAAGGAGCAATTGTTTGTTCGCTTCGGTAACGGCATAGCTTCCAGGGGGAACATCAGTATAAATTGTCCATTTTGGATCTAAAGTTGTGTTGTTAAACTCATCATCCATTGCATTTGCCGTTGCTGGTGGTTCATCTGGAGTTGATTGCCATGAAGGTGCGCCATCAACAGCTTTCCAGTCTCCACCATTATTTTTCACTTCGACTTTTCCGGCGTTATCTCGAATTCCATAACCAGTGGTCCCATCTGTTGTTCCAAAATTAAGGTAGCCAGAAGCAACGATTCCAATGTTGCCGTTTACATCCAATTTGTGTTGTGGTGTAGAAGTCCCGATACCTATATTTGCATTTAAGAAGTTGATTTCATCTGTGGCCTGATCGTCAAACTCCATTAATCCGGCGGTCGCACCAAGCCCTACCCAATCGTCATCAGCGGTAGCATCGGAGAAGACGGATATTCCTGTCATTGAACCTACTGTTACTCCACTAATGCCACCGCCGCCTGATTGAACCAATACTCCAGTTACCCCATATAAATGAATTGGAACAGTATATGGTCCATAATATGTCGTATCATAATAAAGTCCATTTGTCCTAAAGAATCCGTCGTACCCACTGCTGTTTCGATCATACCATTGTTTTACTCCTGAATTTGATGTAATAGTAAATTTTACATAGGAGCTTACTATTATTGGGGTTGGGAGCAAGAATTCTACATTTACTGATGCGTCAGAGCTAACCACAATATTCGAGACTGTTGAAAGAACGGTATTCGTTGTCGCGTCAAATATTGTCAGTGTATATGTCCCTGCTTTGTAAATATCCCAGTACACCTTTTGCAAATAATAGGGGTCATATAGAAAGAGGTCGCCAGTTTGTGACGTAAATGTTCCTCCAGTATTCCTATTTGCTGCCTGTCCTATTGATGAAGGAGAACCAGTGTATGAGAAAGAATAACCTGAACCCGAAATGTTGGCAAGAGAAGCAATGGCTGTCCAACTTCCGGTAGCATCTTTGTATTCAAGAACACCGCTATTATCCCTTAACCCGTAACCTAAGATTCCATCCGTAGCTCCAAAATTTATGTACCCTGATGTTGCCAAACCAATATTTCCATTGATATCTAATTTGTGCTGAGGAGTTGATGTTCCGATACCAATATTTGCATCAAGAAAGTTAATCTCATCAATTGTCTGGTCATCAAATTCAATTCTTCCTGCCCCAGCTCCTAGTCCAAGCCACTGGTTAGAAGCAGTCGCATCTGCAAATAAAGATGTTCCCGTCATTGAACCTACTACTATTTCACCGCCTCCAGCAGTGGCAGAGGGGTCTATTTCTGTCGCTGTTCCTGTGGAAAGCATCGTCTCATAGCTATCTTGTCCTGCAGAGCCTATTGTCCTGTTAAGGTAGAAATTGTTTACAGTCCCGTAAGCAGAACGAACCAAAAGTCTATAGGTACTTGCGGTATCAAGGCTGTTTTCATCAATTATTCGAACAATTACATTTTCTGGCGTTGAAACCTGGTTGTTGTCATATGGCCAAGCACTGATTCCAGACCAGCGGTTCACTCCATTATCAGAATCCGTAAGTACTACACCATTTCTGGAGACATTGAAGACCGTGTCTTGAAATACTTCTCCATTAATTACCCATTCTAGTATGATTTTGTTTCCAGATTTCTTTGGAGTAAATGTAATTGTTAATGGTGTTATTTCCGTTCCATCACCCGTTGTGACTGCTGAATATATTCCTTGAGTTCTGGTTTGTATAGTGTTTACTGATGTAACTACACCCCCGCCCCCACCTGCTCCTGTGTTGTCGCTCCCGCAGGTCCAACGTGCATTTGTCGCGTCATACTTGAGGACTTGTCCCTCGGTGCAGGCAACATCATTTGGTTTGTAATTAAAGTATTTACCGCTTCCATTCGCTATTTGGGAAATGTCAACTCCGGAAATATAGCCAGAATCATTGGTCCACTGTGAAATGTTTGCAGAGGTAAAGTTTGATGCCCCTAAGCCAGAAATGGTTGCTCCGGTATGTGCGTGAGAATCGTTTGCTATGGCAATATTGTCGTAAGTGCCCGAAACATCACCTCCAAAAGCTGCTGTCAGGTTAAGCTTGCTGGAAAGTGCAGTACTAAGGTCTGTCTGATCGGAAAGTGTTCCCGTGATTGTCCCCCAAGCTACTACCCCAGCACCAGTATCATCCCCACAAATCCACTGTGTTAGAGCAGCATCGTATTTTAATACCTGATTATGACCACAGGCGATATCATTTGGTTTGTAGTTGAGGTAAACACCCGTTCCGTTTGCTATTTGAGAGAAGTTTAGGCCGGAAATATACCCAGAATCATTCGTCCACTGCGAGATATTTGTCGAAGTAAAGTTTGCAGTCCCTAGTCCAGAAATTGTCACACCAGTGTGCGCATGAGCATCGTCAGCAACAGCAAGGTTATCGTAAGTTCCTGTGACATCACCGCCAAAAGTGGCTACTGAGTCGAGTTTGTTACCTAATGCCGAGTTTAAGTCAGTTTGGTCTGCTAGTGTGCCACTAATTCCTCCCCATGCTAAGGCTGAGCTACCAGCATCGTTTGCACAAATCCAGTGGTTTAAACCAGCATCGTACTTTAAGACTTGATCTTGGGTACAAGCCACGTTGTCGGGTCGGTAATCGGAGTAAATGCCGGTACCGTTCGCAATTTGGGCATAGTTCAATCCTGTGATGAAGTTTTGTGAGTATATCCAATCGTGCGTGGCAATTGGTTGGCTGTTAATTGTGGAGCCTGTCGCTAAGGAAATAGCGGAATTGGTGATAAAGTTTTCTACTTGAGATTCTGTAAGCGCTATTCCTGTGTCATCACCATCATCAAGCCCGACAGGGCGGTTAATAATATCAGACCACTTTATGCTAGCTGTTCCGAGTATTTGAGAGGTTGATGGCAGGTATTCTGGTTTAATCCTTCCATTACTCACTATTCCCTCTGATTCAAGATTTTTCCACGAACTAAATAAGGAGTCCTTCAATTTACCATCCGATAGATTTGAAGCATTTAGAAAATATTTCGAGTCGTAGCCGTCAATTAAATCCGCATTTAAGGCGCTACCCTGTCCTTCTTTTAGTGCAAAGGTCAGCCCTGAGTCGGTTTTGGATATCTTAATTGCCCCTGTATCAGGCAAATTTGTTAGAAAGTTTCCAATAGCGGAATCGGTAACGTTACCATAACTAGTCAATTGAGATTCAGTTTGCTTTAGTTGTAAAAAAATGAAAACGTACAATGCAACAAAGCCAAATGCTATTACAGCCATAACACGAATGAACGAACGAATAGTCGCGTTGGTTGCTGCAAGTGAACTTGGCTCCATATCTGAATGATATAGCACTTTAGCGGTTCATACAACGGTCTCTAATATGCGGATTTGTTAACTGATAGTCAGACATTCGGGGACTTATTGATGAATGAGCGAGCCACACGCATAATATCCTTTGTGTTAAAATACATAACATAAACTGAGGATAAACCCGTGAAATTTCAGAAAAGAAAAGGCATAACGTACTTTCAAAAAGGGAAAAATCCTCAATTGCTCATAATGAGTGGCACCCATGGAAACGAATACCACATTCTTCCAACTGTGGTGAGCGTAGTGCAGGAAATGGAATCGATTCTTCCTTCATTTATGTATATCCCCGAAGCAAGTCCTTCTGCGGTAAAACAAAAGACCAGGGTAAATGGTTGTGGTCATGACATCAACCGTGGATTCGGAAAGCTTGTTGATCCCGAGGTTCTTGCACTTAAGGAGCTTATCTCCCCTCTTTCTCATGTTTTGGGAATTTCATTTCACGAAGATTTAGAATTTCAAGAGTTTTATTTTTATGATACGCATTCGCTTGGCTCAGAACAACTCGATACGTTTCGCAAACAAGTCAAGGAGCTTAAAGTACCACTTCGTACTGGGTTTGATCAACCAGACGATCCAGCTTTGTCATATGCTATCAAAGAGGGCTATATTGATTTTGTTGGGGCCGCATCTAAAAACGGGCAGTTTATTGAAGATTGGGCGATGTATCATGGACATTTCACGCGTTTTTTAACGTTCGAGATTCCTTATAAGCATGAACAGGTAGCATTGCTGGTGAAGAACTGCATTCAACTTGCACTGACATTGTTGTAAATTATATGGCAGAAAAACTACTTTTTTTTGATACAGAAACGACAACGGGTTGGTTCGATGTTGCGTTAATTACCGAGGTTGTCGAAATTGGTTGGGTACTGACCGAGGGTACGAGCGTAATTTCCGAAGGCCAGTCACTGATTTCATCGATTATACCGATAAATAGCTACACCGAAAAACTTATTGAAATTTCAAATAACATGCTGGCGGATGCACCACAGTTACACGATTATTTTCCTGAAATTGTCCGTCAGTCTGAGGGAGCTATTTTAGTTGGGCACAATACCCAATACGATTTACGAGTTATCGACGAAACGTTGGCTCGAAGAGGTCATACAATTACTCCTTGGTACGAAGAATTTGCAAATCGTCCCTATTTGGATACCATGCACTTGTTCGGTAAAATAATGCCTAATGCACCAGATAGAAAATTAAAAACGGCGATGTCATATGCAGGCTTAGACCCAGAGTTGAAAAAACATCGTGCTCTACCCGACTCTCAATTTACTAAAGACGTATTCTTTTGGTTATGGCCGAAACTAGCGAAAATGTATGAGGTAGAAACGTACAGCGATTTTGTTGAGGCGTGGCGGGGGAAGAAGCCAAGGCAACAACTGACACTGCTATAAAGCATAAAAGCACAAAAGTAAGAAAGCACTAACGCAATAAAGCACCAAAGCGTTAAAGCAAGAAAGCACGAAAG
>PFQB01000110.1 GCA_002793355.1 Candidatus Dojkabacteria bacterium CG_4_10_14_0_2_um_filter_Dojkabacteria_WS6_41_15
TTCTTTGATCTTAGCACGGTTCCCGTGCTAACAACTCCAACCGCAGCAAGCTGCGGGGAAATCTTCTCGATTATACATTGATTTTATTGTTGTTCCCTTCTGTCACCTTCTTGGCTCTGTTTTTATCGCGAGTGATAGCGTTAAAAAATCTTTTTTAACGCCACGAGCAGTAAAAACAGAGCAAGAAGGACACATAGTAAGCCCGCTTCTGTTTTATGCAGGAATTTATCTAAGCGTTTACACTTGCTCGAAGTCAGGGGTTATCTATAGCCAATTTGGCATTTCACCTCATTACTGAGACTATTTCTGTGACCCGATCCGTAAGATTTCTCCTACCGGACTTTCATCCGTGACATACTCGAGGCGGGACTTTCCTCCCTTTTTCAATGAAAAAGAGCTCCTGCTCATGTATCCTTCTTGTACCGTATTTTACCATTTTCTGTTCACAATTGGCGAGTTACAGTAAGGAATGATCTTTACAACATTACTAGAACCTTACCGATACCCCAAAATTGTGCCTATTGAAGTAACTGTGCTCCGTGGCGCAAGAAGATTGCGGCTCGCTATCCCATTGCGCCGTAAATATTCCGATTTTGTGCCAAAAATTTGGAATATTATGGCAAAACTTGGTTATCAAAAATATCTACAAAAAATATATGTATCTATTGATTTTGATACACCATTACTATCACCGTATTATCAGTTACCAATTGTTGTTGCAATCCTAGAGGCCGTTGGCATGCTGCGATTACGGCACAATATCTATTCAATTGGCCGCTTTATGGCAGATTATTCGCTTTCGTATCCTTTGTACCCAGCAAGAGAATTATCACCATTTCCTGGACTGTTTTCTACAGAATTGGAGCAGGGCGAAAAGCTTGAACAGTATCTAAATCATATCCACACAGCATCAAAAGAACTTTTTGCTCCGATTTATCCCATGAATGAGCTCTTTCCAGGCGTTGCTTTCAAAGAAAATCAGATTGACTTTTGTAAAACGCCACTAAGTTTGTTAAAACGAATTCCAGAAACAACATTTCAAGAAAGTAGCTTACAGATTACCTACCGTCACAGACCATTGTCTGAGCAAAAACTACAGCTTCTTCAGACGCTGCCGCACGCGAAAATTGTTGCTCTATTGCACAAAGTATGCTTCTGCGAGAAAAATCCGTGCATCTGTACAAAAGCGGAACTAGCACTCCATGACGAACAACTGCAGTTCTTAAAGGAATATAATCATTAACAAATTCAGAAGTTTTTCAAAACGGATAAGTTGAGCTTGATCTTTGAACGTAGCGAGAAAGGACTGTGTTCTTTCTCGCAGTGAAAAGGAAAGCTCCTTAATAGTTTCCGATTTCCCAAAACGATAATGCTTTTCGAATAACGAACGTAAAACTGAAAAGAACACTTTCTTTTCAGTAGTGAGTAATGAGAAAAGATTAACGTTTTGAGAATCGTGGTGCCTTTCTTGCTTTCTTCAAACCGGCCTTCTTTCGTTCGACAGCACGTGGATCCCTGGTCATTAAACCTTCTTTTCGTAAACCTGGTTTCAACTTTGCTTCAAATTCTACCAACGCTCGTGCCAAGCCCAATGAAATTGCGTCTGCCCAACCAGTCATTCCACCACCATTTGCTTTAACAGAAACACTGAATTTTCCGTTCATTCCAGCAACAACCAACGGTTTCATAATTCTTTCTTGAGACAAAGCACTTGGAAAGACTTGTTCAAGTGTTTTACCATTAATCGTAAAGGTTTTTGCATCATCGAGGGTAATGCGAACTCGTGCTACTGCCACTTTTCGTCGACCAATCCCTTCATAATATTTTGCTTTTACTGTAGTCATTGTTTATACGGTAATCTTAGTTGGTTTTTGCGCCTCGTGTGGGTGATTTGCATCAACAAATATATGTAGTCGAGAAAGAAAAGTGTCTTTCATCTTGTTGTC
This sequence comes from Candidatus Dojkabacteria bacterium CG_4_10_14_0_2_um_filter_Dojkabacteria_WS6_41_15, assembly GCA_002793355.1. GTDB lineage: Bacteria > Patescibacteriota > Dojkabacteria. The sequence goes on from PFQB01000110.1 coordinate 1,947, forward strand.
TGGAAGCATTCCTTTGACAGCCGACACAATTACTTTCGCAGGATTCTTCTTCATCAATTCTGATATCTTTTCTTTACGCAAACCACTGGGGTAACCGGTATAGTGATTTAATTCAACATAGGACTCTTTTTGCCCAGTTAATTTCGCTGCTGCCGCATTAATTACAATAACAAAGTTGCCCATATCAAGATTTGGAACAAAATCGACATTCTTCATTTTTCCAATCAAATACTTCGCAACTGCACCTGCCAATCGCCCCAAAGGAATACCGGTAGCATCAAATTCATACCAGTCTCTAGTTACCTTTTTTGCGCTCTTCCAGGTAGTTTTATTGTTCATTGGTCTTTGTTGCATCGTAATTTATAATGCTTACTTCGTACTGTGGCGCGTTATCTCCGCCTCTTGGCTTGGTCATTGCTGTTGTAACTGCGAACTTTTCATCAAAGCCTTTCAGTTTCTCAGTAACTCTTTTAGAGTATTTATACGTTGAGACTTCGGCCTTAATCCATCGTTTTGATTCCAGAGACGTACCCAACCTCTTAAATGCGAACACCTTATTGCAAGCATACGCCCTTAACGCTTGTGCGCGAGGCTTCGTTGTCGTAACTTTTCCGTACATAACTAAAGACGTAAATAGATTCTTAATCAACGCTTTGTCGTGTGAACGGCTACTCTGGTTTAGATTAAGCCTTTTTACTCTTTTTCGCATTCTTAGCAAACCCTAAATTATACTGTTCTAGTAACACTGAAAGTTCCTTCACTTGTTTTGCCGTGAACTTTAGGTCCTTTGAATAAAACGTCTTTGGCTGTGCTGCAACTTCAGACAACGTCTCTACTTTTGCTGCCTCTAACTTTGCAACAGCCTTTGCGTCTAATCCCAATTCTGAAACTTTCCAATTAGTCATTGCTGAAGTTTCAACCTTTGGCGCCTCTTCCGTTTCGCTACCAAAGACTACAGCAGCTTGTCCAAAGAAAGATCGGAGAATCCCGCCTGCCTGAGAAATTGCGTCCTCTGGTGTAACGGTACCGTCTGTAGTTATGGACATTACTACTTTATCTAAGTCGGCTTGTGATCCTTTTCTGGTTGGCAATACGGTAAATTCGACTAAGCGAACGGGGCTGAAAAGGGTATCAACTGGAATTCGTCCAATTTCATCGCGTAGGGATTCGTCTGCTCGCTTGTAGCCTACGCCCTTCTCGACAATTGCTTCAAAAGATAAGGTTGTTGAATCATCAGTAATTTCGGCTATAACATAATCTTTGTTCACAATTTCTACACCTTTTCCAGCGACTAAATCCTTTGCTTTAATAACTCCTTTACCCTTCTTCGAAAGCGTCAACACCGCTGAGGTTTCTTTTCCATCAATCTTGATTCGAATATTCTTAAGGCGAAGAACAATATCAAGTACATTTTGCTTAACACCTGGGATTGTTGTGTATTCGTGGGTCAAGTTATTGATACGAACACTAGTAATTGCTGAACCTTCTAATGAAGAAAGCATAATACGGCGCATTGCGTTACCTAACGTATTACCATAACCTTTTGGCAATGGGCCAATTTCGAAGGTCGCAATTGTTCCAACTTCCTTCTCGGTAAGTTTTGTGAGGGTTATTCCAGAAAAATCTAACATAACGAAGTGCAATAAAGTTATCTCGAGTACAACTCGACAATTAAGTTTTCTCTAATTGATGGATCTATTTGTTGTCTTGTTGGCAAGGCAGTAACGGTTACTTGATTCTTTTCTACTGCTAACCATGCTGGAACGATTGGCCCTTTATAATCAACTTTCATCATTTCGAAGAGTCCTTCTTTCATTTCTATCACATCGTTAATTCGAACAACAAAAGATGGAATGGTTACCTTCTTTCCATTTACCAGCACGTGACCATGGGAAACTACTTGACGAGCAGCACTCTTTGATTTTGCAAGCAAAGCCACATAAATCACATTGTCCAAGCGTCTTTCGAGCATTTGCAACATAACGTGGCCCTTGTCTTGATTTGAGTTCTTAGCTGTTTTAACGGCAAGTGCATAAAATCGTCGGAATTGTTTCTCTTTCATTCCATATTGTCGCTTCACCTTCTGCTTTTCGCGAAGTTGGCGTGCATATGAAGAGAGTTTTGAAGGTTGCACCCCATGTTGTCCCGGTTTTGTTTGTCTTTTCCCCCAGGCTTCCTTGGCAGAAAAACTTCGTGCACCTTTAACAAACAGGTTTGCTCCTTCTCGTCTGCTTAATCTTTCTTTTGGTCCAATCATAATTGTTTCTTAATCAACTAACCTACTTTCGTGGTTTACGTGGCGCACGGCATCCATTATGTGGAGTTCTCGTTACGTCAGCAAGTAATGTAACTGAAAGCCCTGCCGAAGCAAGCCCTTTCACCGCCGCGTTTCTTCCGACGCCAGCACCTTTAATAAATACCTTCACCTCTCGTAATCCATACTTATCGATTGCTTCTGTTGCCGCTGCAAAGGCTGCTTTGGTTGCTGCATACGGTGTTTTCTTTTTTGAATTCTTAAAGCCTACGCGTGCCGGCGTATATTGTACAAGTGCATTGCCACTTTCGTCGGTTAAGGTAATAATCGTATTGGTAAATGTTGCAAGAATGTGTGCTTCGCCTGCCAATACCTTAATTTTTGCCTTTTTCGTTTTTTTTACGACTGCAACAGGAGCCTCTACTACTGGAGCCTTCTCTTTGGGGGCTTGTACCTTTGGTTTTTGTTCTTTTATTGCTTCTGCCATACTAAACTACGTTAGAAATTTATGTCTTCGTAACCTTTGGATTTAATCCACCGACTGCCATGTTCTTTCCACGTCGTGTGTGTGCGTTGTGTCGTGTTCTTTGACCACGAACCGGCATATTGATAATGTGTCGGACACCGCGGTAACTCTTAATATCCTTTAAACGTCGAATATGTTCGCGAACTTCTTGACGAAGATACCCCTCTACAACGAAATTCTCATCAACAAAGTTCTGAATTGCTTTAATTTCTGGATCTTTTAATTCGTGTGCTCGTTTGTCTGGATCAATCTTACAAGTCTTACAGATTTTCTCTGCGCGAGCCGGACCGATACCAAAAAGATAACGAAGTGAGATTCTCACTTTCTTATCATCTGGAATTTGTATACCTAAAATTCTTGGCATGTATGCTATTCAATAAGTTATCCTTGTTTTTGCTTATGCCTTGGATTGGCACTGCAATAAACATAAACTACTTTTTTATGCGGTTTGTGCGCGCCCTTTTTAGTGCGGATAACTACGTAGCACTTGGGGCATCGCTTGGTTACGCTTGCTTTAACCTTCATCGATACCTATAAACTATTTTACCTTGGCTCGGATCATACTCCGAAACCTCTATTTTCACTTTATCATTTTCTGTGATGACAATGTGGTTCATTCTTATTTTCCCGGATACATAACAGATGAACTGTCGTGTCTTTCCATTGTACTCGACCTCTATCTTGTACTTCCCATCAGGGAGCGAAGAGAGAACTTTTCCGTCGAGCGATATCATAAGACGCTTAATTATATCAGAGGAAATCTGACATAGCAACTAATTTAGCTTGACGGCATTCTACCTGTTGGATACTGCTTTGTCAACACTGCGATATGTATCAAGTCAAATGCGACAAAGCGAATTCATGCGGTG
>PFQB01000006.1 GCA_002793355.1 Candidatus Dojkabacteria bacterium CG_4_10_14_0_2_um_filter_Dojkabacteria_WS6_41_15
AACAACAAATCCAGAATAAAGCCAATGATTCTTTTCATGAAAGGAGTGTAGCACAGGGGGGGAAGATTGACGAGTAGATGGATGGACCTTAATTGAAAGCATAAAAACACTAAAATTACGAAGAATTGAAGGATAAAAAATTCGATTGTAGTGAAAGAGGTTCAGGTTACGGGATTCGGTCACCCCAATGTTTTCGGACTCATTTTATTCGTCACGAAACCACATATAATATTTTATCGGTTTTGCTCGACCCGGCCCATTGTCGAACAAAAATGTTTGCTCTCCTTGGGTTTCTTCATCTCTCATTGCAGAATTTACATTACTCTCACTCTAATTGTCGATTTGTCACTAATTTTCATTACGATTCACGAGTGTAACGAAAAAGAATTGTATTCTTTTGAGTAACGAGTGAGAGTAATGTAAATTAGGCGATGGCGGGATTTGCGTGAAGATTGAATATTTACAAAGGACACGCAGACGCTCCGCGGTCGCATCGAAATTTCTTTGTATAAGACATTAGTGGTAATTTAGATTACTCGCCCGTACACTACCCAATTTACACACTTCTCTCTCAGTTTCCTGATTTATCAATTCGGTTCGTGACCGTAACAAAAAGAAAACTTTTTTCTTTTTGTAGGGAACGAGAGAATTGTGTAAATTAGGTGATGGCGGGATTCGAACCCGCGCATAGAGGTTTTGCAGACCTCTGCCTTACCACTTGGCTACATCACCATAATTGATTATACTACAGGAATTAACGTAACTCATACCTTGGTGATTGATTATAAGTCGTTTGACGAGGATTTACTCAAGCTGGAAGCTAATTATTCGTACAAAAGCGACGAAGTTTACTATTACAACGTGCATCGTCAGAAAGCATTGATTTTGAAGCTTCAGCAGCGATTTGATTTTTTCGACTACTCTACTCTTCCCCTCATATTCTCGAACATTCACGAAGAAATCGAAAGTTACGAGGTCCTCAAGAAAAAAGGGACCGGGCATGTGATTATCTTGGTAAGAACTACGTCTGGCCGAGATTTAGTTCTACGCGTTAACCTACTCATTGATGAACCAGAGCATTATATGAATTTAGAAAAGATCTTTATTCAAAAGTTTGCAAGTATAGGAATTGGCAGTTCGGAGGTTCTATTTAGTGATACCTCTCGAAAACAAGTTCCCTTTGATTATCAAATTATGGAACGGTTAATTGGCAAGGGACTTGGGGAAGAATGGGAAGGAACTCAATCCGATTATGATGCAATAAGCACGCAATTTGGTGCAAATGCTGCAAAGATGTATAAGTTGCCTGGTAAAGGTTGGGGGCGACTACGGCAAAACGCCACAGGCGAGCTTTATGGTACTAAAAATTCTCTTGTCGAATACTTAACTACTTATTTGGAGCATGATTTAGAAATGATTCAATTGTTCAAATTCATCTCTGTCCAAGATGCCGAAAAAATCCACAATTATTTCTATTCGCCAGCGATAAGTGACCTGTTTGGCTCCTCTACTCAATCATATTTTATTCATAATGACCCTTCGGATTTGAATATGCGCTATGAAGGGAATAAGCTGGTTGCTGTATTCGATTGGGAGAATGCTGCAATGTACGACCCGATTTGTGAGTTGGGGTCTGCGTCCACGTGGACGGTGCAATATCCAAAAGACGAACAGATGATTGCAGGATTTGTACAGGAACTTGGGTATACGCCAGATAACCTTCAGGAGAAAATGTCCGTGTATTTTCTTCGCAAAATGCTAGACAAAGTTCAATTTGCCTTGCGGGGTGAGCGTTTGGCGGAAAAGCATATACGATTGTTTGCGGAAGGATGTAAAAGAAACGGACTAGATGTAAAAGTACTGGTAACGTTGTAAGCCTAGACTAGTTTTCCTCTAACACCATACAGCAGATTTACTTGCCTAATTGCCCGTGCATCGGGTGATTCGAAGCTAATAGTCAAGGGCTTTCGCAACTTTGAAAGGTATACAAGTGGCTCGAGCTCGTACCAGAATTCCTGCATCGTTTTGTATGTGTCGAGACCGTAGGGAGATGAAAATTTATAGCCATTTGCAAGTTGATAATCTACTTGTAAGGCCTTTTCGACTATTTCCTTTGTTTTGGGGTTCTTTGCGGATTGGCTCAGTGTTTCCAAAATAAAATCATCTGTAAACAATGGATCTAGTGAAAACGAGGTCTCTACTCTATCTAAGATTTTTCTGGCAGTTTGCACCGTAGTTGCCGGATATGCACCGATAGCAGTTTCTTGCGCTAGCATGATAGCATCAGCCCTGTCGAATACTGCATTACCCAGATCAGATATTTCGGCACGTAACGGAAAACGGTTGTTTTTCATAGAATCTAGGATTTGAGATGCATAAATGACGGGTTTACCAAACTGTGCTGCCTTAATGGCCATTTCTTTTTGAATTATCGGGAGATTCTCAAACGGTGTTTCAACCGCAAGATCCCCTCTTGGTATCATTAAGGCGTCAACATAAGGTAGGACTTCATCAATGCTTTGAATTCCTTCTCCGTTTTCAACTTTTGCAATAATTGATAGTTTTGCGGATCCAATGTACTGACGAATCGCTCTAATGTCTTGGATATTGCGTACAAAAGAGATGTTCAAATAATCGTATCCAACTGCCATTGCATTATCGATATTTATCTTGTCTTTTTCTGAAATAGCATCAGTAAAGCTAAGATGAGAATCTGGAAGAGCGAGGGTTTTTCCTTTCTTTATTGTGCAAGAAGTTAAGGCCTTTGCTTCAATATATTCTGGAGTGACCGCGGTTATTTTCAATTGGACTAAGCCGTCGTCTATTAGAATTCGATCTCCCACTCGTGTATCTTTTTCAAATAGAGCGTAATCTAAACCGAGAACATTATCCTTAGTTGGTTTTGAAGAGATTTTAACTGTCTCCCCTTTCTTTAATGAAATTTCTGGATTCGTTTTATCAAGTCGAATTTTAAATCCAACAGTATCTACCATCATTGTGATTAATGGTGAAACTTTGTGATACAGCTTTTTAACTCGTTCTAATTCTGCTTTGTCTGCAAAAGATGCGTTGATTCGTGCAATGTCCATACCGTAGCGATACATCTTGCGAACGGTTGCAATATGCCAAGTTGAAGGACCTATTGTTGCAATTATTTTGGTTTTCATTAGTAATTCCTGTTAAAATAAGCTACCTTACGGTATTAATTTGTAACTCGAATAAGGCAGTATGAAGACCATACGAGTCATTATAGCATTCCTTAGTGTTTACCTCTTTGTTAGCGCGTTGCTTATTATAATCTTTTTTGGTGTGTGGTTGGCGAGATACTATCCCGATTCTTCTCAACAAGAAATGGCGCAAATTACAGTGTCTGCTCTCTCTAAAGATTTGAGTAAAAATCGATTTACCATTCTTAATCAAAGCAAAGGTACAACTTGCCTTGTAAATACAATTACTAGGGCGAGTAATTCACCAAGTGAATTGCGGCTGCTGCTTGTTGCAGACACCAAAACAGTGTCAATTTCATATAAAAGATTTAAGCTACATGAAAATTTGGTGCCACTTGGCTACATGTCTATGGCACAGCTTAACGAGATAACTGACGCTGATGGAAAGGCTCTCTATTCTCGGCATGTAGATCTCATTGATTCGTTTTTCGAAGCTGTGCTAAGTAAGTGGATTGCTCGGCAAGATACGACCATTACGTTGGTTGCACAACAAACCGCGAAGAAGTACACTGTAACTGTATCAACTGAGGGTGTATTAAGTCATGAAAATTAAACAATTACTTGCACAGATATGTTTAGGACTATTAGTGTTGTTCAGCATTCAGGCACTTGTCGGTGGTTTTGTGTTTTCCCATTCTTCAACGTATACCGGTATTTTTATTGTGTTGTACCTTGCAATTTCTTGGTTAGCTGACCGATTTCGGAGATTCTTTTTGTTACCGAATATTCTTCCGTTAGAGATTCTTATTCATAGTGCGTTTGTTGGAGGGCTCTTCTATCTATCAAACCGTATTATTAGCGGAATTACTATTGTGCCACTTACACTTCAGGCTTCCCAAATCATATTTAAGGTCATTTCGCAGAAATCCTTTGGAGAATTTGGTACAATCTTACTAGTATCGTTCTTGTGTGGGACGGTGTACCAAGTGATAAATTGGCTTTATAAAGAAAAATGACACAACAAATGGTAAGTATTTTAGAAATAGTCTTTGGAGTTGTTGGGATTGCAGTAATAATTGCACAGAATCGTAGCGAGCAAGGCTCAAGTTTTTTTGGAGGAGGGGGCGATGTGTTTAAACTTCGCAAAGGACTGGATAAAATTCTTTTCTATTTGACCTTTGTGATAATTCTGATCCTGATTGTGTTGGTATACCTAGATATTAAAGTTATTACGTAACAATGGGAATAAGAGATTTTCTCTGGGACTATCCAATCGGTGTTAGTAGTTTTGTTCGTAGATTTTCACTACTATTTGTGATTCTTGCTGGTGCTGTTATTGCGCTCCTATTTATCACTACCTTGATGGAGTCAATTGGAGGGCATCAAGCCAAGCTGCTTTTCAGAAATACGCTGCGTTATGGGGTCGTAGGGCAATTTGTCGCTATTAACCCAATCGAAGTAGGTGCCAGTGAACCAGAACAAGTGTTGGCAAAATTACTGTACAACAGTTTGATAGCAAACGATGGTTCAGGACGATTTTATCCTGAGCTTGCCGAAACTTGGGGAATTTCTCCTGATGGAAAAGAATATACTTTTTATCTACGAAAAGGCGTTAAATGGCACGACGGTTATGAATTCACCGCCAAGGATGTTGCAACTACATTTGAATTGATGAAATCAGGCGATACAGAAACAACATTTGGTTCTTTGGCGAAAGAGGTAGAAGTTTCTGTACAAGGCCTATACAAAGTCGCATTTACCTTAAAACAGGTAAATGCGACTTTTTTAGAATTGTTACTAACTCCAATTCTCCCAGACCATTTATATGCAAATCTTAGCTATTCGCGCGTAGTGGAACTCGGTGACTCCATCAGCTCCGTAGGCACTGGCCCGTATAGGCTAGATCGTCAAGACGGGCAGGTGCTCATACTTAAGGCGAATCAGCAGTATTTTAAAGGAACGGCAAAAATCCCAGAAATTGTTATTGAGGTCTTCCCTACGTATTCATTAGCGGAAAAGGCATTTTTGGGTGGAGAAGTTCATGCAATATCGCCTATAGAAGTTCGCGATATATCACGATTGGAGAGGGTTGCTAAAACCAGTTCCCGTGTTGTTATACAGCCTATTGTTGAAGCAAATAACACCAGAATGCTCTTGTTTAATGTTCAAAAGGCTTCTACTTATTTGGGCAAAAATTTGGTTATTAGACAGGCAGTAATGAAAAGCATCGATAGAGAGCAGTTGGTTTCACTCTTTCCAGGATCAGAATTGGCTTTTGGTCCGCTCAGTAAAACGTCACTT
>PFQB01000059.1 GCA_002793355.1 Candidatus Dojkabacteria bacterium CG_4_10_14_0_2_um_filter_Dojkabacteria_WS6_41_15
TTAATAGTTAGTAGCTAGTTGCTCTTTTCCCTACTCAAATTCCTGAAGCTCGCCATTTCCTTAACCCATGCTAGATCTACTGAACCTGTGGGCCCATTTCGGTGCTTTGATATCTTTATTTCGGCAATTCCCTTGCGTTCGGTTTCTGGATCATAATAGTCTTCGCGGTGGATAAACATCACTACGTCTGCATCCTGTTCGATAGAGCCTGAATCGCGCAAATCGGACAACTGTGGCATACGGTCTGGTCGGTCTTCTGTTTTACGCGAAAGCTGAGAAAGTGCAACGACTGGAATCTTTAGTTCACGAGCCATGTTCTTTAACTCCTGCGAAATTTGTGACACTTCTTGCACACGTCCTTCGCGAGTATTTCCTTGAATCAACTGCATATAATCCACAAAAATTGCATCAATACCCTGCTCCATATATAAACGACGAGCTTTTGTACGGATTTCTACAATGTTTGCGCCTGGTGTATCGTCAATAGAAACGTCAAGGTCGGAAAGAATACCAGTGCCTTCAGATAATTTCGAGAATTCATCATCATTTAACTTGCCTGTTCGCATTTCCCACAGCCCTACCCCACTTTGCGACGATAACAAACGCGATACTAATTGTTGTTGCGACATTTCCAGTGAAAATATAGCAACTTTCCTCTTCTCTAGAGCCATACTTCGGACCATATCAAGCATAAGAGAACTCTTCCCCATAGAAGGACGGGCAGCGATAATAATCAAGTCCGACTTTTGCAATCCGCCAAGGACACCGTCAAGCAAGGTGAATCCCGTGGTTACGCCCAATAATCCGCCTTCCGCAACATTTACTTGTGCGGCTTCTTCGTACACTTGTTCCAATACATCTCGAATATGCGTGAACCCTTTGTCGACGCCTTGTACAGAAACGGTAAACAGTTCGTGCTGTGCCTGATTGACTACATCACTGGTTGGTTTTTCTTCGTCAAAAGCGAGATCGGTAATACTGGCTGCGGCCGAAATCAAACTACG
>PFQB01000116.1 GCA_002793355.1 Candidatus Dojkabacteria bacterium CG_4_10_14_0_2_um_filter_Dojkabacteria_WS6_41_15
GAAATTCGAATATAAAAAGAGATTTGGAGTCAAGAGGTTACATTGTATAAGTGTTAATAAGTTGAAGTTAGACCTGGGTCAGGGGCTTTTATTTCTATATATCGATTGGAAAGGGGGTATTGTTCACTACAGGAAGGTAAATTCCACAGAGGTGTCAAACATAATGTCCAGCGATTATGTATGTTTCCTACAGCGACAATTGCTGCGGCTTTTAAAATACAATTCTAACCATCTTGAAGCCGCTATGTTTCTAACACTTCGATATTTTGGATTAAAGCACAATAGCCCTACAGCGCTTCCAAATATCTATACATTGGCGAAACTTATTCCAGAAGTTACCACAAGTGTTGAGGTGAAAGTGAAGGATTATAGCAATGAAAGTTATTTCGATGATGTCTTGGACCTAACAGTATTTCTTAAGAAGTACCTGTATAAGGACGGAAAGGGTGATTACAACCCGGTACGTATTGCCGATATTCATGGAATAAAAGTCGGGATGCGAGCAAATGCACCAGAATACCTAAAATGGAATGGGTCAGTATGGGAATCGTTAGGCGTTGATGTGGATTTGTTTGATGCAGAAGTGCCAAAGGAGTTTTTCTGTGCTGAGTAATCTTGGCAATTGAGTAACCCTCAGGTTCGTGTGTATTACTTGGTGTGGGAAAAAATGAAGTCACTTATTATACCAGTTCCTGAACCGAATGATTGAACTCAAGGTGCAAGTTACTTCAATTATTCTTTTTTTGAAGAATATGCAAAAGCATTAGCTTGCAATGCTATACTTTTGTTGAATGGACTACCCAATCTATAATCAATATCTTGAAACAAAACGAAAGCTTCCGAATGTATTAAAACTATGGCCACAATGGACAATGCATCCAAAAGATGAAAAAACTGCTCAGATAGTAGTAATAGGGGCTATTCTTGTGCAAAGAACATCTTGGTCCAATGCCGAGAAGGCCCTAATTGCACTTAAAGATGTTGGACTTTTGGATTTAGAAAGGATAGTAAATACACCAATCACTAAACTCACCCAGTTGATTCGGGTTGCGGGCTTCTACTCAACAAAACCCAGAAGACTTCAGTCTATTGCACATTATATTGTCGAAAACTACGGGAATATTGCAACGATGCAGAAAGCAGACAAAAATCAGTTGAGATCAGAGCTTCTTAATGTTTATGGCATTGGTAACGAAACTGCTGATACAATTCTCCTGTTTGCCTTAAACAAACCCAGCTTTATTGTTGATGCGTATACTATGAAGTTTTTGAACAAGTATGCAATTGCACATTCAGAAAAGTATGAAGTCTTGCAGGAGGAATTTCAATCTGTATTGCCCTATGACTCAAAAGTCTATCAGGAGTATCATATTTTGAAAATTGTCGATATAAAAGGAATTGAGGAGAGCAAAATGAGTGTGGTTGAGTAATGAGTTTGAGCAATTTGGGGTTGATAGAGGGAGACCTTGAACCAAATTATAGAAAATTTGCAGAAGATATTACTGTAGAACGATTGCCTTAAAAGGCATTGAACTATGCCAGAATGATTCTGCGGATTAGTATTGGCACTTCTAACTTACAGGATTCTGTGCTATGATATAAGTATGAAAATCAAGAGGACAATTCAGAGACAATTAGAAGATGTCGCAACTAGAATCGGTATTATTTCGATTATGGGTCCAAGACAATCAGGCAAGACAACATTGGCAAAAATGGTATTTCCGAACCATACATACTATAATTTAGAAGATATCAACCTTAGGGCGAAAATAGCGCAAGATCCAATGGGATTTATTGATAATCATGCTTCGGGAATAATTTTTGATGAAGTGCAGAAGTTTCCAGAATTGTTATCGTTTATTCAAGTGAGTATTGATAAGACTTTTAACCCTGCAAAGTTTGTACTAACAGGTTCAGAGAATTTACTTCTCTCTGAAAAGGTTACGCAAACTTTAGCCGGTAGAGTGGCGATCTTTCACTTGTTACCCTTAAGCATTAATGAACTCATCGAGTCAAAGAATCTACTTAGTAGTTATCACAAGCAAATGTTATTTGGATTTTACCCAAGATTATATGATCAATCCTTAGTCCCAAAAGATATATATCCAGATTACATCGCAACGTATGTAGAAAGGGATGTTAGGCAAATTAAGAATATAGGTGATTTAACTAACTTTCAAAGATTTTTGCAGCTGTTGGCAGGTCGAGTTGGACAATTACTCAATTTATCTAGTTTAGCAAATGATGTTGGGGTTACGTACAAGACTATTGAATCGTGGATTTCAATCTTAGAGTCGACATATATTGTATTTAGACTTCAACCATATTATGAAAATTTTGGAAAAAGAATAATAAAATCACCAAAAGTGTATTTTTATGATACTGGATTGGTTTGCTACTTATTGGGGATTGATACTCTCAAGGAATTGCAGACTCATCCGTTAGGAGGGAATTTGTTTGAGAATATGATTATTGCAGACATAAAAAAACAAATGTTTAATAAGCGATCTTCTTCGCAGGCTTACTTTTGGAGAGATAGCGATAAAAATGAAATTGATTTTCTGATTAAGAATAGTAAAAAACTTATTCCCATTGAAATAAAGTTGGGGAGCTCATTTAATACCGACTATTTAAAGGGCATTAAGGTCTGGAACTCGCTCTTAGGGAAGAACTCGACCAGTTACGTAGTTTACACCGGCGGTAAGGACAAAGTGATAGAAACGGAGATGCTGAATTGGAAGGATGCGGTGACCTTTGCTGAGTTATTATAGTAAAATGGGGTGGCTGATGGGATTTGAACCCACGACCACCCGCTCCACAGGCGGGCGCTCTACCACTGAGCTACAGCCACCACAGATACCAATTTGTCATGCCTGTTGGTTGGGCACCTTGGTAACATCCGAATTATAGCAAGAAAGTTGGCATCGCGTAAGCCCTACCAGCCCAACTTCCCCAAAACCAAGCGTATTAACCTGCTATAACACTCTCCCGATTGCTTTTCTTCCACTTCCCATCCATAATGAACTAGTAACATTACTGTACCCGACCATAGACATTTCAGCATTACGAGATCTGATTAACTGTGTTCTTACCCTATTTTTGGGGTTGTATGTTTTTTACAAAAATCCACAAAGCAAAATCAACCTGTCATTTTTTCTCTTAACCCTCAGCACGACGTTGCTTGATTTTGTTGGATACAACGTTGGTATGGCAAGAACATATGAGATTGCCTATTTTTGGTCGATATTTTATTTTACCTATCATTGGGGGACGTTGGGGCAGTACCTATTTGTGTTAGCTTTTACAGAACAGTGGAGCAAAGTTAAGAGCAAGATCAATGTCGTTCTTGTGTATTTTCCTGCAATAATTATTACAATTCTCTACGTGGTTAGCTTGGCTTTCTATCCGAATATTACTGCGACTTCAAACGGTTGGAGCTTGGCACAGGGCAAGGGGCTTGTTCCGGTTCTTTCGGATACGCTTATGAGTGTTTGGATGTTTTCGCTCCTTGTTGCCATGTGGGTGATTGTCATAAAGTTCTATCGCACCACGTTCGACCCGATTAAAAAAATTCAAGTGAAATATTTGCTTGCCGGAACAATACTCTCGCTAGTAATTGACTCGATACAGACAGTTACTTGGGTGTTTCCTGAGGCAGTAGTTCCTCAAACCATTGTTTCGGGAATGACGGTGTTCACAGCTTTTGTTGCGGTTGCTATTATAAAATACGACTTTCTTGCAATCAATGCATCAACCGCGGCAGATAGCATTATCACAACAATGACCGATGCAGTGTTTTTGCTTTCAAGTGATTTCCGAATACGCTTGGTGAACTGCGCCGCATTGCGAATGGTTGGGCAAGTACGGGAGAAAATGCTAGGCATAACGATAGATTCTTTGGTTAAACTTGGACCCAAAAAACAATTAAGTCGACTTTTGCACAAACAACTAAAACAAAATGACGAGGTTACCGATATTGAGGGGGTATTACTCCATGACCAACTAGAAGAGCCAATACCAGTATCACTTTCTGCGTCTTATATCACAAGTTCACGTGGAGGTGTCAGAGGTGTTGTCTGCATAGTCAGAGATATTAGCGAAAGAAAACTGCAAGAAAACCGGCTTAAATCTAGCTACGATAGTCTTAAACGAGCCGATAAACAAATCCGTAGTGAAATTGCAAAACTGCAGGCGATTCTTGAGTCAGTGGGCGAAGGGCTAATTGTTACCGATCAATTCCAGAAAATCGCAATGATTAATCGTGGAGTTTCCGAAATTCTTGGTTGGGACGAAGAAAAGGTACTAGGTGAAAGCTTGTACGAAAACTTTATGTTGCAAACCGAAAAAGGCGAGAAATATCCAACGGAAGAGAGATTAACCTCGTCGATTCAACAAGGAAAAGCATTGCGCCTGTCTCTTAGCGACTCTGTCTTTATCGCAAACAAGAGTGGGAAATTGATTCCAGTCACAATCACCACAACCCCTATCAAGCTAGAAGGAAAATTGATTGGTACTGTGACGACTTTTGAGAATATTACTAAGGATGCTGCCATAGATAAGGCAAAATCAGAGTTTGTTTCGCTTGCGGCGCATCAACTTATTACCCCTCTTACGGCGATTTTGTGGAATTTGGAATCGGTCAGACCTGAAACGTTACCGAACGAAGCCTCCAAGGTTGAAGATCCAGTTTCTATGGCATACAATCAGGCAACTTCGATGGCAGCACTGGTAAATCAATTTTTGAATGTTTCAAGAATAGAGTTGGGCAAATTATCAATAAGTCCCGAGCCAATTGATATGACCGCAATTGTGAGTAGTATCGTTGCAGAACAGCAAGTAATAGCAAGCCAAAAGAAAATAACAATTAAGATGGAATTCGATAAAGGCCTGCCAAAAATTCAGTTGGATAAAGTTCTTATACGCGTAGTCGTGCAAAACCTGGTGTCGAATGCTCTAAAGTATTCAAACAATAACGGAAAAGTAGTAATTAGTGTTACTAAAACCAAACAAAGTGTGCTTTTATCGGTCAAAGATTCGGGAATTGGCATTCCCCTGGCCCAGCAACCACAACTGTTTACCAAGTTGTTTAGAGCAGAAAATGTGTTGACCAATGGGTCAGAAGGAAACGGCCTGGGCTTATATTTGGTGAAATCAATTGTGTCGCTCATGAAGGGTGAAATCTCGTTTTCCTCGATAGAAAATGAAGGTACAACCTTTACGGTCACCATTCCGTTAAAAGGTATGAAGAAACAGCTAGGGACAAGAAGCTTGGTAGAAGTTCACGCGTAAGCAGCCGGTACTTGCCCGAAGTGGTTTCACTAGGCCCCATTTTGTGGTATAATCGAGAAGATTTCCCCGCAGCTTGCTGCGGTTGGAGTTGTTAGCACGGGAACCGT
>PFQB01000113.1 GCA_002793355.1 Candidatus Dojkabacteria bacterium CG_4_10_14_0_2_um_filter_Dojkabacteria_WS6_41_15
ATCTAGATCCTCTGGTTTGTACCCTGCTTGCGCTAATTTTACCAACGTGCCTGGCCCGCAATCAATCAGAATCTTTTTTGTGGATGTCTCGAAAAGAAAAGATGAGGCGGTAACAGTTTTCCCAACGAAGAATGTTCCCGAGCCGAGAATTGTTAATTTCATAGGTAAATTGTACCAGACTTCGAAACAAACCAGCCAACTCCCCAATTCTCCCATCCGTCATTTCACCAAATCTCTAATCTTCGGTATACTCTTCCATGCTCTACCCAATCCTTATAATTATCCTCATTGCCTTTATTTATCTCGCAGCAGTGATTTTTCCGAAAACCCAGGACCAACGGGGCAAATTTCTTGGTACCGCAATCCATGGGCTGATTGATGAATATTTATTGGCGCATACAGATCATGACCTCGAAAAGAAACGGTTACGCCTACATAAACTGACGGTTTCGACGGATAGAGTTCTTTCTCAGGTGTTGGCTCATTTTGGAACGCGAGACTCAAGTGTAAAACAGCAATTGCGTAGCGCTCTCGAGCGAAATATCGTAACCTACGACCAATTCCGAACACTAAAACAATTTCATCACATGCGAAACGAAGTTGTGCACGAGGGGTTGCAAGTTTATGGAGAAAATGAACAGGTTATCTACGGTGCCTTGATCGTCTTAAAGAATCTGATTAATCACTGACTGAGGTTTCCAATAATTCCCATTCTGCTAGCGAAAGTTCGTGTGCTCGCATATGAAGTAGCTGCAACAATGTTGGCGTTATTTTTTCAGGGATAAGACGTGATTTGAAGACGGAGTTAATAACTTTTCTTTTCGCAATGAAGCCCTGTCTTATTATTTTTGCCAATCGTTTGATGGTCATAACCTGCTTTGCTTCGAATCTCTTCCACCCTATCTCAAGTATTGCACTATCCACCTTTGGAGCTGGGTAAAAGCTTCCTGGCGGAAGATGCTTTGTTATTTTGCGATATTCCGCGTAAAGTGAGAGATCGGCGCCAAGGAAAGCTGCGCTTGGGGGCGCCGAAATATAATCGTCTGCGACCTCCTTTTGTAGCACAAACCTAGAGGGAAGCAGCTCGGGCGTTAATCCAACTTCTAGAGAAATTTGCTTGGCGGCGTTTACAACTTTCTTGGAAACATTGTAAGGTAGTGACCCAAAGATGTATACGAAATCATATGAATCAATGGACTTAATCTTGTGTTTTAGCGCGTCT
>PFQB01000061.1 GCA_002793355.1 Candidatus Dojkabacteria bacterium CG_4_10_14_0_2_um_filter_Dojkabacteria_WS6_41_15
CTTTCACGACTTTATCCAGAAATCCTCCGGATAGCCAATTCAGAACAACATAGGTCCAATAAATTACTTCCGTCACACCCGCGGTTAGTAAAGCTGCTGTAGCATGTACTACTGCTTGCATCCCCAACTTAACCGCTACTTTCATTATTACTTTTTCGAGAACAATCTTAGCAACTTTCTGTGTTGCATCTCTGACAATTCTTCCAGGAATCGCCATGATTCCCTGCACTTTTGCCGAAATACGCATTACTGTTTGGTAGCTCTTATTCTTCATTAATCTTTCGGCCCATTTTGCACCCTTACTCCACCTCGCTGGTTGGGTAATAAACCTTCCATGATCAGTCCCTATCCGAATCATTCTCTGCGGCGTTTCTCCCGTCAATAATCCTGTGACAAATGAGTAGGGGTGATACGTGTGGAATTTATACGCCTGCTTCTGCATCCAACTTGCATTCGGCCCTATAGTCCAACCCAATTGCTTCCATCCCAATAAGCGTTTTTTATCCTCAGATTCTCCCTTTGCATTAGTGTATCCAAAATAGTATTTCGAAAACTGCTTTGATTCAGCACTGCTAAACAACTGAAATCCCAGATCCTTTTCAGCCAAATAATTCATGAAATACGAACCATTAACCATAGGTTCAATAGAGCCTGCGCTTGGTTTTAATGGGTTAAATATGTTTAGCGCACCAACACCATCGATAAAGGCCTTAGTAGCTCCAGCATCGCCAAACACAAGCATATTCATTGCTATACCCGAAGTTCCAAAAAAGCCATTTTTACCATTTCGATAAGACATGTAACTAAGCCAATCCCCAAGTTTCATCTCTCCATTATTTGCACCCACTGTACCTGAAGCGCTAGCCATTCTGGCTGCTCCAACAACATTTCCGTGTCTGGCGAATTCCGCTCCTAGATTATCTATTCCAGCTTTAACTGCGCCAGACATGTCTCTGAAGTCTCCGGCCCCAGCATTCCCTAATTCTTTAAAGAAATTAGTTGCCTTGGTTTCATCATCCAGACTCGAAAACAATTTCATTAAATTAGTCCTCAAACTGGGATTTGCAAGTACTGCAGGTTGACTGAGTGAATCTTGGATTGCACCTTGAAGAGAGTTTTTTAAAAAGAGTCCATATCCTTCCGTTGTATTTACTGCTCCAAAAGGATTGGGATTAAAAAGAGTTGCCTGATCAAATTGCCCAAGAATATTCGTTTTAGCGTGTTTAAAGCCAGCTACACTATTCTTTTGTGCTGTAAATAAATCGGTAAAGCCTTCAGGACCTTGGGTCGGATCGGCACCATTCCAATAGGCAAAATTCGCTCCAGCAGCTGTTGCTTGGGCGCGTGCCCTTAACATAGCATTCTCGAAGACCCCTGAAGTCGGATCCGCAGCATCGGCTTGCTTAAGTAAATGAGAAGAAAGATCTTTTCTTTCGGTCGCGGTCATTGCACCGCCATACATGGCAAATGTATTCGCCAATACTTCATTACGTACACTTTCACCTGAACTTACACCAACAGGACCAGCACCAAAATTCTTCTCGGTTCCTATTCTGGCATGTGCTACTGTTGCACAAATGTCTGGATCAATTCCTATATCCCTTAATTGCCGCATATTTGCAGCTTCCTGCACATAGTTTCCAACACCGGCGATTGCCCGAGCGTTCATTGCTGCTTTCCAATTAGTAAAAAATGCATCCGCAGCTGCGTCAGCAACACCTTTAGGATCTGAAACTAGATCATTTAGGTTCTTAATTTCAATCTTGGGAGCGACCGTAATTTCTTCGTTTGATCCAATAACATTTCCATATTCATCACGAGCAGCTGTTGCCCATGTAGTTTTACTGGTGTATTTGGGATCAGTTAGTATGCCGATGTCCGTGAGATTTAATCCAAACCCGCCCGTTAACTTGTCATTAAAGTAATTAACCGCATTGGCCTGAAATTGATCCGCAAGTTGCGGGCTTAACGTTAACGTAGCGGCTACGTCAACAATTGCATCCGCCATTCCGTCGCTGATTTCTGCTCCAACATAATCTGAAGCTCCTTCTCGGCCGTATTTCTTTACCTGTTCTTGAGTATTTGCGAAAACAGCATCGTAAAAATGCCCCAACGCACTCATTGATACTTCTTTTTTACCGCCAGCCATTCGTACATCCCCCCATTTTCAATAGCATTTACTTCATTGCGGTTCCAAGCAGAGGAATAGATTGCAATCGCTTGGATACTTCTTCACCAGCCTTTAGCATTGAACCAGAACTCTTGGCTGCAAACAAGTCTTCCATTGCTTTTGGAATTGAGGGAACCATATTTAGCAATACCAACATAATTATGCCATGCAAGCCCATGCCGACTGACATCATTCCCCAAAAGAAACTAATCAAAGTTCCTGAATCGGCTCCACCTGAAAGGGATCCCCCAGAAACTGCAGTCACTGGTCCACCGGTAAGCGAGTTACCACCCACCATAAAAGCCAGTTTGAGCGTTATATAAATTATCATGTTTATTGCCACAACCATAAGCGGAGGTGCAAGCGCATTCTTAAACATCCGTCCTATCCATTCGGAAATTCCGGTGTTTTTACCAGGGATAGCCATCAGTACAAAAAGAACTGGTGCTAGAACTATATCAATTGCCATTTTTATATATATTTTTAATACAGTCCAGAATATTCGAATCGACGCTATGAATATCCCCCCAGTAATAATTATTCGAGAAATCAGCAGGACTATTCCAACGCCGGCAAGATTAAAACCTGTCACTATCCCCCCAACTATGTTAGAAATCCAACTACTCAAAGCAGATGGAATGCTAGTAAAGGTAAGCCCAAAATTTGAAGTAACTGTTTCTAATGCACCAACACCATCACCAACTAGCAAAACAAACAACAACTTTGCAGAAAGTCCAAGGGGTTCGTTAATGAAAGTCAAGAATCCAACGGGGGAATCCAAAGTAATTGGACCAATTTGCGCAATAGTACCACCAAAAAGTAATCCATACCCCGGATCCTGCGTCATAAGAACAGTTACAAATACATTAGCAAACAGCAAAATGAGAAATTTTGACAAGTTCACAAAGAATACACCAAGAGCATAACTTGCTAAAGCCATTCCTGTTGCTATCACAATATTTTGCAACGCCATAGAAACAGTCACCACAACCTGTCCTCCAATTTTAGAACGGAACATTATCATAAACCCACTAACAATTAGGACAAATACCACGATGACCATCGCGAAAGCGAACGACATTCCCCATAGGGTACTAATTCCGATACCAAAGTTCTGATCCTCTCCAAAGTAAATTGAAGCTGATCTACAATCTGGCGGGGCAGTCAGTAATCCTTTGTCACCACAATTTGCCCCGGCATATGCCGTACTCCCAGACACCAACTCCTTTGGCAGTAACATTTGAGCGTAATAGCCCGGAATACTCTCAGCTGGTACCCCAGAAAAGCTGGAAGCCATCATACTTACCGCATACTGTAGTGCACCAGGAGAATCCTTCTGTGCGTTAACATCTCGTATATTGTCAAGAAGAGATACCTTCATACAATTACCAGCTGATGAAGTCATTCCAACACTCGCCACCGACAACAATGATGTAACCAACACATTTGTAGTCGAGACCGCACTCTCCTGCGTAACCCCAATAGATTTGTCTATCGAATCACGACCGTTAGTAAATACATTAAGGTAGAGATTTTCATCTGCATCACAAGTCGCCGCGTAAACTGGCTTGAAATCTAACAAAACAAAGCTCAAAACGCCAATTAGAAGAGATAGTAATGCAATTTTTTTCATGACCAATTCTACTTGGATTTTCGGCTTCTTGTCAACAAGGGCGCGATAAAAGAAAATATTGTCTTTGCCGTATTCAAATACATTTGACCTGGCCCCGCCATAAAGTCAACGACGACTGCCTTTGTCTTCTCGTAATATGTAATCATTTCGAGTATCGAATCCAATTTTGTATTTATCTTTCCAAGCATATAAAGAAGGTATCCAAGCAACGTAATAAACACTAACAAGGCAACAATTCCCAATATTTGGAGTGTGATTTGTAATTCAATCATACAATGTAAATAATAAATTATTTTCCCTGAAGTTTTCCAACCTCTACTATTATTCCATAAACGAACTCGCCTATTATCGGAATTGTTTGCACCTTTGAGGCAATCATCCCAAGAAACGTAACCAACACCAAAGCGCCGAGCACTGTGCCCATCCCCCATCCTATACCAGCCACAAGGTTATCAGTAAACAATTTGCTTTTTGTTTTATCTAAATAGACAGCTTGTGCCTTCATAAAACAGTATAGCAGGAAATAACGAATTAACGAACTAACCGAATCAGTTCAATAACTAGCAGTTATTAGCTAATAGCTTCGCTATTTCTCTATCTTCGCCAACACATCCTTGATCGAAACAATCACAAATTTGGTATCATCGACATCTACTTCTGTTCCTGCATATTTTGAATAAATCACCCAATCCCCTTTTTTAATTCCACGCTCGGCAATTTTCTTTGAAGTTCCGACTGCAATAACTTCTGCCATATTCGGGGTTTTATCTTCCTTTGCAGTCTCGGGAATAAAAAGCCCAGACTTTGTTTTGACTTCTGGCTCAACGTTCTTTAGTACGAGATTAGAGGCAACTGGTTTAATAGTCATGTGTGTCTGTTTCAAGTTATTTCGCTTGCCAGTAGTATAGTATTGGCAGTCTACAGAGTCAAGTGCTAAGGCAACTTCCAATGAATGATACAACGAAGAATAATTTTGTATGAACGATATAGAGAAAACACTCGTAATAATCAAAAACGATGCGATTAAGCGATCTCTCGTTGGCAAAATACTTCAGAAATTTGAAGAGGCCGGATTGAAAATTATTGAAATGAAGATGACTATACCGACCGAAGCAGAGGCAAAAGCGCATTATAATATGGGTAATAACCTCAAGTGGCTAACAGGTGTTGGGATGAAAGCAAAGTCGATGTATTCGAGCGAAAAAGCAATCGCTAAACGATTTAATAGTACAAATGCTGCTACCATTGGAAAAGCGGTTTATCATTGGTCCGTACTTCAATTGCAAAATAAACTTCCCCGGGCTTACGCCCATGTGACTTCGTCGCAGGCAGTTCTTCGAACTGCGGGGTATTATATTGCTACGCTTCGCGCGCCCTT